>CAZLNE010000079.1:0-4018 GCA_964560975.1 uncultured Treponema sp. | reverse complement strand
GTTGCTTATAATTCCCTTTATATGTGCTATTGACATCTGTAAAAGAGCTAACGTAAAACAAAAGACCTTAATATTCTGCGTAAGTATTGTCTTGTCGGGGTTTGCGTTAGACAGAGGCATAAAGGAAATATCAGTAAAAAACCTAGGCAACATAGCCGGGTCTATACCGAACCATGTGCAGGTCACAACGCCCCAGAGCAGGGTTGAAAGTCCCAATAAACACAGGAGTACAAACATCTCGGATGGTTTCTTGCCCTTAAACAAAGAAGCTAAAACAGGAACCAGGCCTAGAATCAAGAGCAATGTACCATAGCCCGCATCGCCGAATATCATTCCGAAGAAGATCGAAAAGAAAAGCAGGAACCAGCCTGATATATCATATTCTCGGTATCCTGGTACGGTTCCAAGAAAGTCAGTAACAGGATAAATAAGGCTTACAAGTTTATTATTCTTAAGCTTTGTTGGAACCTCATCATCATCGGACGGATCGCTCAACAGAAGAGCCCAATGCTCTTTCTTCGCAAGTTCTGTCAAATTTGGAGTATCTTGTGCGGGTATAAAACCTGTCAGCCAGGTTATTGCGTGAGACGTTTCGGAAGCGTCTATGTCCATTCCCGAAAAGATATTTTCAAACTCAATATCTTTTTCATATGAGTATAATGCTTTTTTTATAGAAGAAATATACCCGGTAGCAGAAATAATATCTGAAGAAATATCTGCAAGAACATTTTTGTATGAAGCAATATTTTCTTCAATTAATTCTGTAGAAATATCCGGCATAGGAACAGAAAATGCTTCAGGCGGAAGAAATTCCGGTTTATCTTTTGTATCATTAAGTGTTAAAAAACGTGTTAATGACTTAGTTCGAGATACATAGATAGTTTTTACAGACTCAGGAATTTTTGTATATGATTCTGATGGAATCTCGAACATAGACAAATACAAACCTTTCTGTGAAAGATACTCAAAATCTTCAGGACGTACACCGCCCCAGCCAATGAGCCTTTCCTTTTCTTTTAATGCATTACTTAATTCTTCTGTAAAGTTTTTCTTTGATTCAAAAAGGTTAATTACTTCTTCTGCTTTTAGTAAAGCTTCTTCTGTAGTAAGAGATACAGAGGCAATACTATTTTTTTTATCAACTTTAATATCAGATAATAAAATAGAAGCCAGTTCAAGACGGCCGTACTCTGATTTAGCTATAGAAAGTTTTTCACTGTCTCCCTGCATCTGTTCAATATGTACAAGACCAAGAGAGCGGAGTTTTTTAAGAGCTGTTTCTTTATACCGGTCAAGAACAACTAAAGAGACTTTTTTCATAGGTACTATCAAGAGGCTGCCTCCTTAGCTTCCAGGTTTTTCTTGGAAATTTTACCGCGTACAACGGCAGCAACCTGCTGATCACCAAGATATACAGATATTTTTTTTATATTCGACTTTGTTTCCGGAATTTTGACCTTTTCGAACAAATTAACTCTCTGTGTTGTAGTTCTAAGTTCTATTAAAAGAAGCCTTACCTGTTCTTCTAATACTACTGCTTCCAGATCATAGGCAAGAGCCTTTTCCATCCTGTCTGCAGCAAGGTCTATCCACAAAGGAACCGAGTATAAGTCATAATCGCCGCGTGAAAAATCGGCTCCTTCATAAACAGGTATGGTAACACCGGCAATATTTCCTATGCCCTTGCGTACATTCTTAACCACTACCATCTCAGGTTTGAAGGCGTCTTTTTCACCGAATACTGCTATCCACCGTGAGAACTCAACTTCGAGGTTTTTGCGTTTTTGCCTAACCTCTTTAGCCCGTTCTTCTATAGCACGTATTTCGGTCTGCAGCTGTTGTTTTTTGAGTATTAAGGTCGGAAGATAGCGCTTATACATTTTAAGCGCATCTTTCTGAGATTTTAACTCATTTTTTGTCAGCTTTATCGACATTAATAAGCTCCCTTTTACTTAGGCCAGTACTGCTGGATTAATTCAGATTTTAAGCCTGTTTCTTCTTTGTTAAAACAGTCGGAAAGAATTTTCCAGCCCATGTCGAGTGCTCCTTCGAGCGGAATATTGATGGAAAGATCCATCATTTCTTTTTCGAATAAATCACCGTATTTGAGAAGTTTATCGTCCCAGTCGGACATCATAAATCCCATAGATTTTTTCTCGAGGGTGTCTTTGTAGGATGAGTACAACCGTATCATACCGTCCATAAGGGCGCGGTGATCGTTTCTTGTTTTGCCATTAACGTTCTGTTTTAGACGTGAAAGACTTCCAAACGGCTCTATGCGTCCGCCCTTAAGGTAGTACTGTCCTTCGGTGATGTATCCGGTATTATCAGGTACCGGGTGGGTTACGTCGTCGCCAGGCATAGTAGTAACTGCAAGAATAGTTACAGAGCCTGCATCGTCAAAGTCAACGGCTTTCTCATAGCGGGCTGCCAGCTGACTGTAAAGATCACCCGGGTAACCTCGATTAGAGGGAACCTGTTCCTGTGTAATTGCAATTTCCTTCATGGAGTCTGCAAAGTTAGTCATATCAGTTAAAAGAACGAGAACGTCTTTTCCTTGAAGCGCAAACTGCTCGGCAACTGCAAGCGACATATCCGGAACCATAAGACATTCTACGGTCGGATCTGCTGCGGTATGAACAAACATAACAGTTCTGCTTAAAGCTCCTCCTTCTTCAAGTGTGTTCTTAAAGAAAAGGTAGTCGTCGTACTTAAGCCCCATACCGCCTAAAACAATAATATCAACTTCTGCCTGCATAGCAATACGTGCTAAAAGTTCGTTATAAGGTTCGCCGGATATTGAGAAAATTGGCAGTTTCTGGCTTACAACGAGGGTGTTGAACATGTCAATCATCGGAATACCGGTTCTGATCATGCGTTTAGCAACAATACGTTTCGAAGGATTAACAGAAGGACCTCCGATGTCTACCAGGTTTTCACTTAATGATGGTCCCTTATCTCTTGGTTCTCCTGCACCGTTAAATACACGTCCCATGAGATCATCGGAAAAACTAACCTGCATTTCGTGACCTAAGAATTTTATTTGGTCTCCTGTCGATACGCCGCGT
Source organism: uncultured Treponema sp. (assembly GCA_964560975.1). Taxonomy (GTDB): domain Bacteria; phylum Spirochaetota; class Spirochaetia; order Treponematales; family Treponemataceae; genus JAAZLA01. Next base: position 950 of record CAZLNE010000079.1, on the reverse strand, counting down.
CCTCCGGCAAAAACCTGAAGCGACACTAAGTCATTAGAAATTCTGTTTACTTCTGCAAGAGATGTACCGAAAGCGGTATCTATTTCTGCAAGTTCACCGTATTTAATACCTTCTGCGCGGACAGTAATAACGCTTCCGTTAATTGATTCTATTTTGCTGTATACTTTGTTCATAATTATTCACCGTCCTTCAAAAGTTCTGCAGCTTTTTTATCCAGAGTACCGGACTTAGTATTATACAGAGCGGCAATATCAGTCTCGTTTTTCTTAAACCCGCTGCCCATCCATTCTGAGCAGTTCCAGTCAATGAACTTTTGCCGCATCTGATTAAAATAAGAGCGGGCTTCATCTTTTGATGTAAGGGAGAAATTTGATCCCAAAACTTTAAGAAGCTTTCTAAATACATACTCCTGGCGCTCAACGCTTGCTGCAGCATCAGTTTCATCAAATGAATTCTGCTGTAAGTACACAGCGTCTAAGAATTCGCCTTTAAGGTAAATAATAAAGTCTTCAAGGCTTGTTCCTTCTTCACCGACAACCTTCATCATCTGCTCAATTTCATTGCCTCGGAAAAGATAGTGACGGGCAAATTCAACCCAGTCTTTTCTCAACACACTCTTGTACTTAGACCATGAATCTAGGGGGTGAATTGCCGGATACTTGCGTGCATCGGATCTTTCGCGCGAAAGACCGTGAAAGGAGCCTACAACTTTAAGAGTAGCCTGTGTAACAGGTTCTTCAAAGTTTCCGCCTGCAGGCGATACGGTACCTCCGATTGTTACAGAACCGATAGAACCATCGTTTAAGCGGACAATACCTGCTCTTTCATAAAAGGAGGCAATATACGATTCAAGATAGGCAGGGAACGCTTCTTCACCCGGGATCTCTTCCAATCTTCCGGACATTTCACGAAGAGCCTGTGCCCAGCGGCTTGTTGAATCTGCAAGAAGA
>CAZLNE010000078.1:0-9939 GCA_964560975.1 uncultured Treponema sp. | reverse complement strand
CATGTTCAAAATCCTTCCCATCAGGGTATTACAATAATGACTTCCTCCCTGTATGTTATGTATGCGAATGCTTTTGTACAACACAAAGCCGATATGCTTCCAATCGACCAGTATGAACTCCAAAACTCAGAATATAAACGGGCTAAGATGCATTATGTACGGGGCAGAAATTATGCAATGGAGGTATTTGAACAGCGGTATCCGGGCTTCTCCAAAAATATTCTGAGTACTGATGAACAGCTTATTGCACATGCTGTATCCAAGGTGCAGGTTGCTGATGTTGATGCTGCATACTGGCTAGGGGCCTCGTGGCTGGGAGCTTGGTCTGTTGATCCCCTTGATCCTTTTCTTCTGCCGACCGTAAGTGGTGCAGTCGCACTATTAGAGAAAGCTGCTTTGCTGGATCCTTCTTATAATGAAGGAGCAATTTGGGATATTTTGACGTCATTTTATGCAGGAGCTCCCTCCGATTTTGGCGGAAGTATGGAAAGGGCCTTAGAAGTACACCAACTTGCCCTTACTGCTTCAAAAGGATTAACTCCCGGTCCCTATGTAACTTATGCAAAGTCAATTTGTATTACTCTACAGGACTATGATGGTTTTGATGCAGCTTTAGAAAAAGCTTTATCAATTAACCCCGATGATAATCCTTCAACACGTTTGGCAACAATAATATCACAGGAAAAAGCAAGGTTTTTACAAAACAACCGTGAAAATTATTTCATTTTCTGGTAAAATATATAGGATTAGACCATTCAACTTTAGGAGATAAAATGACCTTTAAAAAAATTATATATTTTCTTTTTGTTTTACTTAATCTTAGTTCACTATATGCACAGCAAAAAATGACTTTAAAAATAGCTTCTGTAGCACCTGCCCGTTCAGCTTGGGAAAATGAGCAGAAAATACTTGCTGCTGAGTGGAATAAGGCTACAAACGGCATGGTTTCTGTACAGTTTTATAACATGACAGCCTTAGGCGGTGAAAATGGAGTTGTTCAAAAAATGCGCACCGTCCGTCCTGGTCAAAAAAGTCCAATTGACGGAGCCATTTTTACAAATCTTGGTACTTATGAATTAGCACCCGATTCAAATATCTTAACTCTTTGCATTCCTTTTTTATTTAGAAGTCAAGAAGAAGTTACTATTGTACTTGATAAATTATCGGGAGAAATTAGTAATGCAATACAAAAGCAAGGTTTTGTATTGCTTGGATGGTTTAATGTAGGGTGGGCAAATTTTTACACTAAAACAGAGGTTAGAACGCCTGAACAATTAAAAAACACAAAGTTAAGTGTTGGAGGGATTACAAGTCCTGCACTTGGGCGAGCCTTTCAATTAGCAGGCTATAATACAGAAGATGTTCCCAATGAAAAAATTATTCAAAGCATGAAGGCTGTTAACGGCATAAAGGGTTTATATACCATACCTATGTATGCCTATGCCGCGCAATACTATAAACACCTGCCTTATGTCATAAACACAGCAATTTGTCCAATTATGGCAACCTTTGTCATTTCAGAGAAAACATGGGAACAAATACCCGCTGAATATAAACCGGCACTCTTGGCTGCTGTTAAAAATACAGAATCTAAATTTGTAGGTGTTCAGCAGGAGACCGATAAAGAATATTTGGATCTTATGGCTAAGGACGGTTTAAATCTTGTAAATCTTTCACCTTCTGAATTATCTGTGTTTGAGAACTCCCTGAACAGTGATGCTCTTGCTATGTCAAAAACAACAGATGTAACGGCAATAAATTATGAGTTTTTTTTAAGAATAAATGCAATTTTACAGGATTATAGGGCGGGAAAGCAGTGAAAATACCAGGGGTAAGTGTTACTAAAATAGAAGACTTTTTTTCAACAGCATTCATATTGCTTCTTGCAATTCTCCCTCTTATTTTAAAGATTATTTCTCAAGGCTTAAAATTACCGATTGTCAATGCAGATAATGCACAGGTAAATATTGTTTTTATTTTTGCCTGTATATCCGGAATGATAACATGGCGCGAAGATAAGCACATAAGTTTAGCTTCATTAACAGACAAGATTCCGGGGGTGTTTAAAAAAGCAGTGTTGATAATCCGCAGCGCCTCAGTTACTGCGATTTTAACAGCCTTGTTTTTTTCTTCATTTTCAGAATTCTTTGTTGCTTTTATGCCTTCTCAAAAAATTTGGGGCATTCCATTACAGGCTGTTTTTGCCGTAATGCCTTTTAGTTTTTTAGTAATGATCATCCGGTCCTTGAATAAAAAAGAGCAAAAAAAATCTGCTTTTGCCGGACTGCTCATTGGTTTATATATTTCGCTTGGTCCAATATCGGGAATTCTTTATTATATGTTCGGACTCGATAATTTGAACCTTATGTATTCACTAACAAATTCCTGGCTTTCCTTTTCCGGTATGGCCTTTTTACCTCTTGTTTTACTTTTGGTTTTTTTGGCGTTATTAGGTGTTCCTCTCTTTATCGTTATTAGCGGCATCGCATATGTTGCTTTTTCACAGGGTGGGGGGTATGTTGAAGTTATTTCTCTTGAATCTTACACAATATTAACTGATAAAAGCATAGCCGCAATTCCCTTGTTCACGATCGCAGGATACATTTTATCAAAGGGCAGCGCCGGATACCGTCTGGTTTCTGTTTTTAAAACAATGTTCGGCTGGTTCAAAGGCGGAATTGTTATAGCCGCAGTGCTGGTAACAACGTTCTTTACAATATTTACAGGCGCAAGCGGGGTAACTATTTTAGCTCTCGGTTCCCTGCTTACCATAGCCCTTGGGGGCGCAGGTTATTCAAAGGACGATTCTCAATCACTCATAACTGCATCGGGTGCTCTTGGCCTTCTTTTCCCCCCGAGTGTAGCAATAATAATGTACGGGTCAGTAAATTATTTTTCTGTCGATGTGTATGATATATTTAAGGGTGCTCTAATACCGGGAATGATGCTCGCCGCCTCTATGATTCTTTTAGGACTTTTCCGCGATAAGCAGGAGCACCGGCCGTCTTTCTCTTTAAAAGAAATTCTTCATGCCTTAAAAGATGGAATATTTGAAATATTGCTTCCTTTTTTTGTAATAATAGGTTTTTTCAGCGGTTTCTTTTCTCTCATGGAAGCTGCAGCCTTTACTCTCATATATGCCCTCGTTTTAGAGACCTTTATACGGAAAGATTTTGATGTTAAAAAGGCTTTAACTACAATTGCAGAGGGTATTCCTATAACGGGCGGTGTTTTGCTAATTTTAGCATCTGCCCGCGGACTATCCTATTTTATGATAGATGCAAACGTTCCTGCCATTTTAACAGACTTCATTACAACCTTTGTTCATTCGAAATATCTGTTTTTATTGCTTATGAATATCTTTTTAATTGCTGCAGGCTGTCTTATGGACATATATTCTGCAATACTCATTATTTCACCGCTTCTTATTCCTATTGCAGAATCATTTGGAATATCTCCTGTACATACCGCAGTTATTTTTTTAGTAAATATGCAGCTTGGTTTTTTAACACCTCCTGTGGGTATGGATCTTTTTGTTGCAACCTATGCCTTTGACACTCCGCTCATGAAAATTGTAAAGGGAATTCTCCCCTTTTTACTGGTACAAGCAATTGTATTGCTGCTTGTAACCTATTTTCCCTGGTTCACAACTGTTTTTTTATAAATGAAAAAAAGAATCTTTACTATATCAGTTTTTGTCATAGTGCTGTTTCTTATCTGTGTCGTTTGCATTTTTTTTGTGTTCAATCTACCTGATACAACTGCAGTAAAAAAGAATGATGATTCTATGTACCGATTTTTCTTGGCAAATAGTGAACTTTTAGACGAAGCAAAAAAACACAAAGCCTTTACGCAGTACTTGGGCAAATTTAGTGAACAAGAAAAAATTGCACAGCTTTTTATAGTAAATATTGATGGATCTACAGAATTCACAAAGACTAATGATTATAATCAAGGGGTGGCTCCGGGAGCATATTTGTTTTTTTCTTTTAATATAGCTTCTTCACCCTCATCAATTATAGCTTTTAGTGATTCTGTATACGAGTACTATATTAATTCCATACCGCCTTATTTAGCTGTAGATCATGAGGGTGGAAGTGTAAATCGTCTGCGTTCAGTTATGTCTCCTTTGCCTTCTCCTCTCTCAGTCAGCAGCCATTGTTCAGTATATGAAGCATACGCCTTGTATGAAAATGCAGCAAGTCAGCTTCGGCTTCTTGGATTTAATTTTAATCTTGCACCCGTAGCAGAACCCTTATTGGAATCAAACAAAGTATTTTTACAAGACAGAAGTTTTGGTTCCATTGAGAATACAATCATGTATTCCTCTTTTATGATACGAGCCTTTAATGAACACAACATTATGTGCGCCTTAAAACACTTTCCGGGGAATACGAATGATGATCCACATCTTGGGCTTCCTAACATAGAGGTGAGTGAGTCTCAATTTCAATTGCTCATAAATCCGTTTTATGAAATTCTCCAAAACCCTGTACTCCATACCTCTGTGCTGCTTTCACATGCAGTAATTCCGTCTATAACCGGTAATGTACCAGCATGTTTTTCAGAAGAACTTACAACAGGTATCTTAAAGAACAATATTGGTTTCGATGGTCTTATCCTGACTGATGATATATTCATGTCTGCTATTCAAGATCACGGGTATGATCAATTTGCCGCTGTCGACCAAGCTCTGTCAGCTGGTGCACATATGATAATGAGTTCTCAAAAACGTTTTATCCATTTAGTGACGTATTTAGAAGAAAAAATTAAAGAGAATGACGTATTACGATCTAAAATTTCTGACTCGTTTTACAAGATTATTGAAACAAAGATAGATGCAGACCTGCTTCGCTATCATAAAGTATCAAGCTATGATACATTTACATTGTTGCCACCTATAAGTGAATATATTCTTGTAAACTCAACATCAAAGTACTATTCCGATCATAGGGAGCGATTATTTAATCTAATTAAACAGGAAGGGCTGGAATTATATGAAGCTTTTTTTACTAAGGAGTAGGGTTTATGCATACAGATATTGTTGAATTACCTCCTCCATCACAAAGAATTATCTATGCAGATTCTCATATTCTCGCTGTACTAAAAGTTGCAGGTGAAATATGCGAAGGAAAAACATCAGAATCATTAGCTGTCATTTTTGCAAACGAGGCTTTAGAAACACTTGTAAAACCTTTTTTTCTTGAGTGTCCAAATAGATTAGATAAACCAGTAAGCGGTATTCAATTATTAGCTCGAAATGAGCAATCATTAGCATTTTTATCAAACCAATTTGAACAGCACAAGGTTCAAAAGACCTATTGGGCAATAGTTGAAGGTGTTATAGAGAATGGAAAAGGCGAGTGGAATGAATTATCTCATTATTTATCCTTCAATCCCTCAAAGAAAAGAGCTACTGTAACACAGGAAGAACACAGAAAATCAAAAAAAGTCTCTCTCTCATACAGAATTATTGGAAATGGAAATAATTATACCTACTTGGAAATTAAGCCTGCAACCGGCCGAACACATCAAATACGAAGTCAGCTTGCCTTCGCCGGGTTCCATATTAAGGGTGATGTAAAATATGGCGGCAGAAGGAGCGATACACTTCCCGGTATACGATTACATTGCGCTTCAGTCACGGTAGTTCACCCGGAAACAAAGAAAAACGTTCTTTATGAATCCCCCGTACCTATTATAGATCCTCTTTGGGAATCATTTATAAACAGTTTGGAGATGGTTAGTGGCACATAACAAGGCAGCTGGTGAAGAAGCTTTCAATGAATACTATGAAGGTATTTTTCAAGAAAGATGGTCTGCCTTGAAGAAAGCCTTGATTCAAGAATCAAGCGGAATCGGTGTATCGTATGAGCCTTATCCAGTTTACTACCTGGATGCCGGGAGCGTTGCAGCAGCTTGTGCTTTACCTGTAGATTCAGCAAAATCAATTTTAGATCTTTGTGCAGCACCAGGAGGTAAAACTCTCGTGCTGTCTCTTCTAATGAATGATGATTCATACATTACAGCAAACGAGTTGTCTGCAGACCGCCGAGGCCGCCTGCTAAAGGTTATACATGAGTATATTCCCCAGGAAAAACAAGATAGAGTAACAGTAACACCCTTTGATGGATCGCGCATGTATAAAAAATATGAAGCTTCCTTTGATGCTATTTTACTAGATGCACCTTGTTCATCAGAAAGACATGTTTTACTTTCACCCCCTCATTTATCTCAGTGGACTAAGGCGCGAATACGAAATTTAACGTATACTCAATGGTCTCTTTTATCAGCAGCGTATTTAATGTTAAAAGAAGGCGGATATTTACTGTATTCAACCTGCGCATTGGCACCTGAAGAAAATGACGGGGTAATAAATAAACTTTGTAAAAAATATGATGATGTTCAGGTAATAAGTATTGATTGTGCTACACTTATATCAAAGGTTAAAAAAATAATTGGAGCAGATGTTCCATTATATCCGGAAAAGACTACTCATGGACTCCATATTCTTCCAGATACATCATATGGAAGCGGTCCTTTGTTTTTTAGTTTGGTTAAAAAAGGGATTTCAATCTATAAAAACTAGACGAATGAGAAATTTTAAAGTACAATAGTATACTATAGAGGACTGTATGGCAATCGACATAAATTCAAAAGAACAAAAATTAAAACGAATTATAGAATCTGAAAAGGTTCTCAATGAAACACAAGACGTCGATGTGTTGCTTGAGCGCTTATTAACAGAGGCCCGGGGCATCGTAAATGCAGATGCTGGTTCTATCTATGTCTGTGACGACAATAATCTAAAAATTAAGTATGCACAAAATGCAACACAGCAAAAAAAACTTGAACCGGGGCAGAAGATGCCGTTTTCGTTTTTTACATTTCCTATTAACGAAAAATCAATGTCAGGCTACAGTGTTTTAAAACGTGAAATGATAAATATACCGGATGCTTATGCAATTCCTAAGGATAGGGCGTATCAGTTTAATAAACAGCCTGATATGCTCACGGGTTATAGAACTAAATCAATTTTAACTATACCTCTAATAACTGCTAGCGGAAGGGCCTTAGGCGTTCTTCAAATAATCAACGCACAGGATGAAGATGGAAATGTAGCAGCCTTTGATGAGGATGCGGAGCTTTATATAAAGCATTTTGCTTCTAATGCTACTCAGGCCTTGGAGCGAGCCTACTTAACCCGTGCTATGGTTATGCGTATGATAAAGATGGCCGAGTTTCGCGATCCAAAAGAAACAGGTGCACATGTTAACCGTGTATCGAGTTATGCTGTAGAAATTTATGACCGTTGGGCTTTTGAACATAATGTACCAACAGATGAGTTTCATAAATTTAGGGATGCCTTAAAAATCGCAGCTATGCTCCATGATGTTGGTAAGGTTGGGATTTCTGATTTAATACTTAAAAAGCCAAGCAGGTTTACTCCTGAAGAATATGAGATTATTAAAGCCCATTCGACCATTGGTGCAGTACTTTTCAGTGAGATAGAGTCAAACCTTGATGCTATGGCCCGCGATGTTGCACTGCGTCACCATGAACGATGGGATGGCAACGGATATCCGGGACATATTCCGCTCGATACAATTGGCGAAATTGCATCTGCTATGAAGACTGGGGTAGGGCTAAAAGAAGAAGAAATACCCCTGTCTGCAAGAATAGTAGCTCTGGCTGATGTTTTTGATGCACTTTCATCAAGACGTGTATATAAAGAAGCCTGGAATGATGAAGATGTTCTAGTTGAAATACAATCTCAGGTCGGTAAACAATTTGATCCCGGGATCGTATCGGCATTCTTTCAAGTGCTGCCCACTATTCGAGAAATTCAAGCAGCATGGCCGGATAAATAAGCTGTATAACTACATCAAGAAAGTTTTTTTTGTTTTTTTTGAATTTCACGGTCAAGGCAGTTTGCAAAAAGGTTGATTTCCTTTTTACCAAAACTGCCTGTTTTTTTTATTGGTATTCCGCTTTCAACTAATTCGAGATTTAAGTTTCTCACAGCAAGTTTTTGGGCTATGTTTTGTTCTGTAAAAATATCGCCCCTATCGTTTAATGTTACAACCTGTTTATCGACAAGTCTTTTGGCAAGAGGAATATCACGTGTAATTGCCAGATCATTAGTTTCTATATGTTCTACAATGTAATTATCAGCAGCATCAGGAGAATCATCAGATAGTATCATAGTACAAAGAGGTGATTTATCAGTTGGAATTGGTCTATTCGCAACATAAAAAACTTGAATATTGAGACGGGCAGCAAATCGCAGGATTATTTCTCTAACTGGTAACGGACATGAATCAGCATCAACCCAAATACGAAACATATTACTCTTCTAAAACTTTATCTATGTTTTTAATCATTTTTAAGGTAATGCGTTCTGCTTCCTGTAACTCTTCTGAATATTGCGGTTTTACCGGATTTTTTTGATTTTTTACTTTTTCTTTATATAATTCATCACAGAGCATAATGCCTGCAAGAATAGATACCTTTACGGGATCTTTTAAGTCTGCAGACGTTTCAACCTGTCTAACCATTTGTTTATAGTATTTTAAGAGAGTCTCCAGATATTCGTCTTTTTCTTTTGCTTGTATAGCAAATGAAGTTCCTAAAACATCTATCTGCAGTGTTCCCATAGTTCACCCTTGATTAAAAAATATCAAATTGAGGATTTTGAGGGATAGTAGTTGACTCTTCATCATCAAAATCAAGTGAAATATCATCAGATGAATCGTTGAGTTTTGTTAAAAGTGGATCTTTTTCATTAAAGGAAACAGGCTCTTGAACCAAAGTCTCATTGTTTTGAACGGGTACAGTCGGCTGTACGGGGGTACTTGCAATGGTTTCGCCTTTTAAAACAGCACTTTCCATACTATTTAAGCGGTCCAAAGCATTAAGTATCCCCTGTTCAATTCTTCCCTGATCAGTTTCAAAAGTAGAAATACGCTCTTTAAGCAGGGTATTTGCCTGCTCCAATTCTGTATTCTTGTCGCGAAGGATAGCATTTAATTCATGCAGTGCAGCAATTTTTGTTACTGCACTTTCAACCTTACGTTCCAGCATTTGAATTTGATCGAGTGAAATCATTACTTATGCTCCAATAGCTTTTTTTGCTGTATTAACAACTGCTTTAAAAGCAACAGGATCTTCTATTGCCATATTTGATAAAGCTTTTCTGTTAATAATTACACCAGCTTTTGTAAGTCCGTTGATAAAGCGTGAATATGAAAGTCCTTCTTCTCGAACTGCAGCATTTAAACGTGTAATCCACAATGCTCTCATATCGCCTTTTCTATCTTTTCTTCCTACATAAGCATCTGTTAAGGCCTGTACAACTGCATCTTTTGCAGCTTTATAGTTGGTTCCTCTTCTTCCGCGGAAACCCTTAGCCAATTTCAAAATTTTCTTTCGTCTTTCTTTACGTTTTGTTCCGTCTATCGCTCTTGACATTCTAATACTCCTATTACTATTTCGAAACTGCAAATTACCCGAAGGTTAATTATTAACCGTAGGGTAATAGCTGTTTGCGAATCTTTGCTGCGTCAGCTTCACTAACAATACCTGAAGCACGTAAATGTCTTTTACGTTTTGCAGACTTCTTAGTCAAAATATGACGAAGATTCATCTTCTTGTATTTGACCTTTCCTGTACCGGTGAACGAAAATCGTTTAGCGGCAGCTTTTTTTGTTTTCATTTTGGGCATCTTACTATTACCTCATCATTTTTTAGCTTTCGGACTCAATGTCATGGACATAAATCTGCCTTCCATTGCGGCAGGTTTTTCCATTACAAATTCATCGTCAAGTCTTTTAAGTACTTCATCTAGAACTACTAAACCAAGTTCGGTATGTGCAAGCTCGCGTCCTCTAAAACGGACGGAAACCTTAACCTTATTTCCCTCAGTAAGAAATTCTTTAA
>CAZLNE010000077.1:0-10018 GCA_964560975.1 uncultured Treponema sp. | reverse complement strand
AATGAAAACCTTGAAAAAGCAATCAAACGTTTTAAACGTATGGTTGAAAAAGAGGGAATTATCCGCGAATGGAAAAAACGCGAGTACTTTGAAAAACCTTCTACCATTCTTAACCGCAAGAATAAAACTCTACAGCGGAAAATGATGAAAAAAACACGCAAAACCCATGACACAGTCAAATCAGGCTACTAAGACTTTTTGGTGAGCGAATTCTTATTATGTATAAAGGCTGCAGATTTTAACATGCAGCCTTTATAATTTTAAACAAGGTTATTTACCCCCCCCTATCATTGACGAACAAGTTAATATAAATTATCATAGCACCTATGGGTGTAACGACTAGTCAACAGTTAACTAAATATTATGATTTATACAGAGAGACAGAAATAACTTTTACAAAAGAAATAATACGCACTTTAAATCTGGATCCCCGTCAAGTCTATTTAAAGTGTGTCGGTAGTCAATGGCCCTGTATAATCAACTCCACCTCTTTTGTAGCAGCAAGAATCATTATAGGAACTAAGGGCGGAGCCTACGCATTTATAACAAAGAATAATCCTACGGTAAGCTTGAGGTTTTGTTTTATACAAAGTGATAATCAGCCTCTAAGCTTCTTCGTTACAGCCCGTGTTACCAATATTAAGCCGTACATGGATTCTCAAGATCTCGCCATTATTACCCTATCGTTCACCCAAAGGCCTCCTGATGACCTAATAGAAATTATTGGAAGTCTTCTTGAAGCAAATGTAAATGCCGTTCGAAGAAAAGAAGAACGTATACTTATTAACGAAGAAACAAAGAGAAAACTAGCGCTCACAAAGGAAGAAACCTTAGTGTACGTTCAAAATGTACCAAGACATTGTATTTTGAGGGATGTATCATTCTCCGGTGCAAAAGTAATACTTCTTGGCCTAGCACAATTTTTGAAGGATAAAGAAACAATACTGCGTCTGGAGTTCGAAGATCCGCATGAAGTATTGAGTATAAAAGGAAGTATTGTAGCTACAACCGAAATATCAGGCAGAAAAGATATGGTTGCAGTTTCTATAAAATATGATGAAAAAACAATACCTCTTTCCTACAAGATACATATTAATAATTACTTAACTGCTGTACGAAAAACGCAGCTTACTTCTGTTGATACAAAGGCAGAAGAAGAAAAAAAAGCCACTGCCATAGCAGAAGCCAAGGCAAGGGCAGCACATATAGATAATCAGGAAAAGCCGCAGGATACTGCTCAAGACAATCAAGATCCTGTACATACAGAATCTGCAGACAAATAATAAGGAAAAAAAATGAGTGCAAATCCCCTTGAAACAATTGTATATATAAAACTTCCAGAGTCTTTTTCAATATCAGATTCATCGTTTACTTTGGATCCGGCAATTCCGCTTCCCGTTCAGCTTTACACCACAGATACTTCGAAGTTCAACATTTCAAATCTTACATGGGAAATGATTTTAGCTGGAATTCTAACCATCCTTGCCTATGATCTTAACAACGAGCATATTGATTATTACCGGTCTTTACTTCTTGAAAGCAGACCGAATATTAAAGCTGAACTGACAGAGGCTGCGATTTTAAAAGCACGAAACGAAACCGGAGATGTTGCAGAAGAAATTTTTGCAGCCCTTCGAGGTCTAGATCCTGCTGATATGACCACTATTCTCAATTCTGCACTTTTTTATGATCAAAGAGCTGATTCGTACAGAAAATCAAGCCTCAATGAAGATGCAGATGCATGCGATGATATGGCGCACCAATACTACAAAAAAGTTCTATCAGCAGAACCTGCAATTCCGGATGCTTTTTTTAATGCTGGCTTTTTTTACTTAAAGCAAAAGGACTTTTCAAGGTCCCGTCAATGTTTTGAAACATATAGTACACTTATGTCCAGCCAGGCAGATACCGCCGATGAAAATATACAATACAAAATTCGTCGGTCAAAAGAAATTGCAGACGATATTTCAACAAGAAATCTTGAGGATGAACTTTTTAAGAGTGCCTATGATTTTATTATCATGGAACAGGAAGAAAAAGGTCTTGAGCAAATACGCCAATTCCTGGGGAAAAATCCTAAGGTTTGGAATGCCTGGTTTATGCTCGGCTGGGGTTTACGCCGTCTGGAACGATGGAACGACGCAAAGAATGCCTTTATACAGGCCCTGGAACTCGGTGGTGATAATGCAGATACCTTCAATGAGATTGCAATCTGCTGCATGGAACTCCGTGAGTTTACAGAAAGCAGAAAAATGCTTCATAAGGCCTTGCAGTTAGAGAGTGAAAACACAAAGATTATGTCAAATTTAGGGTTTTTAGCCCTGAAAGAAGGAAATCCGGGAGAGGCTCGAAAGTTTTTTATGACTGTTTTAGAATTTGATGCTGACGATGCTGTAGCAAAGAAAATGCTCGAAGATATGGATGCTTAAGCACTATTTTTTCTTGCGAATCTCTTCTTCATAGATTGGCAGGTTTTTAACAGTATCTCCAACCTTAATACCCTGTTTTTCAAACCATCCCTGAGGAACTTCCAATGCGTATCGAACATACACAGAACTTACAACCTCTGCTTCACTTAATGGTGTCATATGCAGAATGTCGCGGATGGTACCCTTATAATCGATGTAGGCAATAGACAAGGCAGAAGGAGTGTTTTTCATCCAAAACCTGGCTATTTTGTCTTTATCAAACAAAAAAAGCATGCCGGTTCCATCAGGTATTTTTTTCCTGTACATAAATCCCATTGACTGTTCCTCATCGGTGACAGCAACTTCTGAGTGAACAACAACAGATAATCCATCACGCCTTATAATCTCAAAATCCTTTGTTTCCAAAGAATACTTGCTGCATGCTAAAAAAAAGAATGAAAAAAGCAGAAATGGTACCTTTGCTACGCGCATCTAAAAAGACTCCAAAAACTTTTGCCGCGTAAATTCCCCGGCAGATTGATCCACCTGAGAGGATTGAAGTAGTTTGGAATAAACATCAATGTCAATATATTTAACGGAAAGCGGCCGTTCTAAAGACATCCGTATTGCGGTATTTTCCCATACAACAATCTCGGGAGAAAGACTTTTAGGTTGTCCGTATTTATCAAATAAGGTTTTAAAAACAGAATAATAATCCATCATATCTTCATTCATCGTAATGGTTATTGTGTATAGTCTTTGATTATAAAACTGAAACCAGCAGCGTGATAAAAAAGATGAACCTTCTGTTTCAATTATTACTTTTTCTTGATCTGGAAGAAGAGAAACATCCCTCTCGCCGCGATAAGCAAACACAGAATCTGAAGTAAGCGCCTTCTTAACCTCATCTAGGGTCATACCCAGGGTTATTGACCTATATCCACGAGGTAAGGTTTGCGAGATTAAGGGAACTATACACAGGGCTAAGATGAGAAAACAAAATATAAGTTGTTTTTTATAATGGATTTGTCTCATAATTAGTGTTTCTGTTTCCGGTAGTACGATGCAGTTTTTATAAGTTCCATACAATCCGAGATATAAATCTTATTTGCATTAAGTTTTACACGGGGATCCTTAACAAACAAATTCAAACATTGTCCCTGTTCTTCTTGAGGAATACCGCACATATTTGCAAGATCAAAAGGAGTAATATCAAACTGATACGATGTTCCCTGCGATACAGGCACCTTACCTTTTTCCAGTTGAAGTGCAAGCATATCAAAAAGTTTGGAAACAGGATCTCGTATCTGAGTATTTTCCAGCTGTCTGTTCATAGCCCATAATCGTTCTGCCAAGGTTGTAGTAAGACGTGCGATGAGCTGAGGCTGCGTTGCAACCATTTGATTAAAGTTTTGACGGTTTACTGTCATTAATTTGCATTCTTCATGAGCAACTGCACTTGCAGACCGAGGTTTATCCTCCAGCAATGCCATTTCGCCGAAAAAATCACCCTTTTTAAGTACCGCCAGGATAACTTCATTTCCATCTACTACCTTAGAAATTTTTACCTGACCGTCCTGAATAATAAACATATCCTGTCCGTTCTGGCATTCAGAAAAAATCATAGTATCTTTGGGGTACGTTCGTATTAAATCGGCGGTGGTCTCAAAATATACTGCCCTTGAACGCGGTTTTAGAGCAACAAATCTTGATTTCGCCTGCTCTATGGATACACCTTGAGGACAGGCCTTCATATACTGATAATACCCATAGATTGCAAGATCTGTTTTACCAACCTTTTCATAGTATGAGGCAATAACAAAGAGCTGCTCGGGCGAGGAAACTATATTACTTTTTAAGGTAATTTTTGTTAGCGTGTCATTGAGCTGACGCATCCTGGTTGCAAAGGTTCTAATTATTTTCATAGCAACAGGGGTATTTTTTTCTATTAATTCAGGATACTGATCTCTGCGTACAGAAATAGCTACAACATCAGTAAGGGCTACAACGGTTTCTATTTGTGAATGACCGGACATACACGGTATAACACCAACGAAGTCTCCAGGACCAAGAATACTTCCGGACTCATCCCCTACAGATACCTCTTTAGTACAACGAACCTTTCCGCTTTGAATAATATAAAAACGGTTGCCGGCTGATTTGCCTTCAACAAAGAGATATGAATCTTTTCTAAAATTAACGAATACTAACTGTAACAAATCAGATCCTCACCTTATGTAGTATAGAAGCCAACTCGCGGGTTGTCAATTCACCCAGTGCTACATATATTGTACTACAAAACTCAAAATAAGTCTTGTGTAAAAATAATTTCCGGCTCAAGAAAGAAGCCGAATTTATCCTGTACCGTCTTCTGAATTAACGTAACAAGTTCTTTGACCTCAGAGGCCTTACCCTTATCAACATTTATAATAAAATTTCCATGCCAGGGAGCTATCTGCACTCCCCCAATCCGTAATCCTTTTAATCCAGCCTCATCAATAATCTTCCCGCTTGGTTTACCAAACTCATGATTATTTTTAAACACGCTGCCTGCTGAAGGATACTTAAAATGCCCCTTCTCTCTGCGGTCCTCTATAAAACTCTCAACCTTTTGGGCAATTACATCTTTTTTACCTTTTTTAACCCGCAGCTCGGCCTGCGTTATTATTTTTTTTGCATACTGAAACGGCGATTTTTTATACGCCCAGTCATTGCTGGAAAAAGCATAGGAACATTCGCAATACAGGCCGTTATTTTCGACTACATATAAAACTCTGCTGATCACTTCGCTTATTGATTTTTCATAACAGCGGGCATTCATGTACACCGCACCGCCGATTGTTCCAGGCAGACCTGCAAAATTTTCCAGACCTTCAAGCTCAGAATCAATGCAATATTGTATAAGGTTTTCTATTACAGTACCGGATCCGCATAATATGACTAGCCCCTCTTCATTTTCGGAAACTGTAATTTCGTTAAATCTCCTGGTTGATATAACAGGGACAGGAATGCCTTCATCTGCAATAACGACATTAGTACCGCCGCCCAAGATAAAAAAATCTATATGCTGAGCTCTCAAAGCATCAAGAATGATACAAAGATCACTTACCGACTCAGGTTCAATAAAAAGCGGGGCAGGTCCGCCTATTTTAAATGAAGTATAAAGACAAAGGTCTGTATTATTACACGTTGAACCTTTAAATTTCTCTGGTATATTGAAATTTTCTGTTATTTTGCATAGAGTATTCTTCATATAAGTAGTATATTATAAACTATAAATAAATAGAATACTACACAACGGAGAAATATATGGGTCTAAAACTATATAATACAATGGGTAGAGAAATTCAGGAGTTCAAACCTATTCAACAGGGCAAGGCAGGTTTCTACGGCTGTGGTCCAACAGTATACAATTATGCCCACATTGGAAACTTAAGAGCCTATGTATTTCTCGATCTACTAGATAGAACCCTATCCTTCCTGGGATACAAAGTTGAACATGTTATGAATATTACAGATATTGGACATCTTTCTGACGACAACGATGATGGGGAAGACAAAATGCTTAAGACGGCACGGGAACGAAGCCAATCTGTTTTAGAAATAGCACAATTTTATACCGACGCCTTTTTTAATGATATAGACAGACTTAATATTAAAAGACCAAGCGTAATATGTAAAGCAACCGACCATATTCCGGAAATGATAGAACTCATTAAGAAAATCGAGCAAAATGGTCATACATACATGTCCGGAGGAAACCTATACTTCGATGTCTCGACCTTCAAAGACTATGGCAAACTAGCCATGCTCAATCTTGACGATCTTAAGGCCGGTGCAAGAATCGATGTAGATCAGAATAAACGGAATCCCTTTGACTTTGTGTTATGGTTTACAAAAAGCAAATTCGAAAACCAAGCTCTTGTATGGGATTCACCATGGGGAAAAGGATATCCTGGATGGCATATTGAATGTTCTGCAATGAGCATGAAGTATCTGGGCGAACAGTTTGATATTCACACCGGCGGCATAGACCATATTCCCATTCATCACACCAATGAAATTGCACAATCAGAAGGAGCAACTGGTAAAAAATGGGTCAATTACTGGCTTCATAACGAGTTTTTAGTTATTGCAAAAGATAAAAATTCTACCTCTGATGAATCACAGGGTAAGATGTCAAAATCTTCCGGAAACTTTTTAACACTTCAATCACTGATCGATAAAGGATATGATCCTCTAGATTATAGATTATTCCTCTTAGGTGCACATTATAGAAGCCAGGTTGCGTTCTCCTGGGAAGCTATGGAAGGTGCTAAAAATGCAAGAAAGGCCTTGACCCAAAGAATAGCCCGCATTTTAGATGAAAGTACAAAACAAACTGACAATAAACTCAGTGTTCAAGGAAAAGAAGTACTTGAAGCATTTACAAATGCTCTTGAAGATGATCTTGCTTCACCACGCTGTTTGTCAGAACTCCAAAAAATGCTTAAAAACCCTGATTTAAACAGCAATGAAAAAATAAGCCTGCTGCAGAACATGGATCAGGTTTTAGGACTTAATCTTATTAGTAATGCACTTGCTTTGAACAATCAGAAAACAGACATCAGCGAAGCAGATTCTGATATACAAGCTTTAATTCAGCAAAGAACCGAGGCTAAAAAACAAAAAAATTATGCACTTTCAGATAAAATTCGAAGTGAACTACAGGAACAAGGTATTATTCTAGAAGATACACCCCAGGGAACCGTCTGGAAAAAAATATAAGACCGTGTAACATTTTGGGGGAAACAGTTGTTTAATGATACGGAAGGGCATCTACCTTTTACTAGAAAAAGCACAGAAATACACGCATGCAATGCATCAGATTTTAAGAAAATTTATGATGCTACAATGTCTCTTCTGTTCAAAATATCTTATAGAGTTGTGAACGATGAAGAAGCGGCTGAGGATTTAGCTCATGATTCATTAATGAAAATGCATGAAAAAGAACTTGTATTTCCTTCGATTGATGATGCAAAATATTGGCTTATAAGAGTCGTAAAAAATGCTTCTTTAAATTATGCGAAACGGAAAGGAAGAGAAAAAAAAGCCTATGAAAAGGCTTTACACGAAGATTCCAGAAAGGTTGAATCCGGAGAAACAGAATTATTAAAAGCGGAAACGCAGCATAAAATTAAGGAAGCCTTGAATAAGCTTCCGGAGAACTTAAAAATGATTCTTATACTGCGGGAATACGCAGAATTGAATTATAAAGAAATCGGTAGAGTCTTAGGAATTACCGAGGGTAATGTTAAAGTGCGTGTATTTAGAGCACGCGAACAATTATCTAAAATTATAGGAGAAGACGATGTCTACCTGTCCTAATTTTGACCTTTACTCTGTTTACCTCGACCAAGAAATGTCTGAAAGTATTACACAAACTTTCTCCAAGCACCTTGAGGAGTGTACTGAATGTAAAAGCAATTTTTCCCGACTTCGCAGTCTTCACACAGCTTTATGTTCAGACTCACAATCTCTTTCTTATTCAAAAACAAAAATGGATGAGAGTTTTAATAAGTTATGTGTAGTTATGAATTATAAAGCCGTCACAAAGAAGGCACAGCCGAATCAGATTATTAAGACACTTAAAATCCTCTCCCCCGCCCTTGCTGCAGCAATGGTTTTTGCACTCATTATTCCTCTGCGCCTTTTACGAAACACTGAAATACCACAGATACTTCCCCCTCAGATTACCACAGGAGCTTCTCTTATAAGCTCCCGTGGTATTATTGTTGACAATACCCTTTCTTCAATATTAGCTAATTCGCAAAATCTTCAAAAAATAAGCTCTCTCGATTTTACAAACACAAATATATCATCTATAGACGTTTTTAAACCTGTTTTATCAAATGATTCAATAACCATACAAATAAAACTTACAGGTATTCATGAAATGCTGCCCTATGCCTCCTCGGGATTATACGATTATAATTCAAATTTCAATGAAGCTTCATTTGCTGCTATGTCAGGTGCTCAGTTTTGAAAGTTCACAATAATCTTACCTACCTCATTAAAAAGTATGCATTATTCAGGGCGCTTTTAATTCTCCTTTCCCTTGCAGGCCTTTTTTCTCTTTTCTTTGTTATTTCTTTTCAAACTAAAAAACAGCCTGATCTCTTATCTATAAGTCCTCAAATTGGATCGGCAGGAGACTACTTAACAATTAAGGGCCAGTACTTTGGAGACATTCAAGAAGACAGCTATGTTGAAATTGGCGGAAACAAACTTACCCAGTCTTCTTATACATTTTGGAGTAATACCTCTATCCGCATATTACTTCCACAAAATATACAAGACGGTCTTGTATATGTAGTCACTCGCGATGGAAGGTCAGAACCAAAAAATTTTGCAAATAGACAAACCATACCAGTATTAATTCGCAGCGACCCGCAAATATCAACGCCGTTAATTTCTGATATTATTGCAAAAAATGCAGCCATAGGCTCCGTAGTAACAATTATTGGTAAAAACTTTGGTTCTTTACGGGCCTCCTCTCAGGTTTTCTTTACAGCATATTCAGAGATTTCATCTGCCCCGGAATATATTTCCTGTTCTGACACTAATCCGGACTATGAATTTTGGAGTGATACAGAAATAAGGGTAAGAGTACCTGACGGAGCAGTATCCGGCCCCTTCTTTGTTAGTACAGATAAAGGGACAAGCAATCAATTAAGAGTACAATTATCCACAGGAAACAGCAGTAAGAAATTTCTCAACAAACGAACCTACCTGCTTTCTGTCAGTACAGATATTACTGATATTGTATCAATCGGTGAAGGGACAATTACCTTACGAATCCCTAAGCCCCCTCTATCCTCCTCTCAAAGACTAGTTGATGTTCCAGTCTCAAATCCTGAACCTGCAATTCCTGAATATATGGGAACAATTGTCCATCAATTCCCTGTAAAAAATGATACAACAGGAAAAATTTCTGTTAACCATTCTTTTGTAGTGCCGGTACATGCAATTGAAACGTTAATAAACACAAAAGATGTTGTTCCATACACGGATAAAACACTTTCTCTTTATGCAAATTTTTTAAAAAGCGATGCTGTGGTTATATCTGATGATCAAACAGTAAAAGACACCGCAAAGACAATTGCAAAGGGATCGGTCTACCAGAAAGCACAGCAGATTTTCGATTATTTGATTAAAAATTTTACCCTGCTGCAGGAAGTTCAAGGCAGCACTATTTCTTTAGTATCTGCTCTAGAAACAAAAACTACAGATGCATATGACATGGCACTGATCTATACATCTTTAGCCAGAGCATCCGGTATTATCTGTATGCCCGTAAGCGGCGTTCTTATTGATGCAAATCTGCAAGCGAAAAACCACTGGTGGTGCGAGTTTTATCTTGAGAATATTGGGTGGATTCCTGTAGACCCGGCATTATCAGCAGGGCTGGAATATGAGCCATTCCATTCATCAGGTAAAATCGATGCTTCGTATTATTTTGGTAATCTTGATTCACAACATGTTGCCTTTTCTAGGGGATGGAATCAAATAAAGCAAACAACTCTTGTTGGAAAAACAGTATACAGACCTAAAACATATGCGTTACAGTC
>CAZLNE010000076.1:0-10457 GCA_964560975.1 uncultured Treponema sp. | reverse complement strand
TAACGCACACCGTAGAAGGGGAAACCTATTCGGATTGTATACGCCGCATTCAAGAGGTTCACAGTTCTAATTACTACGTTCTCGGAAAACGCCAAATAACATATGGCGGTTTTTTAGGACTTTTTAAAAAGCAGGGTATTGAGGTAAAATTTACGCTTACAAAACCATCTGCTCAGATGCCTCCGATGACTTCTATGACTCCCCGCCCATCGTTCTCCCAAGCCTCAAAAATTGATGATTTTGATGAAGAACGAAAAAAAATACTCGATAAGTCAAAGGTAACGCTCCAGAGTGGTGCCGTTCAGAGCATTATTGAAGCGCTTTCAAAGGTTGAAGAAAAAATATCTAAGGTTTCAGCTGCACCAGAAGAGCATCCAACTGTTTTACGTATTCAAAATCTTTTAGAACAAAATGATTTTTCTTCACAGTATATTAGAATAATGGTTGAGAGATTAAAAAGGACATGTTCCCTTTCAGATTTAGAAGATTATGATTCAGTGCAGGAACGTGTTGTAGAGTGGATTGGGGAATCAATAAAGATTCATACTCCTTCATATACTGCTAAACCTCAAGTAATTATACTTGTAGGTCCTACTGGTGTTGGTAAAACAACAACAATTGCTAAATTAGCCGCCCGCTTTGTAACAGCCCAGGGAAATTCTCCTAAATCTGTTTCTATAATCACCGTAGACAGTTATAGAATTGCTGCCGTAGATCAAATAAAGGTTTACGGTGAACACATGGATATTCCTGTATCTTTAGCAGAAAAGAATGAAGATGTAAAGAAATTAATTGATATGCACAGTACCGATGTTGACGTAATTCTCATAGATACTATCGGGTATAGTCCAAAAGATTTTGATCACATAGGCAATATGAGGCAAAAATTAAACCTTTCAAATTATGCAGTAGAGACATATTTAACAATGTCTGCATCAACTAAATTGAGCGATCTGAAAGAAATAATGAGCTGTTATGAAATATTTTCCTATGATTCAATTATTATAACCAAATTTGATGAAACAGATACTATTGGAAACGTCATAAGTGCATTGTCAGAAAAGAATAAAACGGTTACCTATATTACCACTGGTCAAGCAGTACCCCGCTATTTTGAAGATGCCGCAATATCAGGATTTTTATCTTGTTTAAAAGGTTTTAAATTTAACAAACAGCAAATAGAGCAGAAAATCTTACAGGATCGTGCTATATAACGTCTAAGGGAGTAAATATGGAAGATCAAGCTTCAGAATTACGTGCAATGATGCAAAAAAAGCTTCAGAAAACAATTTCATCAGGACCATATGCCCGCCCGGCAGGGCATAAAACAAGAATAATTGCTATTACCAGCGGTAAGGGCGGAGTAGGAAAAACGAATATAGCAGTCAATATGGCAATTGCATATGCTCAATTAGGAAAAAAAGTAATTCTTATTGATGGTGACTTAGGTATGGCAAATGTAAATGTTCTTTTAAACGTTGTGCCAAATTCAAACCTTTTACATGTTATTACACAGCATAAAAAAATGTCCGACATCGTACTTGATACAGAATTTGGTATTAAGTTTATAGCAGGGGCAAACGGATTTTCCAGAATTGCAAATTTATCAGAAGAGGAGCTCGAATTCTTTGTACAAGAATTTCTCACTCTCTCAAACGCTGATATCATCATTATAGATACTGGTGCTGGTATTTCAAATAATGTACTAAGCTTTGTCGGAGCTTCCGATGAGGTATATGTGGTTACTACTCCGGAACCGACGGCAATCACTGATGCTTACGGCATCATCAAAATTATTGCAACAGAATTACAAAATATAAATATCAATATGAAGCTTCTCGTTAATAGAGTTCATTCGGCAGATGAAGGTAAAAGGATATCAGATAGAATTATTAATATTGCAGCACAATTTTTAAATTATAAAATTGAGTACCTTGGTTTTATTTATGACGATCCTTCTGTGTCAGCTTCTGTTATAAGACAAAAACCATGGATAGTTTCAAACCCGACATCAAAGCCTTCTATTTGCATTAAGCATATTATCGGAAAGATTGAGAAAACCGATTTTGAAGTTGATGAGGGGTTAAGCAGATTCTTGAAAAAATTCAGAATAAAAAAATAAGAATAAATAAGTATTAATTAACTTGACCTAATGAAGATTTTGCCTTAATCTGGTTATATGGAGGATTTGTATGCTTAACCCTAAGCTCATAGCAATTGCAGCAGCATGCGGGTTTATACTGTCCTTTATAGCCGGTTTACTTGCTGGTGTAAGTTTCGGTGTTGTCTTAGTACGGGCTCTAGTATCTACAGTAATTTTGGGCGGAATTACTGCCGGTGTATCTGTAGTGTATAGTAAGTTTTTAGAACAAGTATCTGAATCGCTTTCTTCTTCTGAAAACGTTCCGCTTCCGGGAAGTATTGTAGATATTACTCTTGGTGATGATGATTTGATGGATGACGATGCAGGGCCGGGTTTTTTTGTTGATCCTTCGGTTCAAAAAAGAACGGGTTCCACATCACAAGCATCGGGTGTAAAAACAGAACAATCTGCCGATGTTGAGCAATTATCTTCGCTTGATGAAGAAGATCTGAGTAAAGCTAATCCGGATGTTCAGACATCCAGTGAAAGAATGTCTGAATCAGCAGCACAGACAGCCGAGAAAAAAACTGCAGAAAAGAGCAGTCTTGACGATGAACTCGATGAGTTACCGGATATTGCTTCTTTATCTAGAGACATACTTTCTTCTGATGATGAAAGTATGTCAGTTAATGCAAATAAGCATGGAGAGTCACCTTCTGGGCATAATGCACAACAGGGTACTCAAGATGCAAACCTGATGGCGCAGGCTATTAGGACTATATTATCAAAAGACGGCTAGATTGAAAAGGGTGTGGGGAAATGTCAGTTTCGCTTAATGAGCAAAAAACAGAAGAAGAATTATGGCTTGAGTTTCAAAAAACGAAGTCTCCTCAAATACGTGATACGTTTATTCGACAGTATATGCCGTTGGTAAAATATGTTGCAGGTAAAATTGCAGTCAATATGCCCGGCAGCGTCGAATTTGATGATTTGGTCGGGTTTGGGCAATTTGGATTATTAGATGCAATAAATAAATTTGATCCCGATAAAAATGTCAAATTTAAAACATATGCAGTTACTCGTATACGCGGAGCAATATTTGATGAGCTTCGACAATTAGACTGGGTTCCACGATCTGTTAGGCAAAAATCGAGGGAAATAGAGGCTGCAATTGTCCGGTTAGAATCAAATCTTGGGCGCACTGCAACCGACGCAGAAGTTGCAAGCTCTATGGGATTATCTGAAGAAGATTTTCAGCAAACAGTACTTAAGGTGTCGGGAACAAGTATTTTGTCTCTTAATGATGTATGGTATTCGGGTGATGATGCAGATCATCTGTCTATTGGCGACAGTATTGAAGCGCCTTCAAGTTTAAATCCGGATGTTATTGTTGAACGAGAAGAAATTAGGCGTGTTATTATAGAAGCAATAAATGAACTACCTGAAAAAGAGAAAATGGTATTAGTCCTTTACTATCATGAAGATATGACATTTAAAGAGATTGGTCAGGTTCTTGAAGTAAGCGAGTCCCGTATATCCCAGCTTCATACAAAGGCAAATCTTCGTTTACGAGCTAAACTTACTAATGTCCGCAAAGGTATTATTTAACAGGGGTATAAGATGGTCACGCTGGAAATGATCAGAAAAGATATGGAACTCTTTCTCCAAGCAGACCAGTCAGTTAAGTATGTTGATGTAAGTGCAGAAACTATAGATGAGGCTCTTTCTGATGCCGCTGTTCAGCTTAATTCTAAGGTATCCTTGCTGGAATATGAAGTTGTAGAAAAGGGTTTTTCCGGTTTTATGGGTTTTGTAAAAAAACCTTGGACAATCAGGGTATATGAAAATGCATCGGTTGTTTCTAAAAAGAAAAAACGAAAAGAAGCAACTTTATTTTCAGATGAGGCTTTTCAAGAAGAAGAAGTTAACATCGATAAAGATGGAATGTTTTATATACGATACTTTTCTTCTCAAATTCATATAAAGACTGTGCCTCCAACGGGTTCGGGCCAACAGATTTCATTAAAAGAAGTTTTAGCAAGATTAAAACGATCAGATACAATTTCCATAGAAGAGGAAAGGGTTAAAAAATTTGTAGAAAATGGGACCGGTGGAGTATATGAACCAATAGGTCAGTACAAACATAATTCAGCAGGTGATGCTCTTATAGTTGTTGATACAACCAACGATGAAATGAAGGCAACAATTACCGTGACAGCCCCCACTATTGGCGGTGCAGAGGTATCAGCAGAGCAAATTGAAAGAATGCTTGCTAATCGCGGAATTGTTGCAGGAATTCGAAAAGATAAGATTGATGATTTTGTTGATAATCCGGTATACGGTGTTCCCTATATCGTAGCTGAGGCAGTCCTTCCGGTAGACGGACGGGATGCTTACATTGCATATAATTTTGAAACAGACCGTTCCAAGTTGCGATTTAAAGAAGCAGAGAATGGACAGGTTAACTTTAAAGAGCTTAATCTTATACAAAACGTTGTTGAAGGTCAGCCGCTTGCTCAAAAAATGCTGCCGGAACAGGGTAAATCTGGAAAAACTATTTTTGGCCGTTATCTTGAGGCAAAAAACGGCAGGGATATAAATCTTCCTTTAGGCAAAAATGTTGTGGTTGATACAGACGGAAGAACAATACTTGCAGCTTCAAACGGACAGGTTATTCTTGTTGGCGATAAAATTAATGTTGAGCCTGTTATGCAGATTGCCGGTGATGTTTCTATAAAAACTGGCAACATTACATTCTTAGGTACTGTTATTGTTAAAGGTAATGTTGATGACGGATTTAACGTTAAGGCTTCCGGCAACATTGAAGTATATGGAACTGTTGGAAAATGCGTATTGGAAGCAGACGGCGATATTATTGTTCAATTAGGAATTATGGGGCGTGATGAGGGCTATGTGCGTGCAGGCCATTCTCTTTGGGCAAAGTTTATTCAGAATACAACTGTAGATGTTGAAGAATATATAATAGTTGCAGATGGTATAATCAATTCAAATGTAACTTCGAATAGGAAAATTCTAGTTCAAGGAAAGAGAGCAGCGATTATTGGCGGTCATATTTTTGCAACCGAAGAAATTTATACCAAAAATATCGGTAGTTCAGGCGGCGGAAGTGAAACTATTATTGAAGTTGGATTTGATCCGCGAGCGAAAAAAAGGCTAAATGAACTTCTCGATAAACAATCCTCCCTTATTAGAGAGCTTGATGAAGTTGAGCTAAATATTCAGACCTTGGAAAATACAAAGAAAGTAAGAAGAACCCTGCCGCATGATAAGGAAGAAAACCTGATTAAGTTAATATCACGTAAAGAGGAGATAATTTCTGAGTCGGATGCTATGTCTGCTGAAATTCAACAAATTCAGCAGCATTTAAGAGACTTGAAGGTAATCGGAAAGGTTTCTGCTATGGGTACCGTATATACAGGCGTAAAAATTTTTGTCCGTGATGTAAAGGATGAGGTACGTACAGACGTAAAGGCCGTAACCTTTTTCTATGAGGGCGGCTTTGTGCGCAGAGGTAAATACGAACCGCCGTCTGTTGAAGATTCAAAGCGAGTACCAGATGGCTATTCTGCCAATTGATTTACAGATTCTTTATGGTCAGCTGGAAAAAGTATCCAAGACAGCTGTTCAGCAGCAGGGTGCTCATTTACAGAATGTTTTAAATAATGAAAAAGTTACTCAAAAACTCCAGGAAAAAAAGAATATAGTTGAAGAAGCAGCTATGACAGAAGATGGCTTAACTGCTATTCACGAACGCAAGGGGAGTAAGGATCAGAGCTCCAGTGAGGGAAAAGAAAAAAAGCAGGGAGAAGAAGAACATATTCTTGAAGACACACGGGAAATAATTAAAGATCCAACTTTAGGAAAAAATATAGATGTATCAGGTTAGGGGATGTCAATTATACTTTTATTAGTCATACTTATCGTAAATATTACACTTTGGATACTTCTTTTTATTCGTTTACGAAAGGAGTTTTCTCCAGATACAGTACTCTCTTCTATCCGTGATGAGGTTGACAAGCTCATTATTGAAATAAACCGTGTGGCAGATCGCGATATAACGCTTATTGAGGCAAGGCGGAACGGTCTTAAACAGCTCCTTGATGAGGTTGATAAAAAACTTGCCTTACAAGAGTCTTTAGTTAAGGTAAAGGATGAAGAGAGGAAGATTTTAAAAAAACTTAATCGTGATGATGCTCCAAATTTAAGGGAAAACCCTTCCTTATTCACTGATCAAGCTCCAGGTGGCCTTTTCGGCGGGTTTACGGAACCTCAGGGTGTAGAATCTAAAGCTCAAAATAATTCGGATGTTGAAGTACTTTTGAATACGACAGAATTAAAAGAAGTGGAAAGCACTGAGCAAACTCCGGTTTTACCGGTAAATCCTGTGCAACGGGTTGCTTCTGTGTATAAGCGAAATATAATTTCAGAGCTTAATACAGAGCCTGCAGAGAGGATAGAAAAAAAAGAAGAGCCCATTCATATTACTTTTTCATCTGATCCTATTTCACCAAAACAGGATAAAAGAAGAAGCGTGCTAAAAATGGCAGGAGAGGGTTTTACTGCAGAAGTCATAGCTGAAAAACTAAAAATCCCAGTGAGAGAAGTAAGTTTAATTATGGATCTATACAGCTGAAACTATATAAGACTGCATAACCTTGTAATATGGGTGCATAAAAAAACCGAAAGAGCTGTCATAAGCCTTTGACAGATAATCAGAGCAAAAGAGTTTATTTGTATTATCGTAATAGATAAGCTTTCCTTCTCTCAATAAAATTGTTTTATCTGAAAACAGCGGAGCAGAGTTAATATCGTGAAGACTCATAATAACCGTAGTATTGTTCTGCTTTGCAATTTTTTTAATAACTGATAGTAAGGTATGTTGATTTTGAATGTCGAGATGGGTAAAAGGCTCATCAAGAAGCAGAATTGGCGTGTTTTGGGTAAGGGCTCTAGCAATCATTACTCTCTGGTATTCTCCTCCGGATAATTCAAAAATTGAGCGGTCTTTTAAGTGTATAAGATCTAGTTCTTCAATCCGGCTTTCAGCATAGTCTATATCCGTTTGTGAATAGGGCTCAATCCAGGAAGAGTGGGCATAACGACCCATGAGTACAGCATCAAACACAGAAAAACTCCAGCTATAATGTTCATTTTGAGTAAGCAATGAAACTTTTTGAGAAAGCTCTTTTCTTTTATAGGACTCAATAGTACAGCCTTCAATAACTACAGAAGAATTTTTTGAGATTTTTAATCCAGAAACTGATATTCCTGCAATAATTGATAACAGTGTTGATTTACCGCTTCCATTCGGTCCAAGAAGGCTCACGATGTCGCCTTTGTGTATAGAAAGAGATATGTCGTTAAGTACTTTTTTTTGAGGATTAATTTCATACCATGCGCTAAGATTTTGCAGCTCTATCATCTTCCTCTCCTCTTATCAGATCGAAGAAGTATTCTCAAGAAGAAGGGAACACCCAGAAGTGCCGTTACTATGCCAATAGGTATTTCCATAGGTGCGCTGATTGTTCTCGATATAATGTCGGCTATGAGGAGAAGAATACTCCCGCAGAGCATGCTTAGGGGAAGAAGTTCTTTATGTGTGCTGCCGAAGAGTATGCGCATAATGTGAGGAGCCATGAGCCCTACAAATCCGATTGTTCCACCGGCACACACAGCTGTTGCACTGGCAAGCGAGCCTGAAACGAGACAGAGAAAACGTACCTTTTGGAGCGGAAGTCCAAGTGATTGTGCAGTTTTTTCTCCGGAAGATAAGATATCTAGCGGTTTTACTGTTAAAAACATTAATACAAAAGAAAGAAAGGCTGGAAATAAAAGCATAATAACAAAGGGCCATCCTTTTCCGTTAAAACTTCCCTGTGTCCATATATAGATTTTATAAAGTTCCTTATCTTTTAAAAGAATGAGAGTTGAGGTAAGTGCAGAAAAAAAGACGCCTAAGGTTGTACCAGAAAGGAGCAGTCTTGAAGATTCTAAACTGGATTTTTTACCTCCAGCTATAATAAAGACGAGAATAACGGCAGTCATTGCACCTATAAATGCACCAATTGGGATAAAAAACGATACTATTGAAAATATAACGGCACCAAAGGTTGCTCCCGCTGAAACTCCAATAAGTCCAGGATCAGCGAGGCTGTTTCTAAAGAAGCCCTGAAATACGGTTCCCGCTCCTGCTAGTAGAGCTCCGGAAAGCAAAACTAATATAGAGCGGGGAAGTCTCAAGGTAAAGAGTATTCTCAGTGAAAGGGTTGTGTATGATTTCTCTTTAAAAGCCTCAATAATAGATTTTATTGATACTTTCTCTGCTCCTAATAAAAGCGATGTTGCAAAAATAAGTAAAAGAACAGTAAGGAGCAGTAGAATTGTAGTTCTAAAAGAGAGTTTTTTTATTGATCCAGGCATGATCGAATTGCTTCTATCGCGTCGGGTATACGTGGCCCGGGACGGGAAATAAGATCGCCGTTAATTTTATAAACTCTTCCATGTTTTACCGCATCGATGGTATTCCAGCCTGATCTCTTTTGTATACTTTCATAGGTTTCACTCGAGTCTGACGGAAGCAGAATGACCGACGGATTTCGTGCTATTATGCTTTCTTCGCTTACGACAGGATAAGCTGAATCGACATCATCAAAGATATTTACTGCACCTGAAGCCTCTATTACATCATTTATAAAGGAGTTTTTTCCAATGCTCATGTAGGGTGCATTCCATACTTCCCAGTACACACTGATATTTCCAGGCTCTGTTGGTTTTTCTATCCCTTGCTTCATGGAATTAACAAGTTCGTTTGCGCTTTCATTCTTTCCAAGAATCTTACCAATTTCAAGAATATCTGTATAAATATCGCTGATAGACTGTGCATCAGAATTATATACTGTAATACCCAGGTCTTGGAGACTTTGAATTAAGTGCCCATGCATGAAGGTATTTAAAAGTACTAAATCAGGATTAAATGATAGTACCGTTTCGAGACTGAATGTTTTACCGTCGAAACCGCCCACAGAAGGGTATTCTGCTGTTTCGGCCGGGTAATTACATAAGTCGGTTCGTGCTGCAAGTGAACTTTCTGCACCAAGTGCAAAAAGAATTTCAGTACTGCCAGGGGTGAGAGATACGATGCGTGATGGTAGGCTTTCCTTAGTACTAAGAGGGTTTTGTTGTTCCGCCGATTTTGAACACGACAAAACCATTAGTACTGAGGATAGCACAATGGCACACACACCAGTAAGTTTCCATTTCTTATTCATGTATGATCCTCCAATGGATTGGTGTAATACACAAACATTCTAACGAAAATAAATTCTTTTGTCATTAAAAAAAGAAAGAATTAAGGTTATTCTGCCGATATTTACAAAGATGAAGAGTAATAGTTTAAAAAAAATTACTAGTTTTATTTTTCTCTGTGTATGTACAAGTGTTTTTTTCTCACAGGAAAATTTTTCATCAATCGGTTTTATTCAAGATTCAGGTGTACTGGAAACATCAGGAATTTATCAGGATGGGCAAAGAATAGTCATTTTCTCAGGTGAAAAAAATGGAAATATCATTTTAAAGACCTATTATGGTTGGTATTACGATGCGTACTACAAGATAGAAGATTATCCGCTTAACGTTAGTCCTCTGTTGCTGCATGGCGGATTGTATACGCGCTACTGGAAAAAGTCGGATATAACAAATGAAGGTGAAGCGATTTATTGGCGTCCCGCTACTAACTCTAAAGGCTTAAGTATTATTCCGCCTTTGCCAGAAAAAGAAATTTTCGGATACCTTGTAACAAATAAGGCCGTGTATCGTATACGGTACTGGCAAATTTCTGACATGTCTGGCGGGCAAAATGCTATACTTATTGACAGAGAGGAACAAACCCAGTACGAGGTTGACAAATATATTGTAATCGATTCACTGCTTTACACCTGTGTTAATGGCCGTGGTCTTACTATTCGTAATTATGAACAAATTACTTTAGATAAGGCAGAAGAACTTGGTTTTATAGATGTAAGGATTTCTAATGATGGAATGTATGCGGTAATGGGGCAGCCTGAATATCAGGTTCTTGAGACTGAATCTCTTACTTTAGTAATTAATGATAACAATAGTAAACGAAGACCTCCGCGTAAACCTCCGTTTGAGTATATGGAATTGGATTTTTACTATGATGAAATTGAACGGGTAAGACGGTAAAAGATTAGTTGGAAAACTCTGTTCTGTACTGTTTCTAAGACTTCCACTGTGTTGACACAGTTTGCTCCGGCTGATATAATAATAATGAACATTAATAGTATCCTTTAGCTTCAGGAGTCGTTCGAACGGCTCTTTTTTTGTACCCTCAGGA
>CAZLNE010000075.1:0-10606 GCA_964560975.1 uncultured Treponema sp. | reverse complement strand
TTTCACAACTTGTTTCTGAAGTAGATCGTATTGCAAGTCAGGCTCAGTTTAACGGTATGAATATGCTTACTGGTGCTTTTGCCTCTGATTCTGCTGTTGGAAGAGTTATGCAGCTGCATATAGGTGCAAACGTAGACCAGAACGCAAGAATTTACATTGGCACTATGACCGCTCAAGCCTTAGGTTTGACAGGTGCTCAAGGATCTGATGAAAAGATTTCTATCAGTTCACCAGATGTTGCTAATATGGCAATTTCTACATTAGACGAAGCAATGAAAGCTGTTAACAGACAAAGAGCGGATCTTGGTGCTTATCAAAACCGCTTTGAGATTGCAGCAAAAGGTATTGCAGTAGCAGCTGAAAACATTCAAGCTGCAGAATCACGCATCCGCGATACTGACATGGCTTCTGAAATTGTAGATTATACAAAGAACCAGATTCTCACACAATCTGGCGCTGCAATGCTAGTGCAGGCAAACACTCAGTCACAAAACGTACTGAAACTGCTTAGCTAGCATTACAAATCATTAAAGAGAACTCTGGATGTCTTCTTTTTAATGAAATACTTGATTAACGGAGGAGGTGCGCCCCTCTTCCGTAACTCAAGTAGCCGGTAACGGATTACCGGGACAGTTTCACGGAGGAGCCCAATGAGTATTATGATACAAAACATAGGGCAGAGTTCGGCAATGGATGGCCGCAACGTTATATCACCATTTAGATCGACAATTGCCTTAGGCAAGGTCGAACAAGATACAGAAGTCAATGCCGAAGCTGCAAATGTAGCTAATGATTTAGAAAAAATAGAGTCTCAAGTACGCCAAATACAAAATTATGCTGCTTTTGTCGGTAGCAAAATCCAGTTTAGAGTAAACGAGGATTTGGGCAAGGTAATCGTTAAGATTGTTGACCCGCAAACCGATAAGGTTATTAAGGAGATACCGTCCGCAGATGTTCAAAATCTTCAAATGCGTCTAAAGGAAGCATTGGGATTGCTCGTAGACGAAAAGATTTAGCCGTGCGGGCAAGAACTATTAATGGCAGAAGTCAGTATACCTGGTGTAACCGATAAATATAAAACCAACGATCTCGTTAAAGCTCTTGTAGAAGCAGAAAGAGTACCTCTTGTACGCGAACAAGAAAAGCTTGACGGTTTTAAAATTGAACAGCAAAATTGGCAGCGTGTAAATCAATACATGTCGTCTCTGCGTGACACAGCCCGAACACTTTATTCCTTTAATAATCCATTTAGTGAAAAAATAAGTACTTCTACCCAAGAATTTTCTGTAACTGCACAACCAGGAAGAGATGCATCAGTAGGAAGTTTTAAAATTGATGTTGAAAGGATTGCATCTACAGACCGTTTTCTCTCAGATAATTTAGAAAAAGATGGAACCGTTCCGGAAGGAACTTACACCTACAAGGTAGGCGATAAGTCTGTCAGTTATAACTGGAAAGGCGGGAAACTCTCTGATTTTGTTTCAGGCTTAAACAGAAGAGGTAACAACCTTATAAAGGCTTCTTTGATTGGAGTTTCTTCGACTAACCAGTCATTGCTTATTGAATCCCTCGTAACTGGAGAGGATAATAAGCTTGTTTTTGAAGACGATGCTTTAAATTTTGCTCTTAGTACAAACATGATAAGAAGGGTTTCTTCTAATGCTATTGAATTTGCAAAAACAACCCCTGAACTTGCTTCTTTAGGACTCAGAAATACAGCAACAATTACAGATAATCGCATTTACCTTTCTCCGGAATCCGGGTTTGAAGTTACAATACCTAGACAAGTAATGCAAGATTCATCATCTGTTATTCAGTTTTCTTTAGAATCAAACATAGTACCAGATGTTACTCTCAACGAGGACCTTGCCTCAGAACCGGATCTGCCCTCCCCGCCTTCAATTAATTTTAAGGGTATTACCCTTTTTAATGAACAACTGGAAACATCGCTTCCGCCTGCAATACCGGTTGAAAAAAGAAATCCGGTTCAGTCAAACACGTATGTGTATATTAAAAATACAGATGGTAGTCTTATACCCATTCCTACAGATACAAATGATACAAAAACTGACATTACACTAAAGGTTTCTGATTATCCAAATATACAATCCATAGTTATAAAAAATGAAAATACAGGTAAAGAAGTCTATCTTTCATCTTTAAAAGCTTTTAATCCTTCTCAATTTTTAGGGTATGAACCCGTAAATGCCATTTCTACAGCACAGGATGCAAAACTTAAATATGAAGGTATTACGATGATACGTTCATCGAACATAATCGATGATATTGTACCTAATGTTACGCTCACACTCGAAGCTCCCACAGAGAAAACAGCATCTATAGCAATAAAACCAGATACTGAAAAAGCAAAGGATGAGTTAATATCTTTTGTCGGAAGATACAATCAGCTTCTTGCAGAAATCAATATTTTGACACAGGCAAAACCTGAAATAATCAGTGAAATAGAATATTTTACTGAAGATGAACGTAAAGAAGCAGAAGAAAGGCTCGGCAGTCTAAGAACAGAGTTTTCTCTTACAAATAGTAAAAGTGCACTCCAAAATATTTTAAGCGGGTCTTACCGTCCAACTGATAATGCTGTATTAACCATGTTGTCTCAAATTGGTATTTCAACAAAAACGAGCATTGGCGGATCTGTGACAGCTTCACAATTACGCGGATATCTTGAAATTGATGAAAAAAAACTTGATGAAGCTTTAAAAAATAACATTGCAGAGATAAAAAATCTCTTTGGTTTTGATGCAAACGGAGATCTTATTGTAGATTCAGGAATTGCGTATCAGTTGGATCAACATCTGCAAGCTTATGTACAAACAGGCGGTATTCTTGCAATGAAAAGATCTTCTTTAGATTCAAAGATAGTAACCTCTCAAAAGCAAATTGACAGACTTGAAACACAAGTAGCAAAAAAAGAACAAGAGCTTAAATCAAAATATGGTACTATGGAATCGACTCTCAACAGTCTTCAATCGCAGTCAGATACCATTACAAATTTTTCTAATTCAAATAATTCAAAAAATTAAAGGGAGAAGCAATGCAGGTAATAGTCAATAATCAGGAAATTCAAATATCACTTGAAGATGAAAAAACATTAGGCGATTTTTTAAAGGCTTTTGAACAAAATTGTGCTGATAATGATGCAACAATAATCGGTATCGCGGTAAATGATGAGCAGCTTTCAGCAGATACTATGGAAAAATCATTTATTCTATCGTTGGATGAAGTTAGTAAAGTTGAATTATCTACCGTTAGTTCAACCGATATTGCTGGTTCTTTAAAAGATTTAGCTAAACAAAGCGGTAACATTGCAGATAATCTATGCACCATATCAATGTTGTATCAGGCTGGAAAAGATAAAGAGGCCTCAGCTTTTATTACAGAATTTGCAGATTTTTTTAATGGTTTTTGCAGAACTATATCATTATCAAGCCTATTTCCTAAAACCTATGGTACCCTGCGAATTGAAAATCTGGAAATCTCTCAGTTTCTTTCAGATTTTTCACAGCTTCTTTCAGATTTTGAAAAAGCATTAAAAGATAATGATATTGTACTGATCGGCGACTTAGCCGAGTATGAAATTGCCCCTAGATTACATTCAATTGCTAATCTAGCAGCACAATAGCAAAAAGGAAGCCTATGTTTATTCTTGATGCCGGATTTTCCAGAAACTATTCAATCATCATTTACATTCCATTGTTTATTGGTATTGGTATTGGTGTTTTTTTCCTTGTTGCAAATATATTGTTTAAAATTGCAAAGAATTCTTTTCAAAAAAAAACAGCTATTTCTAATAGACTGACAACTTTATCTGATATAAAATTTATTACTAAATATCTTCAATTAACAAATGAAGAAAAAGATTTTTTATGGGATATTTGTAAGCACCATAAGGTTAAAAACTTTGTCGTATTTATGAAAAACCAGATACAGGTTGATGAGCTATTTAAAACTGTATTTAAATCACTAACTGACGAACATAAAAAATCACTTCTTTTTTCAATTAGAAATAAGATTGAGCAAGATAGGCATAATTCCGCCCTTATTTCAAGTACAAAAAATATTCAAATTGGTCAGAAAATTATGTATATTGATGCAAATCATGATCACTTTTCTTCAGAAGTGATTGATAATCTGCCTGATGGGTTAATTCTAGTTGTTCCAAAAAACATTTTTGGAGACGAGCTAAGACCGGAACCGCTTTCAAAAATAACATTGTCCTTTGAAGCAAAGAACAATGTGGCGTACCAGTTACTGACAAGAGTTGTGCGTTACCAGCAGCGTGCACAAAGTGAATTAGTGGTATCGCACACAAATAATCTTGAGATTCTTCACAGACGAAATCAAAAAAGAATACCGTATAGCCCAATCTGCGAATTTGCTGCTGTTAAGGTATCTACAGGAGGAAAGGGAAAAGATCCTTCAGTTGTTTACACTCCTTTGGAACATCGTTATGAAGGAAAACTTTTAGATATTTCCAGTGAAGGATGCAGTATTCAAACAAATCTTGCAATAAAAAAACAGCAGTATATATATATTGAATTAAAGCTGGATGATTCCTCAACCGATTCAATGATCGGCTTAATTGTGGAAACCACGCAAAATACTCAGACAAAACTGACTATTTTACATGTAAATTTTGTAAGAATGAAAATAGAAACAAGAAATAAGATTTATAGACTTGTCTATGAATTCTAATTATTGACGAAGAAAGATATTTCTACTATTGTGAGAACAGATGAAAGTACTTGAGCTTAGGGATATTCAGCAGGAAGAAGGTTACATCTACTACAGAAAAAAATTTTTCTCAACTGCATTGATTGAAATTCCTCAAAAAAACATTGAGGTTCCTTTAATCTTTGTTATAGAGACCGAGCCAACTGGTAAAAAGATTATAGATGTATCACTTCAGTCATCTATTGATTATCCACTATTGCCAATAATTAAGGCACTCAAAGAAAAAATTAGCGAATACGATAAAGAGGGATTACTAATCTGATAACGTTATATACAAAAACAAGTGAAGATACCATTGCACTTGGCGAGAAAATTGGGTCTTTTTTAAAAAAGGGTGATATTATTGCCCTCAAAGGAAATTTAGCAGCAGGAAAAACAACCATTACAAAGGGTATTGCCCGAACGCTGGGTGTAGAAGAATCTATTACAAGCCCTACATTTACCTTAATATCAGAATATGAGGGAAAAATACCACTATATCATTTTGATGTGTATAGATTAGACACGATTGAAGATTTTATTAATTTGGGTTCAGAAGAACTTTTATATGGTAATGGTGTTTGTATTATTGAATGGAGTGAAAAAATCTTTTCTGAACTGCCCGATTATACTATTTCTATTTTTATAGAAACTAACTCAGATAATTCAAGAAAAATTACTATTGATAACTGGAAATATGGACCATTGGAAGGTTAATTTATGAAAGCATTGGCAATAGATAGTGCAAGCACCTGTATTAGCATAGCTGCACGAAATGAAGATAAAACAGCTCTTTTATCGCTTGATATTGGAATGAGGCAGTCTGAAAAAATTCTACCTTCTGTTATCAAGGTCCTCGAAGAAGTAGAACTACAGCCGCAAAACCTTGATTTTACAACTCTTTGTCTTGGACCCGGCTCTTTTACAGGATTACGCTTAGCTTTTGCAGCATTAAAGGCTTTTACACTTGCTCATTCCGTACCAGTCTATGGTATTCCAACGCTCACTGCCCTTGCCTATCCATATAAAGCATGGCCGGGGGCTGTTGTTCCTTGCATCGACGCAAAAAAACACCGTTATTATACTGCAATATACCGAAGCGGTGTTGAGTGCCTTGCTCCCTGTGACATTGCGTGCAGTGATATTATTTCTTTTCTTGATGCTGAAGAAAAAGTTCTTTGTACCGGACCTGATGCGAAGATTTTAGCAGAAGAAATAAAGGGATTAAAACCTGATTGTAATTGTTCAGTAATGGAGATTCACAGTTCAAACACAGCAATTATTCTTTTAGATCTTGCATTTGAAATGCGCAGCCGCGGTGAAAAACCCTTAGAAGAGTACGATGGTCCTGTGTATATTCGACCAAGTGAAGCAGAGGAATATTTACTTTCCAAGAATGTTTGATAAAGATTGTAAGTTGTCCTGACTGGTAGCCGCTTCTCTATTTTCATTTTGAATAGCGTTAAAAACTTCTTGCCGGAATACCTTAACATCCTTTGGAGCTTCAATACCTAGTTTAACCTGATCTCCTCGTATCTCAATTATTGAGACTGTAATTTCATGACCAATCTTTATTTTTTCATTAATTTTTCGTGAAAGAATCAGCATTGAGTACTCCGGTATTTTAGTTGGTCAAGAATAGTATGTTTCGTAGTCCATCGGGGATCGGTAAGAATTACCTGCATACCCTTATTATTCTTTTTATTAATTATAACTGGTCCCTGCAGATTTGCGGTAACTTCTTTACCATCGCGGGGAATGGTTAATATTACAAGAACTATTACATCTGACGGGTTTGTAACATCAATAGATTTTAAACTTTCGTTATCAATATCTAATTCGTAATCTGGAAATATTAAAAACGGATCAACAACTAAAAAGGCTAATGACTTTTCCTGTGCAGACTGAAGCCACAAAAATGGATGAAGCTCAGATTCGGTTAATTTATATTCAGTTATGAATTCAAAACCAAATAAACCTTGTTCTACAAAAAGTTTTTTTTCTTTAAGATCAACAATGCCGCTCATAATGTATCCTTATCTCATGTAATTAAGTAATGATGTTGAATATAATTTTCCTGCCGTGCTTAAGGTTGCATTTTTAACATATTCAAGCATCTTCATATCTGTTATTGTCTTGGTAAAATCCAAGTCACCTTCTCTTGAAATTGCACTTGTTACATTGAGTTCTGTTACTTCGGCTCGTGCAATATTTTGTACAGCTCTTTCATAACGGGAACCAAGATCTGCAATGTTGGTAACAAGATTATTTAATGCACTGTCTAAACTGCCGAGAACCTTCCCTCCCACTGATTCGCTGTCACCGCTTAATAGAGCATTACGGAGCGAAATAACAGAGTCAAAAAGAGAGCCGCCTGAAACACGAACAGAATCGCCAACATTAAACGGCGGACGCTGACTTTTATCTTTAATTATGCCTAAATCCTGTAATGTTGTTCCTTTTTCATCTTCAAGCCATAGTTGACGTGCATCAGTTGTGCTTAGAGTTAATCCATTTGTAATTGGATCTATACCAGCCTTTACAGGAGCACCTGAATCATTAATTTTTGCTGCAACTGCATAAATGTTATCACCTGTTTTGAGTGACACGGTAACGCCGTTCACTGAAATGTCAGCATCAGTTAGTACTTGGTACGCACTTGCATCACGCTGGGAAAAAAGCTGCTGAGGCTCTGACCAAAATATTTTATTGCCGGTTCTATCTACAGACATAAAAGACTGTTCATCAACTTCTACATTATTTTCACTGATTGAGCCGTTATAACGGACAGACTGAATGAGGGATTCTGAGCTCCCGCTTACAGCTCCCATTTCAGAGGTAAAGGCTATGGATTTGCTTCTGTTTCCGGCAAAAAGCGCATTGCCATCTGCATCTTTTGCATTTCCATTTTGAATTAATTCCTGCAAAAGCTGGTCTACTTCTACTGCCATATTTGCCATATCTTCTTTTGTATATACACCGTTTGCACCGGTTACAGCCAGCTCTCTAACACGCTGCAAAACCTGTAGAGAATTGTTCATGTATCCTTCGGTCACTGCATATTGATCAGTTAAGGTCTGCGCATTGTGTTTAAAAGTCTCTATACGGTTTGCATAGGACTGATACCGTACTAAGTGTCCAGCGGCAATAGGATCATCGCGCAGACTTTGAATACGCTGCTGAGAACCCATTTGATTATTGACCTTATTCAAACGCGATTCTTGAAGCCTAAGATTATATTGAACATCATTATTTGTTAAACTGGAACTTACTCTTCTCATATTTTACTCCTCCACTACACGCCTAAACCGTTTATAATTGTATTTAACAATTCATCCATCACGCTGATAAACTTAGCAGCAGCATTATATCCATGCTGAAATTTAATAATATCAGCCAGCTCTTCATCAATATTAACGCCCGATATTGAATCCCGCAGTGTTCGTAAATCATCCATGATTGCATTTTGGCTCAAGAGTGCAATTTCTGCCTGCTCGCCCTTTAAGCCGACCTTGGTTACGGTCTCTGCAAAATAATCATCCAGTGTTTTGTTTTCGCCAATCATTACTGAAGTATTTCTTATAGATGCTATTGCTAACGCAGCCGAACCGTCTCCTGTTTCAGCTAGTCCCGAATTTGAAGGAAAAGAAGCAGCTACAGAAAGAACATCATTTTGAATTGCTTGATTTACAGCAATGTAGCCTGCAGGATTTAGAACTGGAGCAACAGCAAAAGAAGCTCCTGTGTTTGAAATCACATTTACTGCATTTGCCTGATTAAAGTCATAAGCGTTATCAGGACCTGAGCCATTTAAAATACCTGCGTATCCTGTTAAAAAGAAGCCTGAATCTTCTATGTGTCTAAGTACAAAGTCAGGATTGCTTGAGTTCTGAGCAGTAGTTGCTTTTAATACAAGCTCATTGTTTCTATCTAAATATGCTTTAACTTCGCTCGTTGAATTATTTATTTTAGCAATTACTGTTTCTACAGTATCTGTCGGATAGTATGGAATTTCTACATTTCCATTACTTCCCGATAACAACATAGTTCCTTCTAGACCAATCTTGTCTTGAGGATTGAGAGTATTCGTACCTGTCATTCTAAAAATATAGGAAGTGTCATCAATACCATCGCTGTTTCGGTCATAATTTCCTAAAGCATTCGTTACAAAGGGCTGCTCGACAAAGAAATCTAAACCAGTCACATTGTTTGCACCAATAGCGTTGCGGTGAATGTCGTTAACAAGGTCTGCAAAATTCATAGTCATGGTGTTTAAGCTTTGAAGTTCATTACGAATATCAACATCTCTCAATTCAACAAGTGCTCCTAACGAGCCGCCCGAAAAATAAGCATCATTATTAGTATCCTGCCAAATAATTTTACTGTAGCCGGTTCCATCTGTAAGAGGAATAACTTCAAAAGAGCGAGCTATATTGCCCTGAACAAGAATTTTACCGTCAACATGTACCATGAACTCATCGCTGTCACGCTCGTCAGTACTGATATTGATAATCGATGATAGTTTTTCTACTAAGGCATCGCGTCTGTCGAGTAAGTCATTCGGATTATCGCCCATAGCCTTTGACCTTGTAATTTCACTATTTAAAAGTGCAATATCTTTTGTATAGGTATTTACCTGTTTTACAGTTGCTTCAATATCTCCATTAAGAAGATTTCCTATACCGGCTAAACCAGTATAGCGCTGTTTAATTGAATCAATTAAGGAATCAGCACGGGTTACAACAGCCTGCCGGGCAGCCTTTGATTCCGGGTATAGCGACAGTTCCTGCCATGATTCCCAAAATTTATCCATTGTCGTACGTACAGAAATATCAGCCGGTTCATTGTATATATTTTCTATCATCTGATAGTAACTTTCGCGTTTTGCCCAGTACCCTTCTTGATTTGACTGTGAAGTTATTCGAGCATCAAGAAGAGCATCTCTTACACGCTTTATACTTTCAATTGATGAGCCCTGGCCTATTTGCCCTGGTGTTTCAGCCCTTGATAAATCCGGTCTGTATAAAGGATCATATGCACGGATAGAAACCCTTTGACGCGAGTATCCTTCAGTGTCGGCATTTGATATATTGTGACCTGCAGTATGTATCTGCTGACTGTGCGCCATAAGGCTTCTTTTACCAATTTCTATTCCTGAAAATGTTGACATAGGTAACCTTCTTTACAAAACGGCATTGACAACAATGCTTTCTGGCTGATTTTTTATAAGTGAACCAGTCCGTGAATACAACGTATTTCGGCGCTGAGGAAGTACAGTGTCAAATATACCCTGTAGAAATTCCTGACTAATTTTCACATATTCATTAATGGAATCATTTTCAATTTTTGATGCTAAAAGTTTCTTTTTCATATCTGTAAATACAGATTGGAGAGGATTTTTAAACTGGGGAGGAGTGTTTTTTGAAACAGTATTTATATCAGATCCGGAAGCAGCACCAAAATCCTGAAAATACTTTACGCGCCTCTCTTCCAGTTCGGTGAAACCCTCAGAAAGTTCATTAATAAAATATAGCGTATTTTGAAGACCATCCCAGTCTCGCTCTGTAACGCAGGTCCGTACGGCTTTTTGCATTTGATATATTTGATTAATTAATTCTGTCTGAGCAAGAAGAACATCATAAAGTTTTTTTGCATTTGCGACACTAGTATCCATAAAAGTATACTCCTCTATAGTTACTTATCGGAGTATATAGTTGTCCACTTTACATAAAAACAGCTCTTTTAATACTTCTTTTTTAGATATTGTAAGGTATTGACACAAAAACGGATTCTCGTTATTATTTCTTTCATCGATTACATGGTGCCTGTAGTTCAGGGGTAGAGCGCCAGATTGTGGATCTGGTTGTCGTGG
>CAZLNE010000074.1:0-11051 GCA_964560975.1 uncultured Treponema sp. | reverse complement strand
TAAGCCGCGAAGCCTATCGTCTGTTTAAGACACACCTGAACACCGGTTATGATTTATTATTTTTAATCTATCCCGGAAATGATTCGTTCCGCACACGGTGTGTTCAAATTCGAACTTTATGCAAAAAAGCAGGGTTAACTAGGTAATGAAAAAGCTGTTGACGCAATTTTTTTGCCTTCTAATAAGATTTTATCAAGTCTTTATTTCTCCCCTTTTTCCTCCAAAATGTAGGTATTATCCTACATGTTCTGCCTATACAATTGAAGCACTTAAAAAGTATGGACCTTTTAAAGGGTTGCATATGGGTATTAAAAGGATTGCACGCTGTCATCCCTTTCATGAAGGCGGCTTTGATCCTGTACCCTGAGTTTTTATAAAATAGTACAGAGCTGCATTTTTACAGGAGTATTAAAATGGAAAAGAATACCGTTTGGGCCATTGTGTTGTCGGGCTTGGTATTAATTGCTTTCATGTTTATTCAGACTATATTTTTACCGCCGCCAGAAACAGCCGCACCTGCTGTAAGTACGGAACAGACCGTTACTGCTGATGGAACCTTACCAATTATAAATGAAGCAACATCAGTTAACGCATTTACTGTTCAAAAAACTGATGCAGATGAACCTGTTGTGCCGGAAGAAACCTTTTTAGTACAAACAAATAAGGCCAAAATAACGTTAACAAACAGAGGCGGAGACATTATAGGCTTTGAATTGATGGATCACAAAGATGGTGATGCCGGAGTTCAAATGGCAGATAGTATTTCAAAAGCAAATAGGGCTTTTGCCTTGTCTTTTGGCGGATACAAGGCTTCAATTATCGATGAAGTTTTTAATGTAAAAAAGATTGATGATTTAACATACGGTTTTTACAAGAAATTTACAGTATCAAATACAGACGGTTCTACAAGTTCTTTTACATTAGTTAAACAGTACACCTTTAAACAAGATGACTACATGTTCAAACTTGATGTTATGATTGACGGCGAAGAGGGAATGAAAGGGCTTGATTTTAGTAATGCTGCCTACACCTTGCGTACCTCTCCTCAAATTGGACCGCACTTTAATAAAAAACAAGATAGATATGAAACACGAACGTTCATGTCTTTTACCGATGCAAAGAGGAAAAAGCAAAATCTTGGAGATAATGCAGTTAAAGAATATGAAAAACCTTACACCTGGACAGGAGTAGGCGGAAAATATTTCGCAATTCTTGTCTCTCCTGTTCAACCTGTTTCAATGGGAAGTGTATTTTATTCTACAATAATTGAGCAGGATGAATATACAAATGCTCAGGTTTTTCTTACGAGAAAACCAATTACACAGAAAAATATTCAAGATTCCTATTATGTTTATATAGGTCCAAAAACAGAAAAAAATCTTAAAATTTATAATTCTACGGTAGATAACGGCTGGAATCTTTCGGGCCTAAGACTTGAAGAAAGCCTTGAATCGACAGGAGTTTTATCCTGGCTTGAAGCTATTATGAAGTGGTGTATGGAATTTTTCTATAAATTAATTCCTAACTGGGGTGTATCTATCATTTTAATGACAATTCTATTAAAGATTGCTTTATATCCGCTTACAAAGAAAAGCTCAATATCTACGCTTAAAATGCAGGAAGTTCAGCCGCAATTAAAAGAATTACAGGAAAAATATAAGGGAAGCCCGGAAAAATTAAATGTAGAAATGGCAAAATTTTATAAAGAGTCCGGTTATAACCCTGCCATGGGATGCTTGCCTTTATTAATTCAGTTTCCATTACTTATAGCCATGTTTAACTTGTTTAAAAATTATTTTGAGTTCCGCGGTGCTATGTTTATTCCAGGATGGATACCCGATCTTTCATTACCAGATAGTATTTATATGTTGAAATTTTCTATTCCATTTTTAGGAAACCATTTAAGAATTTTACCGGTTATTTACCTGGTGTCTCAGGTTTTCTTTGGAAAAATTACGCAGTCAAACGCTAGTGCTGGTTCAAATGCCACTCAGATGAAGATATTGACTATGGGTATGCCATTCTTCTTCTTCTTCATTTTTTACAATTCTCCTTCAGGATTGTTATTA
Source organism: uncultured Treponema sp. (assembly GCA_964560975.1). Taxonomy (GTDB): domain Bacteria; phylum Spirochaetota; class Spirochaetia; order Treponematales; family Treponemataceae; genus JAAZLA01. The sequence continues at coordinate 8,982 of CAZLNE010000074.1, read as the reverse complement.
TATTGGACAATAAGCAACTTATTGCAAATGCTTCAACAGCTTGCTATTAATAAACTAATGCATGCAAAGAAGACAGAAATAGCTTTAAATACAAAGTCTGAAAAGCCTGTTTTTACAGTAAAAAAGAAAAAAAATAAGTAATTAGAGCGTTGTTGTATAGTGCACGTGTTGCACTATAGTTGAAATTTGAAAATTTAATTGCGCGAGGTGCGTTATGGTATATGAATATGAAGCAAAAACCGAAAAAGAAGCCATTGAAACGGCGGCTTCTGAACTCGGTCTTGAAAGAGACCAGTTTGATGTAGAGATTCTCGAAGCACAAAAAACAGGTCTTTTTAAGAAAGGCTATGTTAGAATTCGTGTGCATACAGAAGATTCGGTAGAACATGTTGGTTCTGAATTTGAAGGCAGAATTCCTAAAAAAGAAAGACTTTTTACAGATCCTTTACCACAGGATGAATTTGAAAAACAGCTAATCGATTTTATTGCATCAGTAATAAGAAAGATGGGTTATGACGTAAGTGTTGATGTTATGTTCCGCGAAGAACATAAGATTGGAATTCGGTTAAATTCTTCTCATTCATCAATTCTTATTGGTAAAAAAGGCAAAAACCTTGATGCATTACAGCTTCTTGCAAATGTATATGCAAGTAAACTTGGCCGCGGTGATGATCGTATAGTCTTAGATACTGAAAATTACCGCATTAGAAGAGAAGAATCACTGGTTCGTTTAGCCTATACTACTGCTGATAAGGTTAGAACAACACGAAATTCTTTACTGCTTGAGCCTATGAATCCTTTTGAAAGACGATTAATACATACGACTTTAAATGATATAAGCGATGTTGAAACAAAAAGCGAAGGAGAAGGTCTTTATAAGCAAGTAAGGGTAATTTATAAAGGCATTTACTAGAATGAATATTTCTAAAAAAGGTATAAGTATAATCTTATGCCTTTTTTATACAGCTGTCTTCCTCATTGCACAAAATTCCGCTTCTTCCGGTTTATTACGGTTAGAGGAATTGTATGATTTACAAACAACTTCAATATTAAAAAAAGAAGGGAAAATACTGTATGTTCCAAACGGTAAAAAGGGAGAGACATTAAAGTATTACTTAAAAACACCAATGGTCTTAGAAGCAGTAGACCGCTGGTATTCTGTAAAACAAAAGAAACCGGTTTTTGAAATAGAAGCTTTATATCTTATTGATAAACCTGTTAATGAAAGAAATTCTTTAAACACACAGAAAACAGCAAAGATAATGACTTCAATATCAAAAATGAAAGGAATAGAATACTATTCGAATACATGGAAAAAGAATGAAGTATTATATGAGGATTCATATTTAATTGACTCTTATGAAAATCAAAAAAAAATAGAAGATCCTGTGTTAAGCAATCTTGATGGTTTAAAATTATTTGTAAAGCAAAAAGATAATTCATATGGTGAATATGTTATGGAAATGAGCTATTTACAAAATAAAAATGAAATATCATTTTATATGATAAATAAGGATCCATTAAAATATTTGTTTTTTACTGCATTACAAAAAGAAAACATGCATATATTTTTACATACGTTAGATATTGGATCTCACATTCTTGTTTATTTATTGATACGGGCTGAGTACCCTGAAACAGCTCTTTTTCACGGCGTTGTTGAAAAATCTTTAACTTCAAGAATAGATGCTATATGTAAGTGGTTTATAGATTTATATACAGAGGAGGGTCTACAATGATATTACGTAAATTTTTAAGCGCAATGGTGTTTACCTTTGCTATAATTTCTTTTGGAGGATGTTCACCCATGAGTGAGAGCATGAAAGCTATTGAAGGAAAAGAAGGTGTGTTTGCTATATTGGAAACAACACGCGGCGATATTGTTTTACAGCTGGAATACAAAAAAACTCCACTGACTGTAACAAACTTTGTCGGTTTAGCAGAAGGCACTCTTGATGCCTCTAAGGGCAAGAAATTTTATGATGGTTTAAAATTTCACAGAGTTATGGCCGACTTTATGATTCAGGGAGGCGATCCAAAAGGAAACGGAACAGGCGGGCCTGGTTATAAATTTGCTGACGAATTTGATAATTCATTGAAACATACAGGTCCTGGAATTTTATCTATGGCAAATTCAGGTGCAAATACAAACGGCAGTCAGTTTTTTATTACTCATGTTGCCACTCCTTGGCTTGATGGAAAACATACTGTATTTGGAAAAGTAGTTACCGGTCAAAAGGTTGTAGATACTATCAAACAAGGTGACATTATTAAAGCTGTAACTATTGTAAGACAGGGAGATGACGCAAAGAAATTTACAGCAACACAGGAAGATTTTAAAAGGCTTGCACTTGATGTAACAAAGAGAAATAGAGAAAAGGCAGAAGCCGCTGCTGCAGATATTATTAAAGAAATTGAAGCAAAATTTAATGGTGCAGTTAAAACAGATGATGGAATCTATTATATAATAAAGAAAGAAGGAAGCGGTACAAAGACAGGAAAGGGTAAAAATGTTGCTGTGCAGTATACAGGCTTCTTACTTGATGGTTCTGTGTTCGATTCATCAGAAGGAAGAGCCCCATTGGAATTTACCTCAGGAGCCGGACAAATGATTCCTGGTTTTGATGTTATGGTTCAAGATATGAGAATAGGAGAAAAAAGGACAATAGTTCTGCCTCCTTCTATGGCTTATGGTTCAGCAGGAGCAGGCGGTGTAATTCCAGGAAATGCTTATATAGTATTTGATGTTGAACTAACAAAGATAAAATAGACAGAACAATAGCTCTTTGCTAGAATAACGGCTGTATTCTTACACAGAGTGCAGCCGTTTTTATTTAAAAGCGGTTTACGGTGTGTAAAGTGAGTAATTAGGAAAAGGGAGAACTGTATATGAAAAAAGGTATAACCCTATTTTTATTATTGCTAATAGTCAGCTCACTATTAGCACAAGATAAAAAGTTTGCCTTAGATTGGACAACAGATGGCATATTAATTGGTTCGGGAATACTCGTAAATACAGCTTCTTTTTTGCTGGAAGATAAAACTGTATACGCACAGCCGTATACCTTATCTTATAATGCAATAAACACATTTGACCGCTGGTCAGCATTTCCATATTCAAAACCTGCCGATATTTCGAGCGATGTTTTACAATATGTGTCTTTTTTATTACCTGCTGTTCTTTTTTCTACTGATAAAGAGCAATGGCTTACTATTGGTGTAATGTATGCAGAAGCCGCAGTGTTAAGTTTTGGATTAAAAAATACTGGTAAGGCTTTGATAAACAGATACCGGCCGTATAATTATTTTGAAGGGGCTCCAGTTGTTGAAGATAATGATTTTATAAAGTCATATCCTTCGGGACATACGACAATGGCTTTTACTGGAGCTGCTTTTGCTTCTTATACTTTTTCACAATATTTTCCCGATTCACCATGGAAGATTCCTGTCATAGCAGGGAGTTATGTGTTTGCCGGTACCACAGCCGCATTACGAATAGCAAGCGGAAACCATTTTTTTAGCGACGTACTTTCCGGTGCATTGATTGGTTCTCTGAGCGGATTTTTAGTTCCATATTTACATAAGGTTGAAAATAGCATTAATAAATCGTTATCAGACCTAGGCAGTAAAGAATATAGAATAGCAATAAATCCTGATTATTGCTCTTTATTGATACTATATTAATAATGATGACTTCTTGTTATTTATTTAAAATTTTGATATTTTACTAGTATAATGCTAGAAATTGAACAATTTAAAAATACAATGGTATATGATATTATTACACAATTAAATACTATATACACTGATATTGAAAAAGCTCAGGAGCCGTGGAAAAAGGTGAGTCCTTTACAGTGCCCTCAAGGCTGCGGGTCCTGCTGTGTAGAGTTTGAACCGGATGTACTTGAAATAGAAGCACTTTATATGGCTGCTTGGCTTCTCAGCTGTGATAAAGATAGAGCTTTAGCAATTGCAGACGAAACTTATGTGTGGCCTAGATTTATAGAACAATCCAAAGGCTGTTTTCTTTATAATCCAGATGACGAATATCATTGTACAGTGTATGAAGGACGAGCCTTAATATGCAGGCTTTTCGGCTACTCCGGCGATACCGGTAAAGACGGAAAAACCCGGTGGAAACCCTGTAAATTAGTCGATGAAGAATTTTTAATGAAGGGATTTACTAAAAGACAATATAAGGAAGAAGAAATTATTACATTAACGGGTGCTCTTCCTCCTGTTATGTCAGTTTTTTTACGTGAAGCCCTTGCTATTATGCCTGATGAAGCAGGAATTACGATTCCTTTACGAGAAGCCCTTCCTAAGGCAATTCAAAAATTACAATTGATATTGAGCTTTATAGAACCGCCGGGGCCGAATTCACCGAACAATACACCTACACCAACTGCACCATTAGCTGCTTAGTTCTATGGATGAGAATTGCGTTCCCAAAAAACGCCGTTATAATAACCTTGAATGGTTTTATCTGTCTGTGCTTTTTGAAGTCTTTTTAATGCCCAGACACAGTATTCTTCGTTTTGCTCTATACCGATAAAACAACGATCCAATTTATGTGCAGCAACAAGTGTAGAGCCTGAGCCTGAAAAAGGATCAAGGATTAGACTGCCTGGTTTAGAACTTGCAAGAATGAGCTTTGCAAGAAGTTTTTCGGGTTTTTGTGTAGGATGATCGGTGTTTTCTGTCATTGACCAAAAAGGAATGGAAATATCATCCCAGAAGTTGGATGCACAGGTTAGACGGAACCTTCCTTCTTTAGTCTCTTCCCAGTCTTTTGGTATCCCATTTTCTTTATAAGGAGCTATCACTTTTCTTCTTTGTTTTACAGCATCAGGATTAAAGTAATATGAATCGCTTTTGGTGGCAAACCAAATATCTTCAAGAGAGTTTTTCCAGTTTGATTGAGAACCCCGCCCCTTTTCTCTTTGCCAGGTAATACGGTTCTGTACAATTGCAAATTCCTTTAGAACATCGTAAATAACGCTCGACGATTTCCAGTCGCAACAGACATAGATAGAAGCATCATCTTTTAATATAGGAATACAGGAAGATATCCAGTCTCGGGTAAAATCTTTATAGATGTGATCAGAGCGCGCATTAAATTTATTTCCATGATAGTTTTTTGTAAGATTGTAGGGCGGATCAGCAATGAGAAGGTCAACGGAATGTGGCGGCAGTTTAGAAATCGTAGTGAAAAAATCGCCTAAAAGAAGAGTATTGCTAACAGCCGGCATGGAAAACGAGGAAAAAGATTCTGATGTAATAAGTTTTTGCAAATAATGCTTGTATTCTTCTGGAGTTACTGTAAGTGTTCTATTTCGTTCTGCGCGTTGTTTTTCCATAACTAGTTATTATCATATAAGAAAAAAGAAGAGTAATCAACGTTCTTGTCTATATATATAAATTACTGCTATACTTTAAGCATGAGCGATACCCAAATTCAAGATAAAGCACAAAGAATACGCGATGTAATCCGCTATATAAGGCGGTTTAAAAATGCATCGGTAATTATTCATATTGATGACAGTCTCATTGATTCTCCTCTTTTTACGAGCCACATTAGGGATATATGCCTTATACATGAGGCTGGTCTTAGGGTTTTGATTGTTCCGGGAGCAAAAAAACGTATAGATGAAGTTCTAAATTCTGCAGGATACGCTTGGAAATCTGTGAATGGGTTTCGAGTCACAGAAAGCGATGCTATGCCGCTCATTAAAATGGCAGCCTTCGATGTATCAAACAGGATTATGACTGCTCTTGCGGCCGAAAAAACAACAGCAGTTATTGGAAATTGGGTTCGCGCCCGGGCAAAGGGTGTTATAGACGGTGTAGATTATGGAACCTGCGGTGAAATTGATAAAATACAAATAGATTCACTGGAAACTATTTTACAAAATGGCTTTATTCCTATTTTCCCCTGCATCGGATGGAGTACAGTAGGTAAGCCATATAATATTTCATCAGTTTCTCTTGCAGCCGAAACCGCCATAAGACTGAATGCAGATAAGCTTTTTTTCCTCACACAAAATGAAAGTATTCATAAAGATGAATATATCGTGGCAGAGGAGCTTCCTCTTTCTCCAGAAGGCTGTATACCGGCTTTAAATCTTGAAGAGTTAACACTTTTTTTACATCAAAATGAACATGCTAAGAAAAAGGAAGTTATAAATTTACTTACTACGGCGTTAGTAACGTGTAAAAAGGGTGTTTCGCGTGTTCATATTTTGAACGGTTCAATTGATGGAACTCTGCCTTGTGAAATTTTCTCAGATTTGGGATCCGGCACGATGATATATGAGAATAATTACGGCGGCATAAGACCTATGATAAGTGATGACGTTTCATCAGTGCTATCATTAATGATGCCATTTGTAGAAAGAGGAATTTTACTACCGCGAACAGAAACCGAACTGAAAGAAGGCTATGCAGATTACATTGTGTATGAACTTGATGGAGGCATACGCGCTTGTGCTGCGCTGCACCTCTATGATGCTGAGCAGGGAGAAATAGCCGGTGTAGCGGTTGATGAAAACTGCGCTCACATGGGAATTGGTCCAAAGATGCTTTCATACCTTATAGAACGTGCAAAAGAAAAAAAATTATCATCAGTCTTTGTGCTAACAACGCAAACATCGGATTGGTTTGAAACACAAGGGTTTGTTCCTTCTGATATTTCGTCACTGCCTGATAAGCGAAAAGTAAAATGGAATGATAAGCGCAGATCCAAATTGCTCAGATTATCAATCTAAGAAAAGAAAATAATGAAAGCCTATCATATTTTATTAAATGAAGAGTTAGCCAAGATACAGCATGGATTACAGACAGGTAAAAGTAAACCTAAACTGCTGCTTCATGCTTGTTGCGGACCGTGCTCGTCTTATGTTCTCGAGTTATTAATTGCTTATTTTGATATAGCGGTTTATTTTTATAATCCTAACATTCATCCGGAAGGAGAATATTCGAGACGCCAAAAGGAGCTTGAACAATTTATATACAAGTTTAATGAGAAACATACGATTGAAAGAGGCTTGGTTCTTGTGTGTGAACAAGGATATAAACCAGAAGAGTATATTTCTGCGGTCGGAACACTCGATAATGAAGTACTTCAAAAGGAAGGTGAGCGGGGAGAGCGCTGCAGAAGATGCTACGAGTTTCGTATGATAAAGGCCTTTGCATACGCAGTGGAGCATGGTTTTGATTATATGACAACAACGCTCTCAATAAGTCCTCATAAGGATGCAGAGAAAATTAATACAATTGGAAAAGAACTTGGAAAACTTGCGGATAAACCGAAATTTCTGTTTTCTGATTTTAAGAAAAACTCAGGTTTCAAGAGGTCTTTAGAATTATCGGAAGAGTATGGATTGTACAGGCAGGATTATTGCGGCTGCATTTACTCAATGAGAAAACCTCAGATATACGAATAGTTTAGATTTTGATGCTTACTTCGCCGCTTAGTAATTCTTCTTGAGTACCGTCTTCTTTTTCTATAAGAAGATGAGCCTGCTTTGTGATGTTGACAACCTTAGCTTTGAACGTTTCGTTTCCCTTTATGACGGTAACCTCTTTAGTTATTAAAAAAGAAAGCTGTTTGTATTCTTCAATGCAGGATTCTATAGTCTTGTTATTAGATGAAAGAATAGAAAAAAGATTATTAAGAATTGAGGCACACAAGATGTTTCTTGAAGATTTATAAAAGTCTTCATCATGATTTACCTGTTTTGTATGAGAGAGGGAGCCTGCCTGGTGTAAGTCTTGCGGAAAATTCTCGCTATACACATTGATGCCGATGCCGATTACGACAGTGTCGATTGTTCTTGATTTAAGATTAAAAATTCCCTCGGTTAAAATTCCGCAGATCTTCTTGCCGTCGAGGAAAACATCGTTAACCCATTTTATCTGTGTGTTAATAGAATATACTTCACGTATTGCCCTCGTAACCGCCACTGCAGATAATGCAGTTATAAGCATGGGGTCAAGATTTTGTACTTTATATAAAACAGACATATAAAGCCCTGAAAGCGAAGGAGAAAAAAAAGACCTGCCAAGGCGGCCTCGCCCTGCAGTTTGCTTTTCTGCGAGAATAACTGTTCCGTGAAGAGTATGTGATACGTCTTGAGCTCTCTTTTTTGCATTAGTATTTGTAGAGTCAATTTCATCAAAAATATATAAATTATCATTGGTTATTGATTGAAATTGGGGAAGAATGCTGTTTTGAATAGCAAAAGCTGATAGTTTGAATGTTTCTGGTGAAACACTTTCTTGTGCAATTAGGCCCAAACGACAGTATTTTCCTTTCTTTGCGGAAGTTTTGGTGTATCTGCAGCATATCCTAGGGCTGCGCAGCCGTATACATTATGGTTTTGTGGAACGCCGAGCTCTGTTAGTACTGCACGAACTTCTTGATCATTTGTTGCCCCGCCCGGCTGATTAATCCAACAGGTTCCAAGACCTAGAGCGTGAGACGCAAGAAAGATGTTTTCCAGAGCACAGGCGCAATCGAAGGGTGAAAGGCTATTATGAGAGACAGAAGAAACAATAATTAAAACAGGGGCGTTGTAGTAGCAAACATAATCTGAACTTCTTTTCATGGCCGATATTACTGCACTATTGAGTTTTCTTAATTGTTCTTGCTTTGTGACAATGGTAAATTGCCAATCTTGCTGATTTTTGCCGCTTGGAGCGAATAAACCAGCTTGAACAACGACCTCAATATCTTCTTTTGAAACAGGTTTATCTAGATAAGAGCGGACACTGCGTCTTTCAAATATCGCTTTTAATACCGGATGGTCTTTGTTTTTGTCCATCTATGTTCTCCTATTAGCTATCTTTTCCTAGTTGAATAAAATCTGAAACTTCCGAGCAGTATGCTATACCAGTTCCAGGACCAGATAAGCAATCGAGTTTTTTTATTGCATTTAGAATTGCAGATGATTTACCTTTTTCTACAAGAACTAATAAAAC
>CAZLNE010000073.1:0-11261 GCA_964560975.1 uncultured Treponema sp. | reverse complement strand
AAACAAATTTCTTTTAATGAAGAACGTGCACGCTACTGGTTAAGCGTTGGTGCTCAGCCAAGCGACACAGTCCGCAAAATCTTCAACAAGAAGAGCTTTACTGTAAAATAATTGGGCAGAAGGAGTAAGGGGAATGGAAAAAGACCTGATCGAATACATCGCAAAATCATTGGTCAGTGATCCCAGTGCTGTTTCAGTTCAAGAAGTCGAAGGCGAACGGGGCCCTGTTATTGAGCTTCGTGTAGCAAGCGGCGATATTGGTAAAGTAATCGGAAAGTACGGCCGCATAGCTAAGGCTTTACGGACTGTATTAAGTGCGTCTGCCAGTAAAACCGGTAAGCGTTACAGCCTGGAAATACTGGACTGATGGAGCAAAAAAAAGAGCAGCCTGAAAAGGTTGTACAATCAGAAATGATTGTTGGAATTATCCGCGGAACACATGGTTTGGCGGGTACATGTAAAGTTGAAAGTACATCCGGTGAATATGAACATTTTTTAGATCTTTCCGGTGTAACTTTAAGAAAGGGAAGTATTACGAAACAGGTTGATATTAAATCTGTTGAGGGATGCGCTTCCTCTCTTTTACTTACTTTTAAAGGTATTGATTCTATTGACGAAGCTCAAAAATATAAGGGCTTTGAAATAGTAGTACCTAAAGACAAGGCCTGTCCTTTACAAAGGGACGAATACTATGTTGAGGATTTAAAATCCTGCTCGCTTGTGTATTATGAAAACGGCAAAAAAACGGGCAAAAAAGAACTGGCAGAGAATTCTGCACCCATTATTGTGGGTTTCATTACAGACGTATTGGAAGGCGGTGCGGGAGACCTTTTCGAGGTTTCCTTAACCGAGAGTGTGGATGTTTTACTAAACAGCACAGATAAAAATGGAAATAAGGACCGAAAGGTCTTAGTTCCTTTCCGTAAGGAGTTTATCGGTACGGTTGACTTAAAAAGTAAAACAGTCCAACTGATGCACCTCTGGATTCTGGAGTAAGTCCATGAAGTTCCATGTGCTGACCTTGTTCCCCGAAATACCGCGTGCTTTTTTTGAAAGCTCAATCATGGCAAAGGCGGTACAAAAAGGAATTATTGCCTACGATCTTGTGAATATCCGGGACTTTACTCTGGATAAACATAAAACTTGTGATGACAGTCCTTACGGCGGCGGTGCCGGTATGGTAATGATGACTACACCGCTCGCCTCTGCGCTGAATTCTGTGAAACCAAAAAGAAAGCGTGTTATTTATGTAACACCTTCCGGAAAAAAGTTCACTCAGAATATGGCGTATGAATTAAGCCGGGAAAGCGATCTGGTTCTAATCTGCGGAAGGTACGAAGGTATTGACCAGCGGATTATTGATTCGTATGTCGATGATGAAATTTCAATAGGAGACTATGTTTTGTCTTCCGGAGAAGTGGCTGCAACAGTAATAATTGATGCAGTATACCGTTTAATAGACGGTGTCATTGCAAGCGAATCGCTTGAAGAAGAAAGTTTTTCCGACGGGCTTCTGGAGTATCCGCAGTATACGCGGCCGGAAGAGTTTTTGGAGCAGAAGGTGCCCGACATCTTATTATCCGGGCATCATAAAAATATTCGCGCATGGCGTTTAAAACAGCGCCTGGCAAAAACTCTGCGCATGAGACCCGATCTCATTGCAAAGGCGCGCGATAACGGAAAGCTTACAAAAGAAGCCGAAAAAATGATTGAGGAAATAACCCGTATAGGAGAACACTGAGATGGATTTAATCAAAACTATTGAAGAATCTCAAAAAAGAGATGATATTGAAAGTTTCAAAGTTGGAGATACTGTAAAAGTTCACTTCAAGATTGTTGAAGGAAAAAACGAACGTATTCAGATCTATGAAGGACTTGTTCTTTGCTTCAAAAATTCAGGAATTGGTAAAACTTTTACAGTACGCAAAAACTCTTACGGAGTTGGCGTGGAACGAGTTTTCCCCTTACACTCACCCCGAATTGCTAAGGTAGAAGTTATTCGCCCTGGTAAGGTTCGCCGTGCTAAGCTCTACTACATCCGTGATAAGATTGGTAAGGCTGCTAAAATTAAAGAGCTTATTATTAAAAAAGCAAATAGGGTTTCTGAATAGGAAAAAGCCTGCTGTACAAACAGCGGGCTTTTTTTTATACTTACCATATGCTTCAGGAACCATTTAATTCTATTTCTATAGTTCAAAATTCTCTTTCAAATACAGTTTTAAAAGATGGAGACATTGTCTTTGTCCGTGTTGTAGAACAGAACCCCGATGGCTCCTATACCGCCTCCTTCGCAGGAAACAGATTTATTGTTCGATCTCTCGTTTCTCTATCTATAGGTTCCTCTTTTAAAGCACAGTTAAAAATTGAAAATTCCATCCTTAAACTTATACCTATGTTTGAACAATCAAGTGCTGTAAGCTTAGACCACACTGATATTAGTTTTTTAAGTAGAATTGGTTTAATTCCCGATGACATTTCGCGAAGAATAATTCAATTTTTTCAGCAATTCAATATCAAAATAAATGTACAGCTTGCCCAAAAAGCACGAGCCCTTTCCTCGGCTTTTCCAGGACAAGAAAAAGATGCGGCCGAGATCATTCTTTTCCTTGCAGATAAGGAAGTTGAAGCTACAGAAGAATTAGTGAGTGTCATTCTGAGAAACGCAAGAGCTCATCCGACCTTAAACGAAGAAGACAATGAGTATCTTTCATATTTAAACCATAAAAAAAGCTCAAGGCACCTGCATTGGGTTATACTGCCCTTTTCGGACCAAAACAGTAAGGAAGACAGGGGCGCAATAAAAAATGGTATTAAAGGGGTTGTAAAAATTCTCATTAATACTGAACTAAAAAAAATGGAAAAAATGATTATTGAATGCGATAATTCTTTGAAAAAATTTTTTTTTGTGCTACAATCATACATAGTGCATGAAGCGGGGCAAAGGAAAATGCTTAGCTATTGCACTGTTCCAAACTTGAGCAATGATAAAATACAATTTTATTCTGAACACTTAAAAAAGTTGCTAAAAAGTGAAGGCGTTGAAGATATTAGGTATGAACAAGTATTGGCAGAAGACGGTATTTTTTGTAAGAATCTTACCTTACGTTTTTATGAGGGTACCGTATGAAAAAAGTCGCAACAGCCTTATCGTACCCGGAAGGTTCAAAAGCCCCTCTCATAACAGCACAAGGGAAAGGCGAATTAGCAGAAAAAATGCTGGAAATAGCCAAGACACATGGAATTCCAGTTTTATCTGAGCCCGAAACTTCCAAAATACTATCACTATATGAAATTGGTGATTTTATTCCGGAAGAAACGTACGAGATAATTGCAAAAATACTGGCTTTTATACGGAGAGTTGAATATGAAGAGAATAAAAAGTGAAGAGCTTTATGAGGGAATGATTTTTTCTGCTCCTTTATTTTTTGATGATGGTGTGAACATGTTTCTTGCGAAGCGTAAACCGCTGAAAAAACTTCACCTAGATGTACTTGTGCGCTGGAAAATTCCATATGTTCTTACATACGGTTCATTATACACTGACCCCTCAGCCCCCCTCTTTGATGAGGAAGTTTCGGAACTGGATGAGTTTGAAGAACTGCTGGAAGAAATAAATGATACTGAAACTGCACAAATTCCTTCTCATAATACCCTTTTACAAATTTCACAAAATTTTTCATCGACACATGAAATTGTGTCAAAAAATATTACTACTGCAATTAAGAGATTACAAAATATTTTTGCGGCGATCCTTTCAAACGAACCAGTACCCCGATCTGAAGTTGATTCAATAGCAGAACTCATATACTCTCTAATATCACCAAACTGGATGGATGCTATAAGTTATATATTAACTGAATTACGGCCTGCAAGTTATGCACAAAAGGGAGTTGTCTGTGCAGTTCTTTCTGCTGCGATAGCAGAATATAAGGGAATATCCAAACGATTTACTATACAAATTATTATAGCATCACTATTGCATGATGCCGGAATGCTTACAGTTTCAGATCAGATACTTCAAAAACAAACACAGCTTTCAAAAAGTGAATACGACCTGTTAAAACTTCATCCCCTTCGATCTGCCCGTTTTGCTTCTGAGGTATTGTTTTTTCCAAATGAAGTGTATCAGACAATTATGCAGCATCATGAAAGATGTAATGGTTCAGGATATCCGGATGGACTAATGGGTGATAGAATTTTAACAACCGCAAGAATTCTTGCAATAACAGACACATTTACAAGTATGTTGTCATATAAAACGTATAGTAAGGCATTAGGCGGTTTTGAAGCAATGAAAATTTTACTACTTAATGATGATTCAAAATTAGATCCTGATATTTTACAATCCTTTCTTAGTATTATGGGTTACCACCCCATAGGAACCATTGTACTGTTGAACAATGGCTGCGTAGCTCAAGTAACTAAAGCAAATGAACAATTACCTTTTTTGCCAGTCATTAAAATACTCTCAAGCCCTGTTATGCTAAAAACATCAGACATCAAAGCAGGTGACATTGTGGATCTTAATCAGGATGGAAAATTGTGCATTCTTAAGGCATTAAAGGCAGATGAATACAAGGTCCCGGCATAATACCCGCGAATCTGGAATAGACGGTGAAAATAAAGCCTGCCGCTGCCTAATTGAAAAGAATTATCACATAATTGAACGTAACTGGCGGACAAAACTAGGTGAAATTGATATAATTGCTTTAGATGGTGATATTCTTGTCTTTGCGGAAGTTAAGAAAATCCCGAATGGCACTATAGATACTCTCTCACATCTACTTGGAAAGACAAAACAGAAAAGAATTGTAGAAACGGCTAAATGTTTTCTTCAAAAATATCGACAATATAGTGACAGCATAATCAGATTTGATGTGCTTGTTGTTGATATGCCGGAATATGAACCGGTACATCACATTACTAATGCCTTTTCGGAGCAAGTATGATTGCAGTATCTAAAGTAAAGAAAACCAAACATAATGAGTCTATGCGTATACTGGAAATGCGGCAGAAAATAAAGGATGAGTTGTACATTGATTGTGCTATTCACCGTATTGCCTTGGTATTAAGCAAAAAGCTTGTTGAGAATCATGAATCTGGAAGGAATTAGTATGGATAAAAAGCAAAACAGCCAAAAGCAAAAATGGCATAATACAAAAAGAAATGATAGACAGAACGATCAATCAGGATTACAAAAGAAGAAGTTTCCTCCAAACCAAGGTAAAAAACCCGAACAGCTTCAGCAAATAGAACTTGACACTTTTATTTGTCCACGTTGTTCGCAACCAATAACCGACCTCCCCTCAGCTCTAGCTGATAAATCTTCGGGAGCACCTGTTCATTTTGACTGTGTTCTGCAATTTCTTCAAAATGCCGAAGAATTAAAGCAAAATGAAAAAATTACATACATCGGGCAAGGCCGCTTTGCAGTAACATTTTTTGAAAATCCTCATGATCTTAGAAAGTTCAGTATAGTAAGATTAATTGAATGGGAAGACCGCGATAAGGCATATGACTGGAGAGAGACAATATCTGGACTGTATAGTCAGGTAAAGTAGAAAAAAACCTAAAAAAAAGACTGTCAGGAAGTTACACTTCTAAGACAGTCTTTTTTTGTGCCGGGAACCAGAATCGAACTGGCACGGCGGTTAAATGCCGAGGGATTTTAAGTCCCTTGTGTCTACCTATTCCACCATCCCGGCAGCAATTACAGAGTGTTCTGCAACAAAATTATATTATAGGAAATGACGTTTTTGGTCAATACGTTTTTATTGGAAACGGCTCAAAAAAGCCTTAGTACGTTCATGTGTAGGGTTATTAATAATATCCTGTGAATATCCTTGTTCAATAATTACACCATTATCCATAAAGATTACTCTGTCGCACAAATCGCGGGCAAAGGCCATCTCATGAGTAACTACAACCATTGTCATCTTCTCATCAGCTAAGGCGCGAATTACCTTTAAAATTTCTCCGGTCAATTCCGGGTCCAAGGCGCTCGTTGGTTCATCAAAAAACAGCACTTCAGGGTTTAAAGCCAGAGCACGTGCTATTGAGACTCTTTGCTGCTGCCCGCCCGATAGCTCACATGGATACGCCAGGGCTTTCGCAGTTAAAGCCATTTTTTCCAGTAAGATATATGCAGTTTCCTCAGCATCCTTTTGGGACCGGTGCAAAACTCGAACCTGAGCTTCGGTAATATTGCGCAGAACATTGAAATGAGGAAAAAGATTAAAATTTTGAAATACCAAACCGGATTTTAGCCCAATCTTTCTTTGGCTTTCTTTATCTGAATAGTGTGATTGAATACGGCCTTTATGTTCAACATCTGTAACAAGAACATCGCCGCATATCCGTATGGTTCCGCCTGTAATCTGTTCAAGCTGATTAATACAGCGCAGAATAGTAGACTTCCCGGAGCCGGATGGTCCTATAATACCTAGAACCTCTCCTTTGTTAACAGTAAAGGAAATATCTTTAATGACTTCCAGGGTACCAAATGTTTTTTGTAAATTTTCAACAGCAATGACTTCCATGATTCTCCGGCGAACTTATTTATAATAGTTGAGTTTTTTTTCCAATCGAATAAAGATTGTTGAAACAACCCAGTTCATGACAAAATAAAAAACCCCTGCAAGAAAGATTGGCATGGTTGAAAAATCCTTGCTTGCTGCGGTTTGAGCAACACGAAAAAGCTCTGCGACACCAATGACTTGAGCAAGAGCGGTATCTTTTACAAGAGTAATAACTTCATTACCGCTTGCAGGCAGTATACGCTTAATAACCTGCGGTAGAATTATTCGAAAAAAAGTTTGCTTTTTTGTAAATCCTAAAACCTTTGATGCCTCATACTGTCCAGGAGGTATTGATTCTATGCCTCCACGGTAAATTTCTGCAAAATAGCAGGCATAGTTGACAGAAAATGCAACAATAACCGCCGTAAATCGATCATACGATAATTTAAATAGATAATAAGGTGCAAAATAAACGAAAATGAGCTGTAATATGAGTGGTGTACCCCTGACAACAAGAAGAAGAAACTGTACAGGGACCTTAATAAAAGGATTTTTGGACATTCTTCCAAGAGCAATAATGAGTCCCAGAGGAAGAGAAAAAAGAAGAGAAAGAAAAAAGACCTCGAGCGATACCACAGTACCCTTAAACATTTGAAGTATGAGCTTATCCATCGAGGCCTTCCTTTAGTTATTTACCAACTACTGAAATATCTGTGTTGAACCATTTAACCGATATTGCTGCAATGGTACCATCTGCTGCCATTTCTTCAAGTGTCTTTTGTACTGCATCGCGTAGCGCTTGATCCTTTTTGCGGAAACCTATGCCGTATTTTTCCGAAGCAAGGTGTTCGCTAAGAACAACAAAGGGTTTACCGGTAGTTTTAATACTGTAGTTACCAACAACCATATCCATAATAACAGCATCTACTCCCTTTACTTCAAGATCCATAAAAGCTGTTAAATTATCTTTAAACTCAATAACGCCTTTTAGAGAAGATTTGAATGCAGAATTCGAATCCAGAGCATCTGAAGCGCTTGAACCAGCTTGTAAACCAGCGGTTTTTCCTTTTAAATCTGCTAATGTCTTTATTCCTGAATCAGCTCTTACAATTACTACCTGAGCATTATCCAAATAGGGCTTAGTAAAGTTAAGAGCCTCTTCACGCTGAGGAGTCATAGTAAAACCATTCCAAATACAATCAATCTTTCCAGTATTAAGCTCTTGTTCTTTTGCTGCCCAGTCAATCGGCTGGAGAACCAGCTCAACACCAAGGCGCTTGCAAACTTCGCGTGCTAAATCAACATCATAACCAACAATGGTGTTATTATCATCGCGAAAACCCATAGGGGGAAGCGAATCATCAAGTCCAAGGACAAAAACACCGTTCTCCTTAACCTTTTCTAATGAACGATCCGACCCATTGTCCCTTTTTCCGCCTGCAAACACGAGAGTTGCAGCACAGAGAAACAGCATTGCTGTAAGCATTTTTTTCATATTTTACTCCTATAGTATTACCGTTTTTTGGTATTAAAAAAAATTAACCGTAAATCTTACAATTTTTTCATTTGATGAACATAGTAATCATGAAGTTCTACTATCTGCTCCTGAACACGAAGAGGAGAAGGACCTCCGGCTGTGGTTCGAGCACGCATACATGACTCGGGTGTTATGAGAGAAAAAATATCAGATTCTATAAGTGAGGAAAAAGACTTAAATTCTTCTATGCTTAAATCTTCCAAATTGCATTTTTTATCGATACAAAGGCGTACAGCACGAGATGCAACCTCATGGGCTGTTCTAAAAGGCATACCTTTTTTTACAAGATAATCAGCTACATCGGTAGCGTTAGCATACCCCCCTGTACAAGAGCGTGCCATACGATCCTTATTCCACTTAGCAGTTCCTATCATCCTTGTAAAAACAGTAACACAAGACAAAGCTGTGTCGTAGGCTGCAAAAAGGCTGGTTTTATCATCCTGCATATCTCTATTGTACGATAAGGGTAATCCCTTCATCATGGTAAATAAAGCAATAAGGTTTCCGAACACTAAGCCGGTTCGTCCACGGATTAGTTCAGCAAAATCAGGATTCTTTTTTTGCGGCATAATACTGGAACCCGTTGACCACTTTTCAGATAAATCTATAAACTTAAATTCTTCAGTTGACCAGATAATGACTTCTTCGCAAAATCGTGAAAGGTGAGTCATAAGCAGCGCAATGGCTGAGGTTATTTCTATGCAGTAATCGCGATCAGCAACAGTATCGAGAGAATTTGCGGTAACACCGTCAAAACCGAGGATTTGTGCAACCTTTTTGCGGTCTAGAGGGAGAGAACTACCGGCAAGTGCTCCAGCACCCAGAGGAGATGCATTAATACGCTTCATCGCATCGTGCAGACGTTCATTGTCACGGGCGAGCATCCATGCCCAAGCACAAATGTGATGAGCAAGGCTGACTGGCTGAGCCCGTTGTAAATGTGTATATCCTGATACGAGGCTTTCTGTATGACGGGATGCAATTTCTGTGAGTGTAGCAATAAGGGTTAGTATTCTTTTTTGAAGCTCAGGAACTGCATGCCGCAGATAAAGCCTTTCATCAAGAGCTACCTGATCGTTTCTACTTCTGCCTGTATGGACTTTTTTACCAATATCGCCCAAACGGTCGGTAAGTGTACCTTCAATAAAAGAATGAATATCTTCTGCACTTTCATCAATAATAAGCTTTCCAGTTTTCAAATCCTGATTAATATTTTCAAGCTCTTTAACAATGGCTTCTGCCTCATCCTTAGGAATAATACCTGACTCGCCGAGCATTGCCGCATGTGCCTTACTGCCGGAAATATCATCATACACCATGCGGGAATCTATGAGTATAGAAGTTTCAAAGGCTACGGCCTCTGAATCCGGACCCTCTACAAAACGCCCATGCCACAAGGCGGCGTGATTACCACCGTCGATTGCTGATTGTTTTTTAGACATAGTTACCCTCTTTAGTTCTTTTTGTAAGAAATCTTAGCTAAAAATTTCTCTGTATTGATAACATAACGCTCATGACTTGCCATTCCTATTTCTCCCGTTTCATCACGTGCAGTAATAGTAAAAACAAGCCTCCTGCCATCGACCGTCTCAAGTACACTTGAGCAGTCCACCTTAGATCCTATGCCTGTCGGCTTAAGATGATTAAGATCAAGATGTGAACCAACTGTGGTACAACCCTCATTTAAAAAAGGTTCAATGCTTTTATACGCTGTTTCTTCCATGAGGGCTGCAAGTGCAGGACTTCCAAACACCGGTAAAGTACCGCTTTTAAGTACTTGCGCAGTAAGATCTTGACTAACAATACAGCTTTGTGTACCTATAATTCCCGGCTTTAGTGATGACAATTGATCCACAGTACATCCTGTTTATAGAAAAATAAATTTAAATTCTACTCAGTAGTTCGTTTTTTTAGCTTTGAGCTGTCTACGACTGCCTGCCCCTTTCCTGCGTTTTGTTCCATCATAGCTCTTACCTTTAAAGGAAGACCAAATAATGTAATGAAACCTTCTGCATCATGGTGGTTATAAAGATCACCTGTTGTAAAACTAGCAATATTTTCATTATATAATGAATAAGGAGAAGTTGAACCTGCCCCGCGGATGGAACCCTTATAAAGCTTAAGTCTTACCCAACCAGTCACATTTTCTTCTGCCTTATCCATAAAAGCCATGAGAGACTCCATGAGCGTCGTGAACCAGCGGCCGTTATAAATGAGCTCGCTCATCTTTAAGCTTACCTGCTGCTTATAAAAATAAGTATCGCGATCAAGGCAGAGATGATCAAGCTGCTCATGTGCAAAATAAAGTATAGCACCGCCAGGTGTTTCATATACACCGCGGCTTTTCATACCAACTACACGATTTTCTACGATATCAACAAGACCGACACCATTTCTACCGCCGATCTTATTAACTTCCTTCATGAGATCCAAGGCGCCCATTCTCTTACCATTCACAGATACCGGAATTCCTTTTTCAAATTCGAGCTCAATGTATTCACCTTTATCCGGAGCTTCCTCAGGAACAGTTGTAAGTTGGAGCATGTGTTTATAATTAGGTTCGTTCTTTGTTTCTTCAAGCTCAAGACCTTCGTGAGAAAGGTGCCAAATATTTTCATCGCGGCTGTATGACTGATCCTTTTTCATAGGAACAGGAATTCCTCTTTTTTCAAGGAAGGCAATTTCAGCTTCGCGGCTCGGCATATCCCACTTTGGATGACGCCATGCAGCAATAACTTTTAAATCAGGAGCAAAGGCTTTAATAGCTAATTCAAAACGAATCTGATCATTTCCCTTTCCCGTTGCTCCGTGACAGATAGAGGTTGCCCCGCACTGACGGGCATATTCAACAAGAATTTTTCCAATTAAAGGCCGGGCTGTTGAGGTACCTAAAAGGTAACGGTCTTCATAAATAGCATTTGCTTTTAATGCCGGCCAAATATATTCTGTAATGTACTCTTCACGAGCATCTACAACATAGCATTCTTTGGCCCCTGTGTCTAAGGCGCGCTTTTTAATTACATCCCAGTTATCGCCCTGACCCACATCAATACAAACAGCAATAACATCATAATCAAAATTCTCTTTTAACCATGGAATGATTACCGTGGTATCGAGTCCGCCTGAATACGCTAAAACAACCTTTTCTTTACTCATATGTCTTCCTTCTGCTGATATCAGCCTTAATAATAAAATGCAAGTACATA
>CAZLNE010000072.1:0-11341 GCA_964560975.1 uncultured Treponema sp. | reverse complement strand
GTATTCAAAACAACATTCCCATGATTTACGAGAAACAATGGCTTGTAATACCTGAATAGGGATTTGTATGACAAAAAGGGAGCGGGAAACCGCCCCTTTTTTTATTTAAGAGAAAACTATGGCGCGATGTAAGGGAACGTAGTATAATTGAACGGTTAATTCAATAGGATCACAGGGAAAAAAAATGCATACAACCGCAAAAAAATTATCAGCAAATATTAAAAAGGCTTTTAAGGGCAAAGATGATGTTATAGAACGGGTACTCTGCACCTTATTTGCACAAGGTCATGTTCTCCTCGAAGATGTTCCAGGAACAGGTAAAACAGTACTTGCAAAAGCCCTCGCAAAGAGTATAGATACTTCTTTTGCACGTATTCAGTGCACACCCGACCTTATGCCTGCTGATATTACCGGTACATCCATTTTCCTTCCCGATACAAAACAGTTTGAATTTCGTAAAGGTCCGCTAATTTCTTCTATTGTTCTCGTAGATGAGCTTAATAGAGCAACCCCAAGAACGCAAGCTGCTCTATTAGAAGCGATGGCAGAAAAGCAAGTTAGCGCAGACGGTAAAACCTATGCACTTCCTTCTCCTTTTTTTGTTATTGCCACAGAAAATCCTGTTGAATCTGAAGGAACTTTTCCGCTCCCGGAAGCTCAAAAAGACCGCTTTATGATGTGCCAGTCAATCGGATATCCTGATGAAAGCGACGAAGAGCTCATTATTATAAGCCAGCGAAGAATGACCAATCCTGTTGATGATATAACAAGCTGTGTTACGGTTCAAGAAATTCTTGACTGCCAGGAAAAAGCTGCTCAGGTTCATGTTGATGAAGCAGTTCTGTCGTATCTTATGGCGATTGTGAAAAGCACTAGAAATGACAGTAAAATTCATATTGGAGTTTCTCCGCGTGGTTCAATAGCTCTGTATAAGGCAGCCCAAGCACTTGCAGGAATTCGCGGCAGAGATTTTGTTGTCCCTGAAGATATAAAAGAACTTGTTCTTCCTGTCTTTAGAAAAAGACTCATTGTATCTCCGGAATTCATAGTACGCGGCTATACAAGCGATTCCATACTCACTGAAATTCTCTGCAGTGTTCCAGTTCCTTCGGTAAAACAGCATATATGAGAATAAAAAAGGGGAACTCTTTTAACAACGTAAAAACGGTACTGCTTCTTCTTTTTCTAGCCCTCATACTCCTGTTTGTTCCGGGAAAAATTTTACAATTTGCAAGTGCTTTTTTCTTTCTACTCATAAGCATTTCTTTTGCATATTCTCACATTTTAAAAACATCAATAGAAGTAAGCCATACTATTAATGAGCTGCGCTGTCCCCGTTTTGAGTATCTCGAAATTAAACTTCGTATAGAAAATAGATCATTCCTGCCGATCTTTTCTCTCTATATAAACGATAAGAGCGGCTCCCTCTCTATATCAGCTGATACAGGGCGCTCTATGTTTCATCTGCATAAAAGAGAAATAGTTATGTTTTCCTATAAAGTGAAAGGCAATTCACGCGGAGAATACTTTACCGGACCTGCAAAAATTCGAGCAAGCGATCCTTTAGGATTTTTTCCGTTCACACTGTATACAGAATCAAGATGCAGAATACTCATACATCCTGCAAAATCTGATGAAGCATTTTTCTTAACGCAAGGAATACCTCAGGGCAAGATACCGGTAAAAAATGCACTCTACGAAGATACCTCTGTGTACAGAAGTGTTCGGGATTATATGAGCGGAGACGAAATAAAAAGAATTAACTGGAAGGCATCTGCCCGATTTGGGAAACTCTTTACCAATGAGTATATTGCGACCTTGTCTTCTCCCTGCTTTATTTATCTTGATATTGATATTTCTAACTATCCTGATCACCTTCGATACGAACACGTTGAACACGCAATAGAAACGGCAGCACACATTGCAAAAGAAACCATACTAAGGGGACAGCATTGCGGTCTTGCAAGCAACGGCATTCTAACTTCTCAAAAAACTTCTCCTTTCTTGAGTCCAAAATCTTCACAACTTTCAGTAATTCTCGACACGCTTGCCCTTCTTGCGTTTTGCAAAAAAGAAGATGAAGATTCTATCCTTCTTGAAAAATCAATTACAGCATGCCCTACTGGCGGAACTTTTTTCTATGTGGGTCCATACAAAAAAGAAGAGGAAATATCAATAAAAACTAAAACACTGCGTCCTTCATTACAATTTTTCACCTTTTTTGTCGGAGGCGATTATGAATAAGGTCATGCACAATCTCTTAAGCATCTTCATACCTTTCTTCTCGATCTGCACAGTATATACATATATAGCCGGTTTTTTTCCGAAGTACACTGCTCTGACCATTGCAGAGTTAAGCATTGTCCTAGTTACAGGACTTCTATGCCAATTCATTTATTCAATAACACGAGCAGAAAGAGTTTCAAAAGCCGCATACGCACGCATTGCCGTTTTTATGTATATAATTTTTTGGATCATTATTTTTTTTGTTAATAAAGGAAGTCTTACACAAAGACTCTCTCCTTCGTTCTCTCAGTTTTTACTGTTGATTATGCTAACATTACAGTTTTTATGGGCTATGTACCTTTCAAAACATTTTTTTGAGTATGAGCAGTTTTTAGATTTCTGCAAATCTTATAAAGGAACAGAATTATTCAGCAGGCTTCGCGAACAAGGAGAGTTAATTACCTCAAGCAATAAGGCTTTAAATTTTTGTGTTGTATTAAGTTTTATTCCGTTAATCATTATTGGTGTAATTTCACTTCTATATGGCCGTGATCTGTATACGGTGCAAACTAAAACACTCGTGTTTGCTTCTGTTTCATGTTTTTTCTCTGCCTTTACCTATACATATGTTAGGCTTACAAGCGACGAAAGATACTATGCAGGACAGGGCCTGGAAGTAGTTTTTGAAAAAAGCAAAAAGCGGTTTCGTTTTTCCATTGTGCTCATTCTTCTATGTGCGGTTCTTGCATTTCTTTATGCAAGGCCGGATGCCCTGTTTGTTGCTAATGGGCAGACACCATTTTATAAACTTTTTATTGCATGGTTATTCCGCTTATTACGCTCAAGGAAGCAAAAAGAAGTTGATATTCTTCCTCAATTTCAAGAATTTGAAGATTTAGGAATGGAACAAATGCCCAATTTATTTATGCTTCCAAATAATGCAGATACATTAATTGATTTAAGCTGGTTATTTAACATATTAAAGATTGTTTCTGTAGCTGCTATAGGCGTACTTCTTCTTGTTGTATTCTTTGGTCCTTTTTTCAAAAAAGATTGGATAAATTTCTGGAAAGAAAAAAAGCTGCTTAAGTACCTTAAACGATTATTGAAAACCGTAAAAGAACTTATTACATCGCTTTTTTTTGGAAATGAACAAAACAAGAAAAACTTAGTACTCAGTGAATCTGCAAAAAAGCTTTCCAAGTCGCTTGAAGAATTTGCACTTCTTAAAAAATCAAAGGAAAAAAAGGCAGAAATTGGAAGGCTCTCAAAAAAATATGTCGAATTGTGTGCATGGGGAGAACAAGGCGGTTCCCCTTGTTCCAAGGCAACTGCACCGTATGAGTATGCTGCGCAGCTGTTTGAGCACACACTCTGGTATAAAGAAGAATTATTTACGATAGCGCAGATATTTGAAAAGGCCCTTTTTTCAGCTTCTCTTATAACAAACGAAGAAGAAAAAGAATTTTATAAGCTTGTTGATATAATCCTTGCAATTACGCTTAAAAAGCCGGAAGAAACCAGCCTATAGGTTTTCTGCAGAGTTTAATAAATCAAGAAGAGCAAATCTCAGTTCCCTCTTTGCCTTGTCTTTTTTTTCTGAAAAATCATCGATGGGAAAATCGAGTACTGAATAAAAAAGAGTTCTAATATCATCGAGGGTATTATTTATTTTGTATAATTCATCGCTTCTGTCATTCATGTATAATAGTATAGAAAAAAAAGCCTGTACATACAAGAGTTAAAACTTATATATACAGGCTTATATCAGCGTATTAATTTGGTTAAAGTCAAAGAACGCTTTTATTTTGTTGCAAGAACTGCAATACCGGGAAGTGTTTTGCCTTCGAGGAATTCGAGCGATGCACCGCCTCCCGTAGAAACGTGGCTCATCTTATCAGAAAGGTTAAATTTATTGACAGCTGCAACAGAGTCGCCTCCGCCTACTACGCTCATTGCGCCTTTTGCAGTAGCTTGTGCTACAAGGTGAGCAACCTCTCCTGTTCCCTTAGCAAAACTTTCGAATTCGAAAACGCCGACCGGTCCGTTCCATACGATAGATTTTGAAGCAAGAATTGTATCTTTATATACAGCAAGAGTCTTGGGTCCAACATCCATTCCCATTAAACCATCAGCTATGTTTAAGCCGTCAACAGCAACTGGTTTTGCATCCGGGCTGAAAGAATCTGCACAAACGTGATCAAGAGGAAGAATGATTTTTACCTTCTTTTCTGCTGCAGCTTTTAACAAAGCCTTTGCAGTGTCAATAAATTCGTCTTCTACTAATGACTTACCAATTGTGTATCCCTGTGCTTTGAGAAATGTATATGCCATACCGCCGCCTATAATGAGGGCAGAAGCATTTTTAAGAAGGCTTTCGAGAACAGCAATTTTTGAAGAAACCTTTGCTCCGCCAATAATTGCAGTCATTGGTTTTGGAGGATTAGTAACCATGGGTTCAAGATAATTTACTTCTTTTTCCATGAGGAAGCCGCCGACTGAAACTTTGCTGAATTTTGCAATGGTTGCTGTTGAAGCATGTGCACGGTGTGCTGTACCAAATGCGTCGTTAACGAAGATGTCGCCATAAGAAGCAAGTTCCTTTGCCATTGGCTCTTGGTCTGCAATTTCTTTTGCAGTTTCAGCAGATTCGAATCTGGTGTTTTCGAGCATCATGATGCCGCCTGCAGGAAGTGCATCTACTGCTGCTTTTTGACCAAGGCATGAAGGAGCAAATACGACTGTTTTTCCTAAAAGCTTTGCAAGGTAATCAGAAACGGGTTTCATTCTATGTTTGCCGTTCATATAGGCTTCTTTATCGAATGTCTTACCATCTTTAGCGGCCTTTTCTTCTGCTTTTTTAGCATCTTTTTTGGGATCACCCAAGTGGCTCATTAAAACTAAAGAACGGGGTTTGTTCTCTAAAATGTATTTAATTGTAGGAAGAGCTGCCTGAATACGGGTATCGTCCTGAACAACACCGTCTTTCATAGGTACATTAAAATCTACACGCATGATAATGCGCTTACCGGTTAATTCAATATCCTTAACTGTCTTAATCATAAAAAGCCTCCAAAAACCACAAGAATTTTCTTAACTATAACAATAATCGATAAAAAAAGCAATATTGCGCAACAAGCGCGATATATAGTAAAGTTAAGTATCAGCTAGTAAAGGGAATAATCTTGTATTACGATTTTCACACCCACCTTCATAACGATCCTAAGCTCGCCTCTTCGCTCAAAGATATTACAGAACATGACATTGTAAGTGTAGCCTGCTCTGTTGATATTCCTTCTTTCGAAAAATGCCGCGACATTGGACAAACTTCAAACCTTGTCATTCCAACCTTCGGCATTCACCCCATGAAGGCTGCTGAGGTACAAAACCTCTTTGAACTTGATACTTATCTTTCCCTGTCATCAGTCATAGGTGAAATAGGACTTGACCAGCGATGGTTTACCGATGTTCCTCTTTCAAGGCAGATATCAGTGTTTGAATATATACTGGATCACTGTCACACTCATAAAAAATACTGTGTAATTCACACAAGCGGGGCTGAGGAAAAAGTCTATGAAATACTCCGGCTCTATCCAAATGCAAAACCTGTAATTCACTGGTACGATGGAGATACGAAACTGCTTACAAAGATGATTGATAGAGGCTTTTTTTTCACCTACGGACTCGAACTGCATTATTCACAGCACACAAGGGATCTTTTAGAAACGACACCTATGGAACTTATTTTAAGTGAAACAGATAATCCCGGAAGCGAAACCTGGCTCGGGGGCACCGAAGAAGGTCCGCTTCTTATTACACGGGTACTAGCTGATATTGCCTTACTTAAAAAGATTAACATAGAAGAAGCTCAAGAGTGTATCAACAGAAATTCGATGAAGATTCTTCAAGAAGCCTCTGTTCAACTGCATCGATAACTTCATCAGGCGTCGAGGCTCCTGCAGTAATACCGACCGATTCAAGCGTAAAAAACTCACTCGGTATTTCATCGGCGGTCTCGATTAAGGCCGCATGCTTCACCTTCTCTTTTGCAATGTGAAACAAGCGGTTTGTATTTGCAGAATGCTTACCGCCTATGACTAGAATACCCTGTACGTCAGCTGCAAGTTTTTTGAGGGAAAGCTGTCTTTCAATAGTTGCGGGACAAATGGTATCGAATACCTGCAAATCCGGAATTTTATCTTCTAAGACTTCTGCAATTCTATTGTATTCTTCACGGCTTATGGTGGTCTGGCTTATTAAAATTGCCTTTTCGGGATACACCGGCAGAGCATTGGCTTCAACTTCATTTTTAACGATTATACAGTTTGGCGCATGGCCCGCAATGCTTTCAATTTCACCGTGATTCTGATCGCCGGCTAAGATGACAGACACTTGTTGAGATGAGAACTTTTGGGCACGCATTTGATTTGAAAGAACGCGCGGACAGGTAGCATCAATTATAATACAGCCTGTTTGTTTAAGGCTTTCGAGAACCTTTGGTTCAACTCCATGAGCGCGAATTATAACGACCGCATCCTTAGTACACAAGGATGCAATATCTGTCTTAGATAGTATTGTAAGGCCCTTTGATTGGAGTTTTCCTAAGGTCTGGTTGTTATGAATAAGAGGACCTAGCGTAAAGACTTTTTTATGAGGATATTCGACAAGAGTCTTTTCTGCAGCCTGCACAGCGCGTCTCACACCCATACAGTAGCCTAAAATATCGGCACGAAGAACAATACGTTTCATATATAAGTCACCATGAGTATTCATACATAGACAATACCACAAAAAACCTTGTGAAACAAGGAATAGTAATCCAAGCTCTCTCCTGCAGCATTATTTTACGGTAAGCTGTGAAAAGACTGACTCTTGACTTGCAGTCATAAGGCTAAGATTATGTGCTGTTTGAGAAAGTATCTGAGACTGTTCCATGAGTTTTTTGACAAAAGAAGAAATATCTTCAAGACGTTCAATACTGCTATTACTCATAGATTCTATTTCGTTCATATTCTGCTTAACACCCTTACCTGCTTCAACAATGCCTTCTACAGATTGGCCAATACCACTGATTGCACTATTGGATTCGTGCAGTACAGAAACTATGGATTCAAAAGATTTTCGAGCCTCAATAGTTTTGTCCATATTAATCAGCATCTGCTGCGATCCCTCGCGGCTGCTTTCGACAATAATATTCATTGAATTGGAAATATCACCAACAAGAATACGAATATCTTCGGCTGTTTTTTGCGAATGTGCTGCGAGATTTCGTATTTCTCCTGCAACAACAGCAAAACCTTTTCCTTCGTTACCTGCTCTTGCCGCTTGAATAGAAGCATTAATTGCTAAAACATTGGTGCTTTCCGAAATACTTTCTATGATTGCAGTAAACTCAGTAATCTTCATGAGTCTCTCTCTGAATTCTTCCAGAGACGCTGAAACAGAATCTATAACCGTTTTGAGCTTTTGAGTGTCACGCCAGTTAGCCTCCATCGAATGAGCTCCCTCCTCTGATTCTTTTGTCATTGTTTCAACCAGTGAGGAGTAGGTGTTAAGCGAAAACTGCATATCTTCAATCTTCTTTGTTAACATTGATAACTGCTCGTCAGTACTTACTATGTTTTCCTTTTCGGCCTGAATATCAGTTTGAATGCCTTCAATCGAATGTTCAATTTGAGAATGGGTTTTTGAAGATTCTTCTGCAGAAGAAGCGAGGTTATGACTATCACGAATAAGGGTTTCGCCGTTTCTGATAAATGAAAGCATTATTTCACGAAAGTTCGAAGGCTCTGTATTAAACGTTGTTACAACCACACCCTTATCTGATGCATTATTTATCTCTTCCACCAGCATTGGATCAACGACAACAGTTGCTATACCGTCAAATTTCTGCTGCGTAAAGTTTCTTATAGCTGGAGCAAAGAGTTCCGCTGAACCAAAATTACTCCAATCCTGGAAAACATCAAGGATTTCTACCTTTGCACCGCACGAAGCAAGTGTTTTTTTAGCTTCATGTGCTCCTCTTCCCAAACCTTCAAAGAAACCTGTTGACAGAGGCATAATAAGAGCAAACCTGTATGTTTTTCCGCTTTTGTTTTGAACAGGAACGGCAAGCTGGGTCTGTTCCTCTTCTCTCATGATTCTCTCGTTTTTACTGTCATCCCAATACGTCCGGTAATTATCGATAGTCATTGTGATGGGTTTCATAAATATTTTTGAAGAAACAGGCTGCCAGGAGTTTTCACAAGCATTATACAGATGAATAAGCGCATTCCATGCCTGAGCAAATGAGTTTTGTTCTATGAGGCAGGAAAAACTGCCGTCTTTTAAAAGTACGACATTTTCCGGTATTGCATCGAAGGCTACAATCTTAATCTTTTTCCCGCTGTTCTTGATTAGCTGGGCAACTGCCGGTGGTGTATGGCCGTCGGTTATATAGACTAAGTCAATATCTGGATGTTTTTGAAGAATATGTGCGAACGCTTTACCTGTTTCATCACGGTTTCCCATACCTTCATAAACACCAAGAATTTGTATATTTTTATAGTTCGACTCTATGAAGTCTCTGCATCCTTTCATACGCAGGACATGATTTATCTGAGTGTAAGTAGGAATAATACATACTATTTTGCCTTTATTCTGAAGAAGCCTTCCAATCTCTTTTCCTGCGGTTGATCCTTCCTCATAGCTATTCGCTCCGGTAAAACATAAGCGTTTGGCAGGCATAGCAGTTATAGAATTAAAGTCTTCCAATGCAGAAAAGAGAAGGGTTTCAACAATCTTACCCTCTTTCGAAGCTGCCCCGGAACTGACTTCGCTCAGGGCAACGCGAATATCGCCTGAAGCAAAAGATGAAAGACCGTGAGCTAAAAGCTTAGAAGCCTGCGAAAGAGTTGATCCCATATCTTTTTTAAGGGTGGAATACTTTCTAAAATACTTTATGAGTAGAACTGATAAAGCTACTATAATTGAAAAACAAACAAGAATTAAAGCCATCAAAGTAAACTCCTTACTTTTTTAAGATACTACTCTTTAAATGATAGTAATTATACCACGGGTAATGAGAATAATGCAAATATAAAATAGATACTAAAATAGATTTTAATATACCAATTAATGAGAATTATAGGTAATAAGGGAAAAATTTACTACATTTCAAATTGATACAGGATGGTTCACGACTTTTTACGCATCTAAAGCCTACTCATTCTTTGCAAAACGAAAACCCGTAAAATTATTACCCGCATAAGGAAGAATATTCATCCTTATATTTATAATCTGATTACCTGCAGTTCCAGCCCAGCTTCCATTGTGAACAGTACGAAAGCAGTAATTCATCTCGCCGGGTCGGTACCAGTCAAAACTGAACTCCATAACATTGCCGTGAGTAAAATAGGTAAAAAGGAAGCCAAGGCTTCCTTTTTGCTTTTTAAATCACTACTCTTTTGCCCGAATGTCGCGCCGCTTTATTTTGCCGCTTATGGTCTTGGGAAGTTCATCGACAAACTCCACAATACGCGGATACTTATAGGGTGCAGTAATTTCTTTAACGAACCTCTGAATATCTTTAACAAGTTCATCATTACCCGGCTTATACTTTGCAGAGAGAACGATGGTAGCCTTAACTACCTGGCCCCGTACTTCATCAGGAGCTCCAGTGACAGCGCATTCAACAACAGCAGGGTGCTGCATAAGTACGCTCTCTACTTCGAAGGTTCCTATTCGGTAGCCGGAGCACTTAATTACGTCATCCGATCGGCCTACAAACCAGTAAAAGCCGTCCTCGTCGCGCCATGCCGTGTCCCCTGTAAAGTAATAGCCGTCGTGCATTACTGCCTTTGTTTTTTCTTCATCACGGTAGTATTCTTTAAACAGGCCTGGGAATTTTCCGCCGGATAATGGAAAGGTAATTTCTCCTATTTCACCGTCTACACATTCGCTCATGTCTTCTTTTAAAAGAGCTATGTTATAAAAGGGAGCAGGTTTTCCGATTGATCCGGGTTTTACTTTTTCGCCCTTAAAATTCAGTAAAGAAAGAGTAGTTTCCGTTTGACCGAATCCTTCCAATAAACCGAGTCCTGTCTGAGCTTTAAATTTATTGTACACTTCATCAGATAAGGGTTCTCCTGCAGTACAGGCGTCCTTTAATGTTGATAAATTATACTTTGACATATCTTCCTGAATAAGGTAGCGGTAGATTGTCGGAGGCGCGCAGAAAGATGTGATGCCGAATTTTTCTATCTGAACTAGAAGATCTACTGGTTTAAATTTCGAACTGTAATCATAGACAAAGACTGCGCATTCACAAATCCACTGTCCGTATAATTTACCCCAGATTGCCTTTGCCCAGCCGGTGTCTGCAACTGTCAGGTGTAAGCCCCCTTTGGAAACGCACTGCCAATATTTTGCCGTAACTATATGTCCCAGCGGGTAAGTAAAATCGTGAGCAACCATCTTCGGATGGTTCGTAGTACCCGATGTAAAATACAGCACCATGATGTCGTCATTTGCGTTTACTTTTTTTCTGTCGAGTTTTGAGAATTGAGGTGCTGCTTTTATACCGTCATTAAAATCAATCCAGTTGTCTCTTTTCTTTGCGTAATAGGAGCCTGTATACAATCCTTCAATACCGCTTGCACATATAAGCGTTTTTAAGGTTGGAGAGTCACTCATGGAAGCTTCTACATTTGCCATGACTTTTTCATTATACGCAGCAACAATGGTCATAACACTAGCAGCATTATTACGGTATATGAGATCGTCTTTAGTGAGCATGTGTGTTGCAGGAACTGCAACTGCTCCAATTTTATGAAGTGCAAGGATTGCAAACCAGAACTCATAGCGGCGTTTTAAAATGAGCATGACCTTGTCGTCTTTTTTAATACCCTTCTGCATAAAAAAAGATGCTGTCATATCTGAATACTTTTTTAGTTCGCTGTAGGTAAAAGTATACTGCTCGCTGTCATCATTGCACCATACAAGGGCTTTAGCATTGGGAGTTTTCTGTGCAAGGACATCGAGAACATCGTATGAAAAGTTAAAATTTTCAGGGACAATAATTTCATAGTTTTTTCTAAACTCATCTGATGATGAAAACTCTGTTTGTTTTAAAAAT
>CAZLNE010000071.1:7909-11402 GCA_964560975.1 uncultured Treponema sp. | reverse complement strand
ATATTAGCAGGACAGAAAGAAACCCCGACAACCTGCGCGCACTCTATGCCCTTGGAAGAGAAGATGCACAAACCCGTCTTAGCGAACTTAAGGAATTCTTAAGATAAATTACCACAGATGAACACAGCGCCATAAGCTCGAAGAGCTTAAAGCTCCTACGAGCTTTGGCGACACAGATAAGAAGGATAAAGGGAATAAGAGAAAAGAACCATAGATGCACTGATTGTAGGTAAAATTAAAGCACCACCAAAACGATTGTTAGAATTTTACTGAAACATAAGCAAAATCTGTGTGCATCTGAGTTCATCAGTGGTAATCATTTAATAATTACTTTAATAAACTGCGGCACTCAAAGGCTGTTTCGATGCCGGCTGCGGCAGAATTTAGATCAAAGGATGCTGTGTTATCTGATGCAAGACCTGTAATAATAACCTCTAGCTCTTTTTGATAGGGGTCGTAATCTACTGTAACAATTTTTTTGCTTTCATCCTTTGATGTGTGAGTCATCAGGTATTCCGGGCGGTTTGTGAATCTCCAGAAAAGACTTATAGAACCCTCAGTTCCTGAAACACAATGACGTGTCGTAAACGGATAGCCATCGTGCATATTTACCGCGCCTTCTACTATAGCTGATAATCCTTCGTATTCGAAAAGAAAGGCTGCGTGTTCCTGTTTTGTATGAGAGGAGTGAATTTTATCCGGTCTTCCAAGGAGACGGACTATAAAATCAATATCCTGGCTCATTAAGTTGTTTACAATGTCGTCTGTTGCGAAAACGGCTGAACTTTTCCTGGAAATGGAAACGCCGTTAAGCTTTCCAAGCGACAAGGAAGACGCTGCATCGAAAACATAAGAGTATTGGCTTTGGAAACGGGAATAATATGCAAGAGCGCAGGTTTTTCCAGTCTGTAAACTTATGGTCTGCAGCTCATGAAGTTCATTAAGATTAGAAACTGCAGGAAATTCGAGAATTACGTGTTTACCTTTTCTCATACTCTCTGCAGCAATTGAAGCATGGGTATTCGTGGGCGTACAGATATCTATTACATCGATTGAATCATCATCAAGCATTTCCTTGTAATTCGCATAACAGAATACAACATGTTTTTGTGCTGCTTCCATTGCACTGACGTTTGTTCTGCTTGTGATTCCCTTTAAAACTGCTCCGGTAATTTTTGCATAAAGATCTGCATGCATTGAACCGGTAAAACCTGAACCGATAATACCTATATTCATACGTGCCTCCCCTTAAACCCCCATAGAAATATGGGATGCTAAGATTAGAATCGCTTCGTCGCCGGCTTACTCCTCATGCGGCGCTTTAAAGAATTACTTACACACTTACATCCTAAGTCCTTGGAAAGCTGCTGTCAACATTAGGGGGCAAATAAAGGGGTAAATAAAGATATTTCAGGGGGCACTTTACCGTTGAGTTCTTCTACGGCTTCTCTTATTTGTGTCACCGAAGGTGCCGTGTTCATCTGTGGTAATTACTTCTTACGGTACCAGTAGGAGTAGGAATAGGTAAAACCGAGCTTTTTGTAAAGGCTTTTTGCTGGTTCGTTGTTGTTCATCACCTGAAGGTATCCTGTAGTACAGCCTTTGTTATATGCTTCATTCATGAGCGTTCTCATAACAAGTTTTCCCAGCCCTTTATTTCGAAGCTCTTTTTTTACAACTATGTCGTAAAAGCCCGCCCAGAGGTTTTCGAGTGTTGCGTATCCGCAGGCTGCAAATTCTTCATTTATAAAAATAGAGCAAACAATGGTCTGAACCTGTACTGCTTTAAGAATAGCGGTGCAGGTTTGAGCATCTGATTCACTCATATTCTGGAGTGTGCACATAGAATAAAGCCAATGATCAGAAAAAGAAGAAGAGAGAACAATGTTAGTTTCAGTTTGTAAAGGATAGTTCTGTAATGGTACAGTCAGTATATTTGTTTCGTGAATTTTCTCATAGTTTCTCTTTTCTAAAAGGTCATCGAGGGATGTGTATTGCTCCGTGTTTATAATTTTAAAACAGCTTGGCTGATTGTTTGCAGTATAGAGCTGTTCAGTATAGCTGATAATATCTTCGTAATATTCTGTGGGGGAGTAAAGAGGATTTGCGGAGTTGGAGCGGTTGGAATATGTTCCTGCAAAACGGATAACGCAGCCTTTATAGAGGACTGTTTTTAACGAGGGAAAAGCATTTAAGCATTTTTCTTCTATCAGAATTGGATCCATGGTTTACCTGTCTGTCTGTTCTGTCATTACTGCCCAGCGCACGCCGAATTTGTCGATGAGATTGAAGGTTCCGGAGCTGTAGGTTGTGCTGTGAAGGGGAACTAAGATAGTACTTCCTTCTTTCATTGCGTCGTACATTGAGTGAACTTCTTCTTTAGTATCGACAGTGATTACGGCAAAAAAATTATTACCGTACACAATTTCAAAAGTAATGTTGTCCGACATCATGAACCGTTGGCCTGCAATGCTCATTTCTGCGTGGTACACATAGTTTTTTTGTGCCTCTGTGAGCGGCTGTGACCAATCGGCAGGATCCGCATCGGAATAA
Source organism: uncultured Treponema sp. (assembly GCA_964560975.1). Classification (GTDB taxonomy): domain Bacteria; phylum Spirochaetota; class Spirochaetia; order Treponematales; family Treponemataceae; genus JAAZLA01. The sequence continues at coordinate 8,849 of CAZLNE010000071.1, read as the reverse complement.
TGCATTAGAAAGTCCGTTTTTGTGTTGAATACTTTTTCGTACAATTTGATTGCCTCACCGCAGCAACCGTTAAAATTTAATACAGGTGTCGTTTTCATAGTACCCTCAATTTTTCTATTAAGTCGTTAACTTTCTCTATATCTTCATCGCTTACAAATATCTTAACTCCTGCAGGGAGAATTACTCCAGGAAGTTTTCCGCCTAAATCTTCCGATTTTTGGATAAACGGAATGTTGCTTTTTTCGAGAAGGTCAATTAAACCAAAGGCGTCCTGTTTTGACTGGAATGTGTCTACTAATACCATCTTGCTCTCCTTAGGTGCATCCTGTTTTGGTGTGCGTTTTCGTTTTAATATTGCAGCATCCTGAATCTTTCGTCCTGCTTCATCATCTGCTGCAATGAGAAGTAAATCTTTTTCGAGACCCAGAGTGTGTAAAACCTGTGCATATATACCCAAGGCAACTGATGGAGACCCTTTTTCAATAGCCCAGAGTGTTGTCCTGCTTATACCGGCTTTTTCTGCGAAAAGCTCGACGGAAATACCGCGCCTTAACCGGGCTAGCTGAATTTGCTCGCCAAGGCGATTGAGAATTCCATTTACTTTTGCTGTTATTGTAAGTGATTTTCGCCCCATATGTTCATAATTATAAACGAAATAATATATTTGTCAATATTTATGAACATTATTAATTTCTTTTATACGAGGCAGGCGTTTTCTTAAAAGAAGAGCATTGCTGACTACAGACACAGAACTAGCTGCCATTGCAAAGGCTGCAAAAATGGGGTTTAGAAGCGGGCCTTCAAAGAGCGACAAAACACCGGCTGCGACGGGAATAAGAACAACATTGTAGGCAAAGGCCCAGAATAAATTCTGTCTGATCGTGCGCATAGTGGCCTTTGAAAGTTTTACAGCACTTATAATGTCGTAGAGGTTATCGTG
>CAZLNE010000071.1:2450-7809 GCA_964560975.1 uncultured Treponema sp. | reverse complement strand
AAAAGTACGCGTACTTCGCCGTTAACCGCGCCCATGAGAACTGTACTTCCATTGTTCATTTCTTGAACAGCTAATTCGAGGATTTTCTTGGCATTATCAGTCTGGAATGAAATTGAACGATCCTTAAGCAGGCTTATAGAGCCTATTAGAACATGACTTCCTTCAACAGTGCCTTCTACACCGCCACCCGGAATGGCCGTAAAATTCTCTGCAGGGAAGAAGGCGCCGTTGTTTTGTTTGTGCCATTCGACGAGGGCTTTTGCAAGAGGATGTTCTGATTGTACTTCTACAGATGCGACCATGGAGATAGCTGATGTGTCGCCGTGAACGGTGCTGACCATCGGTTTTCCGTAGGTGAGCGTTCCTGTTTTATCAAAAACCATGGTGGTTAACGATGAGCAGGTTTCAAGGGCTTCACCGTTTTTGTATAAGATTCCCCGTTCAGCGCCCATACCGGTTCCGACCATGATGGCTGTCGGTGTTGCAAGGCCAAGGGCGCAGGGACAGGCAACTAAAAGAACCGCAGTAAAGACTGTGAGAGAGAAAGGCAGTCCAGCGCCGGCTATGAGCCATATGAGGGCTGCTGTTAAAGCAATAATCATTACTGTTGGAACGAAGATGGCCGAAACTTTATCTGCTAGGCGTGCAATTGGTGCCCGCGAAGCTTGAGCGTCTTCTACCATGCGTACTACGCCAGATATGAAGGTATCATCACCGGTTTTTTCTATACTGTAAATCATGCTTCCAGACGTATTAAGGCTTCCTCCGATGACGAGCTCACCCTCGTGTTTTTCTACAGGCAGTGATTCGCCTGATATCATAGATTCATCGACACTCCCGCTCCCTGAAATTACCCGGCCGTCAGCTGCAAATCGTTCACCAGGGCGTATTCGTACCTTATCGCCTACGGTAAGATCTTCGGCTTGAATTATCGTTTCGGAGCCGTCTTCCTGAATGAGAGCTGCGGAAGGGGGAACAAGAGAAAGAAGGGCTTTAACAGAATCGCTTGTACGTTCCTTTGCCTTTGCCTCAAGATATTTTCCCAGTAATATTAATGTAATAATGACGCTAGCTGTTTCATAATACAGGTGATCTACTAGATCGGCCGAACCTGCATAAATGCGTATAGTATTTATAATGCTAAAAACTATTGCTGCTAGAGTACCCACTGCAACGAGGCTATCCATTCCCGGCTTTGCCCTTAATAGCGATGGTATGCCGTGAAGATAGAATTTTTTTCCGGCCCAAAGTGAAGGAAGAGTAAAAAAAAGAGATATAAGTGCAAAATTAAAAGGGTTATGCATGGGATCGAGAATATGGGGTAGCGGCAGCGTAATACCGGGAATCATCATTCCCATTGCAAGATAAAGAAGCGGAACAGAAGAAAAAAAAGAAATAACTAGATTATTAAAGAGGATTTGCTTTTCACTCTGTTTACGTTTTTCACGGTCAGATCTTTCCTCGTTTTCAAGTATTTTGAAGCCGGCTTTTTCGATTGCCTGTTTTATGTGAGTAGGTCTCAGGACCGAAGGATTAAAAACGAAGGTACCTTTTTCTGCAGCAAGGTTTACTTGAGCTGATATTGAGCCGTTCAAATTTCTAACAACTTTTTCAACAGCTGCTGAACAGCTTGCACAGCTCATGCCGCCTATACTATATGTTACCGTTTTAGTTTCGGACATGGGCAACTCCTTGATCCTCCCATTGGGGAGTCTCTACTATTAAGATAAAACCTATCGGTTAAGTAAGTCAATAGTTGGAATTTAAATATAGAAAGAATTTGCAAAAAAAGCTTGCAATTATTGCTATTTCAGGGAATAATTTAATGATAATAATTTTATTGAGAGGATAACATGAACAAATCAGAATTGATCGATGCAATTGCTGCAGATGCTAAATTAACAAAGAAAGATACAGAAGCTTTCTTAAAGGCTTTTACAGAAAACGTTTCAAAAGCTTTGACAAAGGGCGACGATGTTACTTTAATTGGTTTTGGTTCATTTAAAGTAGGAAAAAGAGCTGCTAGAACAGGAAGAAACCCGAAAACTGGTAAAGAAATTAAAATTGCAGCGTCCAAAAATGTCCGTTTTAAGGCTGGAACAGCTCTGAAAGACAAAGTAAATAAAAAGTAGAAAAATTTTTTATAATTAAGAAATCACCTCCGAACTAAGTGCAGAAAACAAAGTCAGCATGCTTGCTGACTTTGTTTTTTTTGACTCATTGTTCAATTTCTTTTTCTCCTTGGAAACCAGGGTATACATCTGTTCACTTTTCTGCAGTAATCCTTATATTCCTGTCCATAATTTTATTTTTTCTGATGTCCTTTTGTATTATAAATAAAGGGGCACTCTATTACATTTAGATAATCAATACTGATACTTTCATCATTGAGTTTCAAATATGCGGCCGTATCAGTTAGGTGCTCTTCAATTTTCCCGCGCGGAGTTTTAAAAGGAACATAGACGGTATATAAGGCGGATGAAGTATTTTCGGTTACTTTAGTAGTTTCATCCATACCGTATAAAATAGCCGATATGATTGTTTTAGTATCCTTTATATATAGATCGCTTTTTTTTAGTATCTTTTTTTCTCCGTTAAAGCAGATAAAATCCTCTGTCCCGTTTGAGCAGTCAAGAACTAAGGGATTTTCTATGCAGGAAAAATCGTGTACGGCGGTTAAAAAATGATTTTTCAATTCTCCCATGAACATTGATTGAACAATTGGTGAAACAGGGCTGATTTGTTTATTCTTAAATGCTATTGATTCTAATTGCAGCAGAACATGATAGGTTTTAGTGAATTTTTTATAATATGAACAGTATGCGCTCATAACATCGGTACCGGCTGCATACTTTCTATCAACGCCTTCATACGTTTTCTTAATGGTATTCTCTAAGGTTCTGCTTTCTGTTTCCATCCTATTATTAAGATACCTATTGTTTATATTACTGATAATCATTATCCCGGCAGTTAAGTCCGGGTATATTTTTTTTGCCTCGAGAGATATATTGAGCATATTATTTGTCCTTCCAGCTTCCTATTTCAAGAAGATTGCCTTCCGGGTCAGCTGCATAAAAATTTCTGATTCCAAACGAAAAGGTCTGAGGCTCTCCTGTCGGGAATTGTACACCAAGTTTAGCCAGACGCGCATACTCTGCATCAACATCGGCAAAGGTTGGAAGCCAAAGCGCAATTTCGAAGGTTTGATTAATTCCCTTAGGAGAAATGTACGTTTCATTGATTGCCTCAGCAAAAGCTTTTCGACTGTACATAAAAAAAGACAGATATCCATTTGCTGTTTCAAATTCTGCAAAATCTCCGCCGTCCCATTTTGCTTCGAAGCCTAATGTATCGCGGTAAAATTTTACCATTTTCTCCATATTCTCTGCATAAATGCACGCACCGATTCTGACATCTTTTCCGTTCATAATTTTCCTCGCCAACATCTGTGGAATCTGCGTAATCTGTGGATAAATATAATCCTTTAGTAAATTTTTGTTCTCAAATATTTTCCATATTCAAATGCGTTTCTTATATAATCTTCTCTATTCATTAAATCTTCAAAGGTATCTATACCAGTGCATGAAAACTTACCGATCGGTGTTATGTGTAAATGACCGAAGTAATGTTCTATTGATTCTACAATATGTATGTTTTCTCTTTCTGTTGTTCCTGCGCGTACTGCAATCGAAAGCCCTTTTTTACCCGTCGGAATAACCCTCTTGTGTTCGTTCAGATTTGTGTCTGAAAAAGGGGTGTTACGGTCAAAGAAAACTTTTAACTGCCCGGTAATATCTCCCCAATACGATGGTGAGCCGATTACAATAAGATCAGACTCAATTATGCTTTGCATTATTTTATCAACATCATCGCGCTGAATGCACTTGCCGGTTTTGTAACAATCCTTGCAGCCGAGGCAGTAATTAATCTTTGTTTGTCCTAAACAGAAAGAGGTAGTATCAGCCCTGCTGATATTCATTCCTTCTAGAATTTTATTAATGATCATCGCGGTGCTTCCGTTACTTCGGGGGCTTCCATTTATGATTGTTGTTTTCATTTGTACCCTTTTATCCAAAGTGCAGGACGGAGCCCGCCTTCATTGCTTTGTGTCCTGCTGTGAAGCGTATTGAACGACGTTTTACAGATGCCGTTACCCTGTATGCCTATGTTGCCGTCTCCGTGAATATACACTGCTACCTTGTTGTTTTTTCCCGGGGTGCGTGTCCACCACCACCAGCCGCCGCCCATAAAGGGCGCCATTCTTTTACTGTTGTTTTCATCTTTGCGGTCAAACCAGTACCTCTGGTTTGGTTTCGGGTTATCTAAAAGCCTGCTGCTGTCGCCGAAATATGATCTGACGCATTCATCCAAAGACAGTAAAAACACTTTGTCTCTAGTGTCGCTGCCGCCTTCGCTTCCATACCAAGGGTTTCCGGGGTTTTTATGTAGTACGGGAATAATTCTTTCTGCTTCGCTTTCACTAAATCTTTCAAGAAACTCTGTGTTTAAAAAATTTCTTATTTCTGAATTCTCCCAGGTTACCGCTTCTTTTTTAGTATGATAATCGCGCTGCTCAATTATTTCTTTAGTAATGAGAAGCATTGCATCTTCTTTAATGTCGAGAATCTGCCATGTGTACTTTCCAAATAAAAAATCATCGCCAATGTTCATTATTTCATTTCTCCTTATTATCCACAGATTGCGTAGAAGTGCACAGATGATGTACTATATAAATAGTTTCATATCTATAACTATTTGAACGTTTCTTAAAATCATTCTATTTCTATCCATTTTTAAACTTTATGATTTCCTTCATCTGCGTTCATCCTGTAATTTGCGGATAAATTTATCTGTGTCTATCTATGTCCATCTGTGGTAATTTCTACTTCGCTGCAATCTTATAATCTATAACCTTTTCAATATCAGTTAATATACCAGAATCCCTTACTTCAAAAATGCACGGTTTTGATTTTCCTACATTTTTCGTGTTAGCAATTTTTTCTTTTGTTTTTACACTGATATTTAAACCCAATAGCCCTTCAAGGTGACGATCCATAACATATACTGTCGCCTGCATGAAGCCTTTCCAAGCAGACATCCAGACAATTGTTTTTTTCTTATACTGTACCTTGCAGAGCCAGGCCTTTCCGTCCTTGTAATAACGCCATTCGCCTTCCATGTTTTTTTGTGCAAGTAATTTTATAAGTTCACAATATGCAGAGTATGAATTCCCCAGTACGTATTGCAGAACTTTCTCATCCGGGTACACAGATTCATCTATTAATTCAATGGTGTTTATTGTTTCCATATTTTTAGAACTCCTCTAAATCCCCGCACAGAGTAATATGATTCGGCGCCG
>CAZLNE010000071.1:0-2350 GCA_964560975.1 uncultured Treponema sp. | reverse complement strand
CGCCGGTTTCTTCCATTTTACCTATAGTTGTTAACGTATTTTCATTTGATGTTAACATTAGCTTTACAAAACCCCAATCTAAGTCGGGATGCCGTTCTTTGTGTTCAATAAATCGTTTTTCAAGAATCGATATTAAGAAAGGAATTGTTATACCCATATAAAGATTTCTCCTTTACGGTGAAAAGCATTGTGGCAGCACAAGAGCATATTCAATATTTTATACCGGAAAGTTTTTTAATGCAAGGAAAAAAAGCCGGCGTAGCGCCGGCCCTTTGGGAGTTATGAAAGGTACTATTGCTTGAAAAAAGGAATAATGTTGATACTACTATCTTGCACATTTGTGAAGCTCATACTAATTACAGTATCTTCTACACTACCGTTACATGTTAAGCTTTGTCCGTTACTAGATGCAAGGAAGTCCTCAGGAGAGTCTTTATTATAACTTGAAACCGTTAACGAGCCTGTGACCTTTTCGCTCATATAGTTGTATGAGCCCTCTGCAAATAAAAGCTCGCTATTCTCGCCATCTTCTACTTGTAAGGAAACTGTTGTGTCAGTAAAGGAGAGGGTATAAATACATGGATTAACAGCATTCTCTATTTCTGTTTCATCAAAAACCCATGTTGTGTTTTTAACCGGATTTTGACCAGCTGAATTAAAAAGTGAATCACAGCTGGTAACAAAAAATCCTACTGTCAATACTGCACTAATTAAAAGAAAAGACTTTTTCATACTAACTTCTTATGTTATAAACACTGAGTACCGATTCGTATATCCTAACCGAAAAATTTTCCTTTATGGAAATTTTCGTTTCCTGTCTTCTTTGCAGTCATCTTAAATAAAACGCAGCCGTCGGGACATACAATGTCTTTTGTGTACTTTCCGCTTCCGCCGATGTTTTCAAGGTCTCCACCGCTTCTGACCGCTTCCATAACCGGGAACATAAGCATCATTGTTTTAGAACAGATGCCCTGTCCGTCTTTATTGACAGGACAGCCGTAGGTGCAGGTATATTTGTCCCCTATTTCTTCACCATTACGGCAGTAGCGCTCTGTGTGATCGCCTCGTAAGAAGCCGGTTACTTCTATTTCCCATTCATATTCTTCAGCGTACCATTTTTTCATATATTACCTAGATTATATCATAGATATTTGAAAAGTCATTGCTTATGTTCAATTCATCAAGATACAAAGATATCATACCGCGGTGATGCGTTTCATGGTTAAACATATGCAGTATTAATAAACCCATGTTTTTTGTGTACTCAATACCGTGAGAATCAATATAGGTTAAATCTTTTCCTAAGTCTTCATTTTTTAGTTCATTGGCAAATTCAATTATTTTTTTGTCGAGCAGCTCTCTTTTTGCAAGGTAATCGTTAATATCAGTGATGTTGTAAGTCGAAAAACTTAACCCTTCTGGAATACTTGTGCCCTCTACAAAGGTAAATTTTCTTAGCTTGGAAAACCTTTTAAGCCAGTTTGTGTCGCAGGTATAAAGATGATTGCAAAGAGATTTGAAGGAAGGGAAATATCCGCCAAAATCTTTAGTCCATGCTGCATCACTTAACCCTGATATGTAACTGTTCATTTTTTTATTGACAGTTTTGTTATACTCAGAGAGAAATAAAACCGTGTGTGAATCCATGTGAGCCCTCCTAATTATGATAGTCTACAATAAACAATACTATTGTCAAGTAATAGTATTGATTTAAAATAAAAACGGCCCCGCGCAGTGCAAGGCCTCTTTACCGGTGCAGAACCGTATGCTGTTCTACATGTGTTTACTTACTTTTCTTTTTTATTGGAATCCATACTTCGGTGCGGTAGTCGGGACTCATATCGGGGAGGTCTATTGGGTCCTGCATAGGGTATACCTCAAAGTCGGGTGTTCCTGCGTGTTCATAGTCCGATGATGGAAACCAGTCTGCATAGATGTCCTTCCATAATTTTTGCACTGCCTCAGGATTCGGTCCCTTCGCTTCAAAGACTGCGTATGATGCCTTAGGAATGGAGAAGCTTCCGCTGCCTTGCGGGAACTCAGATAGCGCGACTTTACCTTTTTCGACCGCTATTGAGTAGGCAAAGGTTTCATCTCTTGGATTGTAGTCGTAACAGACTCCGAGAAGTCCCATTTTTCCGCAGTGCTTTGCAATTGCCTCCACTACGCCCTCTTTTCCGTTTTTCTCCCAGAACTTAGGAATAACACTCAAATTTTGGTTATCGGTGTTGGTAGTTCTAATGGTAATGCCTATGCATTCAAAAGATCCCTTTTCTTCAATTCTATACTTCATTGTTTTGTCTCCTTTGAGCATGACAGCAAGGCGTATAGGGGGCCACAGCTCAAGCTG
>CAZLNE010000070.1:0-11538 GCA_964560975.1 uncultured Treponema sp. | reverse complement strand
TTAAGACCTGTTGAAGATACAAAGCAGTAGTGTCGCCTTCAACAGTCGGATTTGTAGCAATGATAACTTCCTTTATTGAACCTTCCCGTATTCTATCTATGAGTTTCCCAATACTTAATTGATCGGGTCCTATGCCGTCTAATGGTGCTATTAGAGCGCCTAATACATGAAAGAGGCCGCGGAATTCCCGGGATTCTTCTATGGTTTGCACATCGCGGGGCTGTTCAACAACACAGACAATAGACTTATCGCGCAAGGTATCTGTACAGATGTAACAAGGGTCAGTATCAGTATATGAGCCGCAGATAGAGCATTGCTTAATTCTTTCATGGAGTGTACTAAGCTGGTGTGCAAAGGTTTCTAAAAAGCCTTGATCTGTTTTTAGTAGATGGTGAGTTATGCGTGCTGCGCTCTTTTTGCCTATTCCTGGAAGACGTGAAAATGACTGAGTCAATTCTTCAAGAGCATTCATTAGAGGCCCAGTCCCGGTATATTCATTCCGCCCATGAGTGGTCCCATCTTGTCTTTAAGAGTATCTTGTACATTCGAGGAGGCTTGCCTGAATGCAGCTACAATGAGGTCTTGAAGCATTTGTATGTCCCGCGGATCAACGGCTATGGGATCTATTTCGACTTTTAAAACCTCAAGCTGTCCATTCATTGTTATTTTAACAAGACCGCCTCCAGAAGAACCTGTTATCTCAATATCTTTGAGTTCTTCCTGCATTTTTCCAAACTGGTCTTTGATGGCCTGTGCATTTTTTAATATGTCAAAAGGATTCATTTTCTTCTCCTGTTTCTTGCGGCATTGTATCTGTTGCCTTTTTTTCAAGCGCTGTAACTGTTCCTTTAAAAACTGAACAAATATTTTCAATTTCATTCGGAAGGCTTTCTTTTGGGCAGGTATCTGTTATTTTTGTTAGTGTGACTGAAAACCTAACAGTTTTTCCCCATAGTTTTGTAAGTAACGGATTTAATTCCGGGGCTGCTTGCTCCAGCTTTTCCTTTATAAAAGGATTTTCTATGGAAACTGATATTATATTATTTTCTTCTTTCCAAAGACAGGTCTGCATAAGCGATGTTGCTAAAAAAGTATTGGACAGAGTTAGCTCTCTAATAACTTTTTCTTTAAGTTCTTGAAGTGAAGTAACTTGTCTTTGAGATGTACCAAGTTCCTCATTCTTTTGTGCGGTTACCGGAGGAACGTTCAAGGTTGGCTGGTAACCGCCTTTATCAAAAGGGTCGGGGTTGTTTAGTGCAGAAAATTTTGGAATATTAAGATTTTTCTGCTGTTCTTGCGGCTGAACTGGTCTTTGTGGTTGTACATTCTGTATCTGTATGTTAGCAGGTTTGGTAATTGAAAAAGATGCGTCATTAGATTGAGCCATAGTTTGAGCTTGCGTACCTTGGGGATTTGCACACAGAATACTGCGGACAGCATCAATGGACAGTTTAACTTCGCTAGGAGAAACATAGGAAGAGAGCCAGCAGAGACGGGATACTGCAACTTCTAGTTCGTACCGCTGATTAAGCGAGTAGCGGACATCGCGGAAAAGCTGTAAAAAGAGCGACAATGCGCGCTCTATTTGGATTGGATTCCAGGCCTTCAAAACTTCTGCAGAATATCGTTCTGCTCCCTGCCCTAAAAGAGACTCTTTTGTGATGCCGCTTTTAAGTAAAAGGAGAGATCTAAAATAATCTGCAAAGTTAGATATGCATTGTTCTACTGAAACGCCTGCTTGAAGAATTTCATCAATTTGGTTTACGGCAGCATCCGTTTTTCCCTGTACACATTCAAGACATACTGTATTTATACGGTCTATACCAACGAGGCCGAGCTTGTCGCGTATTTTATCGTAGGAAATAGAGCCGTCGGAGAATGACACAACCTGGTCAAATAAGGTATAGGCATCACGGAAGCTTCCTGTTGATTCTTTAGCGATCCAATAAAGAGCCTCCTCTTCAGCCTGAATACCGGTTTCTTCAGCGGCTTTTTTAAGCAGCTCTTTTATTTGTTCTATAGACCCAAGTCTAAAATGAAATTGTTGACAGCGGCTTTTTATTGTTGCCGGAACCTTATGAAGTTCTGTTGTCGCAAAAATGAAAATGACATATGGAGGCGGTTCTTCTATGGTTTTCAGGAGTGCATTAAAAGCACTTGTTGAAAGCATATGAACCTCGTCGATTATGTAAATCTTGTAGCGGCTTGAATTGGGAGGGAAAAGCACCTCGTCCTTAATCTGGCGTATATCATTGACGCTGGTATTTGAAGCACCATCTATTTCAATAACATCAAGGCTCGAGCCCTTGGTTATTTCGAGGCAGTGATTACAGACATCGCATGGGGTGGGAGAGGGACCGGTCTCGCAATTAAGCGTTTTTGCTAGAATTCGGGCGGAAGAGGTTTTTCCGCAGCCGCGGGGACCGGAAAAAAGATATGCATGTGCTATTTTTCCAGTAGATATAGCATTTTTAAGAGTTGCGGTTACAAATTCCTGTCCCGATAAATCTTCGAAACGCCGTGGTCTGCGGCGTGTTGCGGTTACTTCATAAGCCATAGACTAAGAATATCCTAAATAGTCTGATTCGGCAAGTAAGAAAGAATTTTACGGCAGTTTTCTTGTACAGATGCATGAATATCTGCGGTAGTATCGACCTTTATTGAAATATCTGCGAGCTGCTTATATTGAGCCGTGCGTACAACAAAAAATTCGTGGAAAATCCTTCGAACATCTTCTTCTGTTTTTGGATTATACTTTGCAATATAGGCCGGATAGGATCCGGTTTTCTTTGTGTTTTCAAGTATCCGGCTGATAGAAACTTCTTCTGAAACATCTAAAAAAACCAGGATTCCCTTATCACGAAGGAGCGTTAAGGCCTCGAAATTAGCGCAAATTCCGCCCCCTGTTGATATTACCGCACTGCCATTCTCTTTTTCTGATGATATGTGTCCAAGTGTTTTTTTTACCGCCTGATATTCAGCTTCTTTAAAACCTGCTTCTCCCCGTTCTAAATATAGGGACCTTACGGATGTGTGCTCGGTTTCTTCAATAACTGAGTCTATATCATAAAAGGAAAAAGAAAGTTCTTTCGCTAACGCTTTTCCGACTGTTGTTTTTCCGCTATGTTTTATACCAATGAGAATGATACTTTTCATGGAAATTATTGTATCAAATAAACTTGAAACTGTACATTGATTGCTGTATTCTAGAATTATGGAATTAATTAGTAATCTTGCTTTTTGTTTTTTACCCTTAGTTGTATTTATGTTAATATTACTGCTTTCAAAACAGGATATTACACTTCCTTATTGCATACTTGCTGCTTTATTAGGTTTAGCTCCTCTTATTCCCGCCGCGGTTTTACAGCTTATTATTCCGCAAATAGAATATTCTTCTTTATTGATGGTGCTTCTTTCTGCCCTGCTTTTTAATGGTCTCATTGAAGAATGTATGAAAGCCGGATTTCTCTTTTTGTTTCCCTCTGCAAAAACAGGATACAAACAGTTTTTTATCTATAGCCTGCTTGCAGGTCTTAGCTTCGGCTGTTTTGAAGCGGTAGTGTATGTAGTGAGCGGTAATAAGGATATTGAACTTAGGTTTCTCACCGCTGTAGTCATACATACAGTATGTTCTGGAATGGGAGGTCTTTTTGTTTGGTCCTGTAAGCAAAAGAGGATGAACATAGCAGTTTTGCTTACAGCAATTATAATTCATGGAGTCTATAATTTTTTTGCAGGATTTACCGGCCTTTTTTGGTGGTTTTCAATAATTGCAATTCTTTTTGCCTTGATTCAAGTGAGAATGCTTTATAGACGACTTGAAGAAAAATAGGTATATATCATATATTAGTGATATATATCAGAAAGTTTAAGCATATATCAATAAATCATTTGACAATAGGTAAAACCACTGATACTATAATAAGGAATACTTCCTAGTATGCACACACGGAGGAATTCGTCTTATTTGGAGGTTCCGGGAATGAAGGTAACAGTAACTGGCGGTTTTTGGAAAGAAAAAAGAAAAATTGCCTCAGACTATATAATTCCGTATCAATGGAAGGTTTTAAGTGATCAGATTATAGGTACACAACGATCTTTTGCATTACAGAATTTAAAAATAGCAGCAGGTGAATTTATAGGGACAGTACAGGGTTTTCCTTTTCAAGATACCGATGTTGCAAAGTGGCTTGAAGCTGCAAGTTATTCTCTGCGGTTTACAAAGCATGCACAAATAGAATATTGGATTGAAGAAGCTATTCGTTTACTTGGTAAGGCACAGCGGGACGACGGCTATATAAACTCGCATTTTCTTTCATTAGAGCAGCAGAAAAAACAAGGATTACCAGCTGATCAGATTAAGGATCGCCGCTGGGAAGACTTAAAATGGGGTCATGAGCTTTATACTGCCGGTCATATTATTGAAGCTGGGGTTGCACATTATAAATCAACCGGGAAAAAGCACTTTTTATCAATTGTATGTAAATTGGCAGATAACCTAGTCCAAACTTTTGGGAAAGAAGATGGTAAATTACATCTTTGCTGCGGACATCCGGAAATTGAACTGGCCTTATTTCATTTATATGAGGTGGAGGAAAAAGAGACTTATAAAGATTTAGCCTTATATTTCCTACATATTCGGGGAACTAATCCTCAGTTTTTTTCAAGAACTCAAGCTGACAAGGAAGATGAATTCCGCAGATGGCTTGATACTGATTATTTTGCGGCACATGAACCTGTACGACAGATGAAAAAAGCAGCAGGGCATGCAGTTCGGGCCGTGTACTTGTATGAGGCTATGGCCGATGCCGCTTTGTTTACTGCTGATCCGGAAATGAGGGAAGCCTTGTTTACTGTATGGAATAATATGGTAACAAAACAAATGTATATTACTGGCGGTATCGGTTCACAAGGCTGGGGTGAACGATTTACAATTGATTATGATTTGCCAAATTCGCGCGCGTATACAGAAACCTGTGCTTCAATCGGACTATTTTTTTTATCATCAAAAATGTTCCGTCTTCATACCTCTTCTGTGTATGCAGATATTGCCGAACGTGTATTGTATAACGGAATCCTCAGTGGTGTTTCGCTTGATGGAACAAAGTATTTCTATGTGAATCCTCTGGAGGTTATACCTGAAGTAGCAGAAGCACGACAAGACCATATGTGGATAAAAACACAAAGAGTTCCCTGGTTCGGATGTGCCTGTTGTCCTCCGAATATAGCCCGTCTTATAACATCGATAGATACATATATGTATGCAATAAAAGATGGAGAGTTGTTTTTTCAACATTACGCAGAATCTGAAGCACGTCATGAATCAGAGAATTTTAAAATAGTTATTGAGCAAAAAACTGAATATCCGTGGAATGGTACTATTTCAGTTTCCATTAAGTCATATGAGGGAAAGGCAATACCGTTTAATTTTCGTAAGCCTTCCTGGGCCGATTCTTTTACTGTTTCTGTAAATAAAAAACCAGTGCAAAACATCCGTATTTTAAATGGATATATCAGGCTGGAGGAAGAATGGAAAAAGGATGATCTTATTGAAATATCGTTACCGATGAAGGTAAAGTATATATTCGCAAATCCTCTGGTGCATGAAAATACCGGTAAAGCAGCACTTCAAAGGGGTCCAATTTTATTCTGTTTTGAATCAATTGAGAATGATGAAAACCTGGCTTCTATAGTACTGGATACAAAAGAGGCAGTATCTGACGGGAAGGCTATAATAAGCGGATGTGAATCTTTAGTGCTTAAAACGACAGCATATAGAGAAAAGCCATTTGAATCAGGCGATTTGTACGGAGAAAAAAAGCCTTCACGCAAAAAAACTAGTGTAACTGCAATACCCTACCATCAGTGGGGAAATAGGGGTGAATGCGAGATGCGTGTTTGGATGAGGACGATTTAGAAATAAAGACGCAGCAAAATGCCTTGATCATAGTTGCCGAAACCACGCCCGAAGATGTTAATTCCGCCTAAGTGTTCAGCATCATCTTTTACACCGATGCGTAATTTTATGGAATGATGTTCTTCAATAGTAAGATCCTGAAGCGCAACATTTGATATTTTTACACCATCAACAAAGCTTCCTTCATCTGTTACGCTCCAGTGTTTTAAAAGACCATACTGAGATCCTTCAAGTTTCCACCAGAAAGGGGTTAATTTACCTCGTTTGTCGCCATAATCGCCTGGAGAAGTCCATGTACCAATCTCTATATTATTAAGCGCCATAAAAATATCGGACTTCCAGTTTTTGTTGGTTCCCGGTGTTTCAGAAGACAATTCAACAACTACTTCGAGTTTTTTTATTTTTTTTGCCTGATACATTGCATTGTTTGGAAATTTATATTCGACAAAGCCGTTACCGAACCAAAGAAGACCAGCTTTTAAACGCTCAGGATTTAGAAATGCTTCGGGAATATCGAGAAAGCCAATTATATTATCGCTCGAGCAAAGGCCGCAGGGAGCACTCACATAGTAATTTGTAAAAATACCAATCGGCATTTCAACATCTAAAACATTTTCATTATCTTTTTTTTCTTCCGGGAAACTGATAAGTATTTCTTCAAACCCGGTAGAACATATTTTTTGATTACCTTTTTTCGCTTTAACAGACTCTGTTGATAGTAAACCTGCATTTTCCAAAATAGCTATGTGAGTAGCGACGGTTGACTGTGGAAGCGAAAGTTTTTCTGCAATTTCATTAATATTTAAACGGTTTTTTCGGAGTAAATCGAGCATTTGCACTCTAGGTTCTGATGCTAAGGCTTTGAGTTTATCTATATCTTCTAAAGGATTTACAATGAGAACCTTTTCACACACTTGCATATTAAAACTGTACTATATTTTGTTGATATTGTACAGTTTATTTTGTTTTAGACCCTTCGAGAGATTTACCTACGTATCGTAAATTGTATTCCGGTTATAGATTAAAGTTTACTATTATCTTGCACCGTGATTTTTCAGCAGTGTAATAACGTCCTGTGAATCGCGTGCTTTTGCGATGTCGAGGGATGATACTCCGGTCGGTGCTTTTATATTTACATCACTACCTGCTTCAACAAGAGCTTTGATGACAAGGAAGTCCCTGGTGCCGGAGATCAGCTCTGCAAGGATGGGCCAGCCGGAATTTGCTGCTCCGCTTGGATCGGCACCGGCATTAAGAAGCGCTTCAACCATTGCGGGATTATTTTTCTTTCCTGCTGCAAGAAGCGCAGGATCGCTCCATGTGCCGCCTTTGGCATTCGGAGAGGCACCCTTTTTCAGAAGTGTTTTTACTGATTCCACATCTTCAGAATCTATAGCTTCAAATAACTGTTTTTCCAACTCGCCGCCGCGTTCAGCATCAAGTTTCTTCTGGTCTTTTGCAGCCCAGTCCGGCCCGTCTACGAATGTACGTCCTGCAACGGAGAAACTGCCTCGTTCCCAGAATTGAACCTTATTAGAAACGTAGTCCGGGGCTTCAAATTCGAACTCGTTCGATTCAGAGGTGCTGTGGAATACAACATATTTTTCTTCCCCCGATCTGCTGTCTGTCCAGGACCAGATACCGGTCGCACCGCTTTTTTTGGCGCTTTCACCCAGATTGGCAAGCAGATCCTTTACGGATTCTGCATCGGCATTCGAAAATTTATCCGCAGCAGAAGGTTCCTGTGTGATATTGGGACCATAGACATCGGCTGCGGAAGGGAATGCGATTGCGTACTGTGCAACTCCCTCCTTGAAGGCGAACTGGATCTGGGGTGTTATCGGCCGCCAGCCTTCGCGTTCAACTGCCCTCTTATATGCAGCCTCGACGATTGTCTCTCCCGATAACTCGCCGAAGAGACACATGGTGAATTTAGGGACGCTGTCCAACATCAGGTGAGGGTTGCCGGACTGCAGTGCAAACATCATGATGGCGGTCACTGCTTCCGTCTGCTTCATACTGGTATAGTTAGGAGTGTAGACAACGACGCCGGGGATCTTTAGGGAAGCAAAACGCTTGGCTGCTTCTTTCTTTTCGAGAGCCTTCTGTGCTGCCCGTTTGCGCTCTTCTTCCTCTTTGGCTATTCTGCGCTCTTCAGTTTTCTTGTCTCCCTCATTCAGTTTTACGATTCTATCTTCTGCATTTTTTTTCAAAATGGGGTCAATATCACTTAGAGAAATTTCATTTAATACATCTTTGTCATATACTCCAGCTATAATGCCTTTTTTGACTGCACGAAGACGTTCCTTCTTGATCATAGTAAGAATTTCAGCTGCTGAGATCTCATGCTTGTTAGTATTCTTCCAAAGAGCTTTGATGTAGGAATCGCGGAGTTCCACGATACGGGTATCCAGTGCTGTCTGTATAGATGGTTCGTGAATGATTTCTTTCAAGTCTGCAAGAGTATCCATGTCTTCGATCTGAGTGACCAGTTCGAGTTTGCTGGATTCACTCAGGTTTTTCTGGAGAAGTTCGACGATCTTATCTCGGCCGAGAGATAGTTTATTTAGGATTACCTCTTCGATTTCGGCCGGGTGATCGTGTTCTATAATGTCGAGAAGCTCGGATTCATTGAGGAATTCCAGTGATTCCTTGCGCAGTTTCTGGTTATTGTCTGAAAGGATTACGGATTTTACTAATTCCTTGTCGGAAGACAGGAGTTTAAGAATTTGCTTTCGAAGTGCTGTCGAGGTTTGCTCACGGAAAAGTTTACGCAGTAAAGCCTCGTCACCCTTGAAGTAGGGTAAAGTGCTTATCTTAATCTGGGGGTTCTTGGTGTTAGTTAAAATATTGAGGAGAACCGCTTTTTTGTTCGTGCGCCACTTATTACGGGCCCGACGGGCGCGCCGGGGGGTTTTTGCCGGTTCCCAATTGCGGAGGTTGATTACGTCGGCGATGAGTGAAATAAGATAGCCTGAAATGAGAGCACAAACGAGAAGGGTGAGCCAGGCATAGTTTTCGATCGAATTTTCGGGCACGTAACCTGTAAGAAAATATTCTATTTTATCGATCAAGTCGAAGAAATTGTTAACGACCAGCAGTATAACTGCGCTGAAGAAACTGAAGAGTACAGCGGCGCTGAAGCCTAAGTGCTCGTTTTTCATACTGTCTTTCCATTCTTTCTTATCGAACTGTCCGCAATGCTCGCAGTAGCTGCAGAAAGATAGCTTTTCAGAAAATAGATCGCACTTAGGGCATTGTATAAGGCCTTTTTTATCGGACATTGGAGATCTCCTTATCGTTTTATAATAATATAGCACGGATTCTAATATTTTTCAAAAAAAAGCTTGTTATACTTGACAAAAAAACAGTTGTAATATACAACAGTTGTGTGAAGCAAGCTGATATTCAAACTTTTAGAAAATACTTACGAAAACTGGAAAGAGAAACCGGAATTTTGTTGAGTTCTGAGACGGAATGCTGTTCTGTCACTGTTGCGCAATGCCATCTGCTGCTCGAGCTTGATGCAGATGAATCGCTTGGTCTCAAGGACTTAGCTGCTATTCTCTGTCTTGATAAAAGTACTCTTAGCCGGACGATAGAAAGCTGCGTCCAAAAAGGTTTTTTAAAGCGTTCTACCGATGAAACAAACAGGAGGAAGAATATTTTATCGCTTACGGAAGAGGGTAGGCAAAAGTGCTATCTTATAAACAGTTTGTGTAATGATCAGTTTATGAAGATTTTCTCTCATATACCGGACGAGAAACAGGATTCTGTTATGGAATCTGTTTTTCTTCTTTCTGCTGCTATGGCGCAGGAAAGAGAAAAAGGAAACCCGTCATGCTGCATCCGGTAAAAACCCGTACATCGCTGTCAGGTAAAATTCCGCGGGCTTTACACGTTTCAGCGCAGCTTTCATGGAAAGATAAGGCAGCAGCTGCTGCTATTCGGGCTGGTATTGGAAGAACTAAGGCCTCTATTAAAAGCGGTTTGTACTATACAGGAAGACCCGAGAAAAATTCTCCGGTTCTTGTGACTTCGAACTACCGTTTAACCTTTGATGCAGTAAGAAAAGAGCTTGGCGGTTTGGATGTATGGATATTAGTAATAGATACCGGGGGCGTTAATGTGTGGTGCTCTGCAGGCAAGGGCAGTTTCAGCGCTTCATCGGTAATTAAAGAAATAAAATCTTCACAGCTTTCTTTTTTTGCACCCGATGGAATGCTTATTCTACCTCAATTAAGTGCAAGCGGAGTGAATATAAACAAACTTAGAAGGGAAACGAAGTATAAGGCTGTCTTTGGACCGGTGTATGCACGGGATTTAAAAGAATTTATAGAAAGCGGTATGAAGAAAGACCGGAAGATGAAAAGGGTAACATTCACATTGAAAGAGAGGGCTGTGTTAATACCTGTTGAGCTTGTTCATGCATGGAAAATAATAGCAGCTTTCATTCTGCTTTCTTTTATGACAGCACTTCCCTTTGACGGAAGTTTTTTACACCGATATTTTCTTATGCTTTTCTTTCTCGAAATTTCTGTAGTAAATGGTACGGTTCTTAGTCCTCTTTTATTACCCTATATTCCAGGACGTTTTTTCTCGTTTAAAGGGCTTTTTGTAAATTTGCTGTGGACAGCACTATTTTTTGTATGCAATATCAGTTTTGTGTACAATGCAGCGCTTTCATGTATCAGTGTAATACTTTTAGGAACAGCGGCGGCCTCTTTTACTGCGATGAATTTTACCGGGTGTTCAACGTTTACCAGTCAAAAGGGGACAGAGCTTGAAGTGAAGCGGAGTTTTCCTCTCCAGATAATAGCTTCTGCCGCAGGATTAATTACGGCAGTGATTCATGCAATTAGCGTTTTAACTGTGTGAGGTAAGTATGTCAGCGTATCCATTAAATGGGAAAAGTCTTGAAATTAATGCACAAAAATGTACCGGCTGCGGTTTATGTATAGAGGTTTGTCCTCACGAGGTATTTGCCTTTACAGACGGAGTAGGGACTGCACATATTGCAGACTCAGATTCCTGCATGGAGTGCGGTGCTTGTGCGTTAAATTGTCCGGCTAAGGCAATAAAAGTGAACCGCGGTGTGGGATGTGCCGCTGCCGTTATAGGAAGCATACTGGGAATAAAAGGTGAGTGTTCCTGTGACAACAGTACACCCTGCTGCTAGATAAAAATTGATTAAAGAGGAGAAAAAGCCATGGAAAGAAAAGAAAAAGCGGCACAAATGTTCAATTCGACACACAACTGTGCGCAGTCGGTATTAACTTCATTCACAGATAAAACAGGATTAAGTGAAAATCTAAGCTGTAAGCTTGCCTGTGCTTTTGGTGCAGGAGGAGGGAGAAAGCAGTATCAGTGCGGAGCTGTCTCGGGCGCCTTGCTTGTACTATCGGCTGTTCATGGGCGCGGTCTCAATGACGACAGTTCTGTACAGGACAAAACATACTCATTAACCCGGGATTTTATTAATCAGTTTGAGGCTAAGCATAGTACTGTTGAGTGCAGAAAACTTCTTGACAGCGTAGATTTGATGACCTCTGAAGGACAGGCGCGGTTTAAGAATGAGAATATGAAAAAAGATAAATGCACAATCTTTGTTAAAGATGCGG
>CAZLNE010000069.1:8446-11703 GCA_964560975.1 uncultured Treponema sp. | reverse complement strand
TGTTTTAATGTTTCTTGTACTTGCGAGAGAAGTACTAATTCTGGTTCTTTCATAGGTTTCAATAAATATATACATTACTGCAGAAAAAAAGGGTGTCTTGCGCTAAGCGTAGTTTGGGATTAATTCTACGAAATACAGGCTGCGCCTGGCTTTAGCCCGCTACGAGACGCGCAAAGCCCCCCTTTTTTTCTGCTGTATTACTACATTTCTTTTGGCGCGTGGGCGCTAAGCGTAGTTTGGGATTAATTCTGCTAAATACAGGCTGCGCCTGGCTTTAGCCCGCTACGAGACGCCCGAAGTATTTCTTTCTACAGCACTATTACATTTCTTTAGGGCTGAGGAGGTTTTTAAAGGCATAATAGGTGCCGAGGGGGGTATGAAAATAGTCTATGAGACCGAAGTTATGCTCAACGTTTAAGTAATCTATACCCTTGTTTTTGAAGCAGTACCAGTATACCCGGTCGACGCCTTGCAGCTCTGTGTAAACTTTCATAAGCCATTGAGAACGTTCAGAATCGGTTAGTGTCGGATTATTCCATGCAAAAGGCGAAACTGACCAGCCAAGTTCATCAATCCATAAAGCAGCATGATCTTGATTCTCCGCCATAAAAGTTTTTGTCTGATCTATTTTAGTCTGTAAAACTGATATTCCTTTACCCGGATGTGTGTATGGGTGTATAGAAAGAACATCGTAATAAAGGGAAGCATCATTTGCATACATATCCTGCAGATAATTTCCATAATGCTCAGTATTCTCTATACCATTTCCCGAAAAAGCGCCTGCTATGACAAGAATAGATGAATCAATGTCTTTGATTACCGTGTATCCTGCTTTAAGATACGAAACATATTCTGCAGCATTAGCATGAGGTCTCCAAAAATAGTCGAGGTTTACCTCATTAAAAAGTATCCATTCTTTGATGCTGTTTTTATATCGCTCTACTACTTCTGATAGAAAATCTGTATAATCCTCCATATGAATTGGACTGTAGCAGTCTGCCCAGTCCAAGGGTGTTGAAGGGTCTTGCGTTTTACCGTTAGCCCATGAAGGAATACTTAAAAATTGTGCCGTTATACTAATATGTGCCGCAGTAAGTTTTGTTACAATACTATCCAATTTTACCCAATTATAAATGCCTTTTGAAGTTTCTATCATACTCCAGCGGACAGGAAGCCTTATGTTTGTAACTCCTGAGTCCTGCATCATGTGTATAACAGAATCAAGATTATTATCGTTTTCCCATAAGAGGTCTTCGCAAACTGCTTTTGGAAAGAGGCTGCTTTTTTTAGCAAACTGCGGTTCACTACAGGATGCTAAAAGTACCGTAAATGCAAGTAAAAGAACTTTTTTCATACTGACCGATGCATACATTAAATAGAGCTCTTTAATAAGTCATAGATAAGGAAAGGTTAAAACCGAGCTGAGCTGTAAAGTCGCCTTTTGCGTTATAAGTTACTGGAAGACCAAACTGAACTTCGGCGTGAGGAAGATTTTTATAGGCGGCACCGGGAAGAATTGCTGCCAAAGTAACATCGCCCGATGTTTGCATAATGTCATGATTCCAGGAAAGACCTAGTTTGAGTTTATCGCCTAAGAGGCGGGACAAGCCTGATTGAAGGGCTATGATGTGTGATTGAGTATTTGAAGAAAAATCATAACCAAACTGATATTCAACCACGAGGCCTGCTTTTTTACTAAATTCCCAAATTCGAGCAAAGCCTGAAATAAGTTTTACCGAGCCTGCATTCCACGGATTTGTGTGTACGTTTACTAATGCATGCTCATACATATCTACCGTAAAAAGTGTTCTCTTCCATTCTAAACCGAAGGCTGCAAAATCAGGTTTATCTGTTTGCGCCCATTTACGAGCGAAAAGTTTTATTGCGGTACTGAACAAGGTTGCTTCAAAAGATGCGGCATAGGCAATTGATGAAAGATTAGGGGATTGGGACCACCCTGTATTATAAAGTCCTACAAATGTAGTTGTTGTACTTCCTAGCGGATACAGGAGCTGCACAGATAATGAATTAGAACTGTCGCCTACAATATTTGAGCCTAGGATTTGAGTATTGCCCCAACCAATTCCTTTTTTACCGGCTGTAATAAGTACCTTATTAAGAAATAAATAATCAAAATAAAAACTAGAGAGGTCCAATGTCAGGTTGGTTTCTGTGGTGACAATAGAACCAAAGACGGCGAAAGCAGGACTCGCACGCCCTGAAAAATTGATAGTATTTGTAAACTTTGCCCCTGCGGTTATGTAATCGGGGTTTGCAGGATACACAAGAGCTATTCCTGTATTTGCAGAAAAAGAGCCGTTTAGATTAAATGAAGGGCTAAAGCCGGATTTTTTTTCCTCTATTGGAGCTTCGATTACCGCTTCGACATCTTCTGCATGTTCAAATAAATCATCAAGATCATCTGCAAAAGAAAAAAAGGAAAACAGCAAAAGGAAAACAAAGAAAAATCTTTTCATTACTTACTCATTAATTCTAAATAGTTTTTAGTAAAGACTATGTCGCTTTGATTTTGAAAAGATACATTCTTTATAGTAATTTGAGTTTTTTCGTACTGCATAGAATTATCAATTTTTTTACCGCGAAGATTATCAACAATAAGCATACTTACAGGAATGTGCCGTTCTGTCTTACCCTGCATTACACGCTGATAACTTGGAATTGCCGTAGTACGCAGTAATTGTCCGCTCAAGCTGTATTCTTCTTTTTTGCGGATAAGGCCGTCATCTGTAGTAACCCAGAGAAGCACGCGAGGATACTCAATATCTTTAATCTTTGCACTGAGTGTGAAGAGGGTACATGCATAGCTTCCAAGCTTTACTTCTTCTACTTTTTCTATGTTGTACTGAGTGCTCATGTTCTGAGGAGCAAAATCGCGCGGCTGTGCATTGGTATTTTGGAACTTATCTTTAGCACTTGTAAAGGTGAAACGCTTATCTGCAGGGTCAAAAAACCAGATAGTCGCGTCGTACTGAAGATAGCCCTTGCCTTTTTCATTTGCAGGACCCGTTATTAAAATAGTATAAGCTCCGGTTTTATCTCTTCTGTACATAGTTGCAGATGTAATATTTTTACCCTGACCTGGAATATCCTGCACAAGCTGATAATCTGCAGAAAAATCTGACTGTGAAAAATTTGTAGAATCATCTGTTTTCATTAGAAGATCTATATCTTCCTTTGTCTGAGAAAAAGGAAACCTCGCCAACTGGATTATCCCCGGCAGACTTACCCCCGGTATG
>CAZLNE010000069.1:0-8436 GCA_964560975.1 uncultured Treponema sp. | reverse complement strand
CTTACTAATAGTGCTAAAAAAGCAGTAAAAAGTATTTTTTTCATTCAGTATTCCTTATTCTGTAACCGCAAGCGCTTCTACAGGATTAATTTGGACTGTCTTTCTAATAGTAAACAAAACAGAAGCGAGGGTGGTTACGAAAACTGACATTAAAACTACGAGAACATAGGATGGACTAATAATCGGAATCATCCTTGAGTTTGTTAAAAATATATCTACTGCCGGAATGTTTGTTAAATCTATGAAAGAAATGAAAAAGCAGACGATTAAGCTCGATAATAGACCTATTAGGCAACCTGCGGTAAGAAGGCATACTACTTCAGAAATAAAAATGTGTATAATTCCGGGTATGGAGTACCCTAAACTCATATAGATGCCTATTTCATTGCTTCTTTTTAAGACAATTACGCGGTAGGTGCTTCCGATTCCTACTGCAATAATTGCAATGAGAAGTGCACTTATACAGTAAATTATGAGTCTCATGGCTTCTATTAGCATACGTAAATCTTGAAGATTTGCATCAAGGGTGATGAGAGCATAATAGGGATTCGGATGACCCGAGGCATAAAGAACATTATAAAAATCCTGCTTGTCCTTTACCTGCGGATGCATATGAAAGTCTTGATCAAGTGTTTTTTGAAGCCTATTAATTTCTTTATTAGTAAGAGTGTTTTCAGGATAAAAAACGCAAATTCTATTTGCATACTCATAGGGAACACTTAAAGCATTTTGAAGAGTTTCTAAATTAAAGTAAGAAGAATACATGCCGAAGAGACTGGAATCTGCAAAGATGCCCTGTAAAACGAGCTGGCGGGTATCTTTAAAGCCGTTTACATTGGTGATCATAAAGGTAATAACGTCACCAACCCGTGCGTTTAAAGTCTGTGCAATAGCCTGTGAAAAGATGACGCCATTGGTTCCCATCATGTTTTTATAGGTACCTTCTACAAAGGTAAAGGTGTCAAAAAGAGGCGCTTCTTTATTAAAATCTACACCCTTAATAGTCCTCTGTTTGGCACTTACCCCTTCAAAAAAGAAAAAAGCAGTTGAACCATCAAAATCAAGCCGGGGAGAAATAATTGCTTCACTTGGAAAATAGGGCGAGACATTTTTTAAGTGTTCAGAAAGGTTATAAAACTCAACGGTGTTGTCACCGCCCAAAAACATTAGGTCGCCTCCGTAGTAGACTCGTGCCTTATTACGAAGAGAAGTAAGCATACCATTCATGGTACCAAGAACAGTAAGACAGACACAGACACCAAAGGCGCAAACAAGAAACAGCGAAATGTATCTTTTAATATTTGAAGTAATGGAGCG
Source organism: uncultured Treponema sp. (assembly GCA_964560975.1). Lineage (GTDB taxonomy): Bacteria > Spirochaetota > Spirochaetia > Treponematales > Treponemataceae > JAAZLA01. The sequence continues at coordinate 7,119 of CAZLNE010000069.1, read as the reverse complement.
GTATGCAATAACAGGAGTAAGCATTAGCGCGCACCCCTCATTGCAGTAACCGGCGTAACTTCAAGTGCTGTCTGCACAGGAATTATCCAGCCGAGAATACCGAGAAAAAAAGCAAGGGCAAAAAGTGAAATAATGTTTGAACCAGTTACTATAGTAGTAAGTACCGAACCGCCAAAGAGCTGCTGGAGTAAAGAATTGTGTATTGGAAGGCGGAGCATTGACAAGACTGTGTTTCCAATAAAGCCAAACACGGTACCAATAGAAGCAGATATAAAAGTGAGTAAAAAAGTTTCTATAAAAAACAACATAGCTATAATTCTTTTTTTAGCACCAATTGCTCTCATTGTCCCAATTTCTTTAATTCTGTCTATAACATTAATAGTAAGTGTATTATTTATAACAATAAAACCTGCAAGAAGTACAACTATAATACCTGCATTTAAAAGTAACCGGAGTACATACACATAGGTAGCAGTTGCTCCTGCCGCCTTGCGCCAGTTTACAGCCTGTACCGGTAAATTATTTTCTTTGAAAATTTTGTTTAAATTTGTAATGACCAAGGGTACACTATAGTTTTTATTAACCGTACAAACAATAAAATTCCAAGATGTCTGCATTGAGTCTTCTTTTATAGGAAGAATAATTTCATCAGTTTCTGATATTACAGCTTCAACGTCTGAAAAACCAGCAAAAAGATCATCTATAGAACCAAATTCATCAGAGCTTAATAGATTGCGGCTCTGTTCATCAATTAAAGAATCATCAATAAATGCAGTGTTTGCGACATTTTTTAATGAACGCAAGGTTTCCGGATCCAGAATAGATATTCTGTCGAGAATTTGATTTTCTACTTCATATGAATAGATTGCAGTGACTGGAACAGCGCGAATACGAAAAGATGCAGCATCGGCAGCAACTAATTGAATGGTGTCGCCAACTTTAATGGTGTCGCCCGCTGTTTTTTTTGAAATCATAATCCCTTTTTCATTAGAAGCAAAGGGACGGCCTTCAAGTATATGTATGCCTGTCATTGCAGATGTATATTTTTGAGCATCTAAACCGAAGAGCGCAGTATTTATTCTGTATGTATCTTTTTCGAGTGCGGCATAGGTTGTCAACTGCGGTATAACATACTCAATAGCCTTGTGATGCTCTACTATTGGAATAACCGATACGATTGAATCCATGGTAGATATGCTTGTAAGGTTTCCCGTAACAGGTGTTTCATCACCAAAAAGACTAAGAGGAAACTTGGAAACAGGTCTTATGACAATGTCGCCGGTAAAACTGCTTACAAAGACTTTTTCTACACCTTGTTCTGTACCATCTAATATAGCATTAATAATACATAAAAAGGTCATTGCAAGAGATATAAAAATACAAATTGCTAATGAACTTTTACGCGAGCGGACATTTTTCCATGCAAAAGAGAGAAGCACAATGTTATCCTTTATGAAGAGCACTGCTTATTTTATGTTTCATCTGGGGGTCATTTTTTATAACTTTAATACCGTATAAAATAAAGGCTATGCAGCAGAGTCCAATAAAAGCAAAAGCATTTGTTATAACAAATTTAGTCATTATACGTTTTGAAGGAGGTGGAATTTGCCGTACATAGGGTTCACCCTTAATTTTAATATAAGTAGTTGAAGCAAGGAGCTCTTCTCCGTCTTTTTTTGCCTGTTCTATACTAACCAGATTGGTTACAATACCTGAAGCAGAAAGTTGATCTAATGAAGCGCGAACTTCAGTTATTGTCTGAATAAATTTTTTAATTTCTGGTGAATAAAGGGCAGTAAGTTCGTTATTAACAGAGTCGGTGATTGACTTCATAAAGGCTTCTGCTTCTGGTATATTTGAAGTAGTGCAGGTTAAAATTATTATGTTACTGGTTCTTCTCGAAGTAAATTTAGAATTAATTAGGGAATTAACATGCGTCATAAGCTGAATGTCATCCATAGATGAAATATCTGCATCGTCAAATATATGTTTTTTATATGATTCTAAAACAATGTTTTTAAGCGAAAAGTAGTTTATTGCCCTTAACGCTATAGGATTAACAGTATCTTTTTGATCCTGCAGACTTAATAAATGCCTTTCGATCTCAAGGGGGAGTTCAACAGATTCAATGGTGTATTCAACAGCGTAGCTTGGCTTTACGGGATTAAATTTTGGTATAATATAAAAATAAATACCAGATATAGTAAGTGTTAAAAGCATTCCAATAATAATTAGAACTCTGTACTTAAGCAGTATAATAAATACATCTAAAAAACCTGCTTCTTCTTTTTCTACCCTTTGTTCACTCATAGTTTACCTCTATATTAATTTAGTATATTAAAGTTTTTTGCATACTGAGATGTAGATATTGTACATATATAATACAAAATATTACCTAATACCAGAAGTACAGCATATAATTTTTTATGTTTACCTGTGTTTGAAATTACTAAACCAAGCAGCACAGCTTCAAAGCAGCCTGTATAATAAAAAAACCTATTTGAAATTACTGAATTAAACAAAAACGCAGCTGACACACAAAGAATGTAGAAATACAGATTAAAAAACAAATTTACAGATTTTGCATTATAATGATACAGAAAAAAGTATTGTAATACACCATAAAAGACAACTGCTATACTAAGCTTAATAACTATTAACTTAGATACTAAGAAAGAATACTTGTTTACAAATTGCGGGAGACGCCCAAAAATAAAAAAACAAACAAAGAGTGATATTACAAGTGCTAACATATCAATATAAATTCTGTTTGAGGTAAATACAGCGAAAATTTTCATTTTTCTTGACGCATAATAAAATAAGAAAAATGGAAAAAAAACGAAAGATGATACATGAAAAAAAGGAGCAAGCAGCAGACAAAGAAGGGATCTTTTATATTTACCATTTGAGTATAAAATAATACACAGCAAAATTAATAATGATGCTACTCCTTGCCGCAGACCGTTAGTCCAGTTGAATACAACCATAACATTCGATAAAAATACCCACGTTATTATAGGTTTATATTCATTTTTTACTGGAACATTTGTAAGGATGCAGTAAGAAAGCATGCCCATTAAAAATGAAACAATTAGTAAATACACAGAATAGTGAGTATGTATAGTATACAGTACATATCCTAAGAGTTTATACAGTAATTCTTTAAAATACCCTCCATTTCCAGTTAGATATATATCAATATAATTACTTGTATCTACACCAACCTCAGGAGCCCGTATGCCCATTAAAAAGGCAAAAATAAAAATTTGGAAAAAAATGTATTGTTTATAATACTTAGTTACGGTGCTCCCTAACAAGCCTAAAAAGAGAATAAAAAGATTTATACATAGTAATGTAAAAACAGTAAATGTCATTATATTTTATCTACCAGAGTAGTTTTTTTCTACCCAGTTTTTATACTCGCCGGATTTAATATTGTCAATCCATTTGTCGTTGTTAAGATACCAGCGGATAGTTTCAAGTAAGCCCTGCTCAAAGGTTTTTTCGCGTTTCCAGCCGAGTTCATTTTTTATTTTTGTGCAGTCAATGGCGTAGCGGCGGTCATGGCCTGGACGGTCTTTAACATAGGTAATTGTTTTTTCTACATCTTTTAACGGCTTTCCCAGCTCAAGGGAGGTAAGATGCATCAGTTCTTTTAAAAGCCGTATATTTTCCCACTCGTTTTCACCGCCAATGTTGTACTTTTCGCCAGTTTTGCCTTTTTTCATGATGAGGTGCACTGCTTTATTGTGATCTTCTACATAGACCCAGTCGCGTATATTTTTACCGTCTCCGTAAACAGGAAGATTTTTACCATCTTTTATATTCATGATCATGAGGGGAATTAGTTTTTCGGGGAACTGATACGGCCCATAATTATTTGTGCAGTTTGAAAGCGTTATAGGAAGACCGTAGGTATGGTAATATGCCATAACCAGGTGGTCGCTCGAGGCCTTGCTTGAAGAATAAGGGCTTCTTGGATCATACGGTGTTGTTTCTAAAAAGAATCCAGTGTCTCCAAGGGAGCCGTATACTTCATCGGTACTTATGTGATGAAAAAGAACATCGCTCCTCATTGAACCGTCTTCATTCTTCCAAAAATTCCGTGCAGAGTCAAGGAGCGTAAAGGTACCCATAATATTTGTTTTAATAAAGGCTTCAGGACCGTGAATAGAGCGGTCTACATGGCTTTCGGCAGCAAAGTGTACTATGGTGTCTATTTTGTATGTTAGTAAAATTGAATCTACGAGGTTTCTGTCGCAGATGTCGCCCTGTACAAAGGTATAACGGCCGCTTCCTTTTGCACCGTGTTGAGCGTCAATGCCGCAGAGGCTTTCAAGGTTACCGCAGTAGGTTAGTGCATCAAGATTAATAATACTGCCTGTAAAGCCGGATGCAGGGGAGAGCATATAGTGAATAAAATTACAGCCAATAAAACCAGCACCGCCTGTAACTAAGATATTTTTTAATGTGCGTGACATAATAATCTCCTTTTAAGATAGACGTAATAGCTCTTTATGAGATAGAAAATCATTCAAGCTTTCTTCCCATGAGGGAATAGAGATCCCCAGAATTTCCTTGATTTTAGTTAAGTCCATAACTGAGTATTCGGGTCTTACAGCCTTAGACTTAAACTCGCTGGATGTACATGGATGTACAGTGCAGAAATTTGTAATAAGACCTTTTTCAGCTGCGTTTTTTTGTATAGCCAGGGCAAATTCATACCAGGTAATCCGGCCTTCGTTACAGTACTGATATATGCCGGGAGGAACTGATAATTGAACAGAGTTTTCTTTCGTTATCAGTGCAATAATTGCAGATGCTAAATCCTTTGCATTGGTAGGACAGCCTTTTTGGTCATTAACGACGTTTAAGCTTTCTTTTGTATTCATGAGCTTTATCATCGTGTACACAAAATTCGGTCCATTGTATCCGTAAAGCCAGGCCGTTCTTATTATGTAATGTGCATCCGGTAAAACATCTTCAATAACTTTCTCGCCGTCTGCCTTTGTCCTGCCGTACACACTTTGAGGATTTCTTACCGTATCTACAGGATAGGGCTCTGTACCTTTTCCGTCAAATACATAATCTGTTGATATATGAATAAGTTTTGCTCCAATTTTTTTTGCAGTAAGGGCAATGTTTTTTGGTCCGACTGTATTCAATAATCGTGCTAAGTCTTTTTCATCTTCTGCCTTATCTACTGCCGTGTAGGCGGCACAGTTAATAATCCAGCTGATATTTTTACCTTTTGCAAAATCCTGTAATGCTTCTTCTTTTGTAATATCTACATCACGATCGGTACCAATAAGCTCTAGATTATTTTCTACAAGCTGTTTTTCAAGCTCTGTACCGAGCATTCCCTTATTTCCAATGAGCCAAATCATAGAGAGCCTTCCCAAACACCATCAATAGAAAAATACTTTTTGTTTTTATTAAAAAGCGGATGCTTTAAGTCTTTTTCTGATAATAGAGCATTCACTCCCGGTGCTATCGTATTCCAAGGGATGTTTATATTTGGATCATTCCACAAAATACTTCCTTCATCTTCAGGATGATAAAAATCGGTACACTTGTAGGCAAAGACAGCAGTATGAGACAGTACCATAAAACCATGAGCAAACCCGGGCGGCACATAAAACATATTTTGCTTTTCACTGTCAAGGTAAACACCGTAGTAATGTCCAAAAGTAGGGGATTCTGTTCTTAAATCTAATGCAACATCGTACACAAGACCTTCAAGACAACGCACAAGCTTTCCTTGCGGATGTTTTTTTTGAAAGTGAAGACCGCGAATAACACCCTTAGTTGACTTTGACTGATTATCCTGTACAAATTTCATTGTATAGCCGGCTGCGAAAAAATCTTTTTCACTATATGTTTCCAAGAAATAACCACGAGAATCACCAAATATTTTAGGTTCAATTTCTACTAAACCGGAAATTGGGCAAGGTTTAAACGTAAAGGGCATTAGAAGTTACCCCCAACAAATTTTAAATAATCACCATATTCAGTCTTATATCCTGCAGCAAGGGAAAGAAGATGTTCTTTAGTAATCCATTTATTGCGGTAGGCAATTTCTTCTATACAAGACACATACATTCCCTGTCTTTTTTGAATAGTCGCAATAAAGTTAGACGCTTCGAGTAAACCATCATAGGTACCGGTGTCGAGCCAGGCCATACCTCGCCCGAGTTTTTCCACCTGCAGTTTTCCTTTTGAAAGATACTCGTTATTAACGCTCGTAATTTCTATTTCTCCGCGTGCGGAAGGTTTTACGTTTTTTGCTATTGATATGACACTGTTGTCATAAAAATATAGACCGGGAACAGCATAATTAGACTTAGGGTTTTGAGGTTTTTCTTCGATGTGTAAGGCTTTACCATTTTCGTCAAATTGTACCACTCCATAGGAAGTTGGATCTTTTACATAGTAGCCGAAAATTACTGAGCCCTTATTAGTGTCTATAGAAAGTCTTGCATTCATGAGGGTTTTGGTAAAACTTTGACCGTAAAAAATATTGTCACCTAGAACAAGGGCTACAGAATCTTTTCCTATGAAGTTTTCTCCTATGATAAATGCATCTGCTAATCCTCTTGGACTTTCCTGTACAGCATAGGTAAACTTCATACCGAGCCATGAACCGTCCCCAAAGAGCTCTTCAAAAACCTTAACGTCGCGCGGTGTAGAAATTATTAATACTTCGTTAATACCGGAAAGCATGAGTACCGAAAGCGGGTAATAAATCATAGGCTTGTCATACAGAGGTAGAATCTGTTTTGAAACAGCCTTTGTAATAGGGTAGAGTCTTGTACCGGATCCGCCGGCGAGGATAATGCCTTTCATAATAAAGTCTCCAGTTCTACTATTTTCTTAAAAAGTCTTTATATGCGTTCTCTATACCTTCTTTAAAATCTGTTTTTGCTGTAAATCCTAAATTAGTAAGACGAGTTACATCGCAAAGTTTTCTAGGTGTGCCGTTTGGCATAGAGGTATCCCATTTAATTGTACAGGCAGCAGAGGAGTCTTTATATACAATATCTCTTACACTTTCTGCAAGCTGCTTAATAGTAAGTTCTTTTCCAGTACCAATATTCACAAAATCGCCTGCCGAATTTC
>CAZLNE010000068.1:10564-11826 GCA_964560975.1 uncultured Treponema sp. | reverse complement strand
TAGGATAATCCTTCCTGCTTTAGTGCAATTCCAGGAGAAGAAGAAGAAGTCATTACACGGGCTCCTCCGGCCGATGCGCCCAGTACCATATAAATAGCAGCAATTTCACTTTCTGCTTGAAGGAATGTACCGTTAACTTCAGGCAAACGTTCAGCCATGTAGGCAGGAATTTCATTTTGAGGAGTAATTGGATACGCAAAGTAATGTCTGCATCCGGCAAGGATTGCAGCCTCTCCTATTGCCTCATTTCCTTTCATTAAAATCTTTTTATTCATTATTAGTCTTCCTTAATAATTTCAATTACCATATCGGGACATATTGTTGCACAAAATGAGCAGGCAATACATTGATCTTCATTAATACATACAGGATAGTGAACACCCTGAGAATTTGTTATGTTTGACATTTCTAAGATTTTTTTTGGACACGCTGTTATACATAAACCGCATCCCTTACACTTTTCAACAGATATTTCCGGTCTTCCCTTTGCCACTCTATACCTCCAAACCTCAACACGAGGCAGTAATTACGAATTAATAAGTCATTATAGTAAACTGATACATTTCTTACAAGCATTCAAGGTTTCAAAAAAGCCATATAATTTAAAAATAATTCAGAAACTTTACAAATGATAAAGATTAAGATCATCAATTAATAAAGCAAAAAACTGATACGGGAATTACTTGATATGAGAGTAAAAAAGAAGTACATTACTACTATGAATGATATTAACCGCAAAGAAATACAGGACGTTCTCGTCATCATTGATAAGATTCTTCCCCTTGTAGACCAGGCAGAAGATAAATTCCGCAGCGCCAGAAATTGGGGTTTTCTCGATATTTTAGGGGGCGGCTTTATTGTTGACCTTATTAAACACTCGAAACTCGGTTCCGCTGGTGAAATAATGAACCGTATTAATTACCTTCTACATGATTTACAGCGGGAATTAAAAGAAGTCGTCATGCCGACAGATTTTTCTATGAACTCTGCAAGCTTTGCAACCTTTGCAGACTTTCTTTTTGACGGCATCCTTGCTGATGTGTACATGCAGTCAAAAATAATGTCCAGTATGGAACAGGTCCGGGAACTAAGAAACCGCCTCGTGTACTTAAAAGATAAGCTGTATCAGCTTAAGAATACGAATTAACACCTGAATGGGCAGCGTAAGTTTCCACTCCCATCTATCAACCTTGGGAAGGTCGTGTAATACCGATATACGATAGCCGCGATTTTTTAATAGTATCTAAAAAAGAAAAGGTGTT
>CAZLNE010000068.1:0-10554 GCA_964560975.1 uncultured Treponema sp. | reverse complement strand
CTCATATGAAAACAATAGAAAAAAATCAAAATTCATACGGCAGATCGCTGGCCTTTATTTATCTTTCGAATATTCTTTTTGCTGCAACTGCACTCATTATCAGTTTGTTGTCAAAAGGATTTGACGGCTACTTTACCACATTTTCGCGCTTCGCAGTAGGATTGGGCATAGGTCTTGTTCAGCTTGCGGTAACCGGCACACCATTCAAAGTTGTACGATTTAAACCATGGCTAGGACGGGGATTTTTCGGGTCGCTTGCAATGATGCTGTACTACGTGTCAATATCAACAGGATCTCCCGGACGGGCAACTTTTTTTAATAATACCTTTCCCATATTCGTTGCACTATTTGCCATTATTTTCTTAAAAGACAAGGTAAGGTTTGCAACCATCATAGGCATACTGATAGCATTCATCGGAATGTACATTGTTCTTGCAGACGATCACTCATCGACGCTCAGTGCAAACATCATTGGAATTTCAAGCGGTTTTTTTGCAGGTATTTCGTATCACTTTAATAAGAGGGCATCTCTTACTGAACACCCCATCGTTATTTACCTTGGAGTATGCATTGTCGGAATTCTCATGACAGGTTTTTCTGTGACGCAGGCAGTAAACTTGGATCTTTATTCAGTGATCATTCTTATACTTGCAGCTGCCGGCGCTTACTTTGCACAGATTGCACTCACCATAGGTTTGCGCGATATTCCCATAACAGAGGGCAGTATTCATACCTTTGTAAAAATTCCCATGACAAGCCTTGGTGCTCTCATCTTTTTCCGCGACCCAATCACCATCGCCCTTGTTGCAGGAACAGCTCTTTTATTCACCGGTATTTTTTTTGACAGACTAATTAAGGAGAGAAAAGAAATCCGCAGATGACGCAGATTTCACAGATGGGAAAAACCACAGAACACACAGACCGCTAAGCTCTATCGAGCTTTACGCGGACACAGTTGCTCCGCACACACAGAGTTCGGGTAAAACAGGCAGCAAGAAAAAGTGGTACCGCGAATGGGCACGAATGAACGCGAAGAAATGATTCTATGTTTGATTTCGTTTTTAGCGTTGATTAGTAGTTATTCGGACTGTATGTATCTGCATTTTTCTGAGGTAATAAATTTTCTAACAATTTCCTGTATATACTGTTTTCAGGTGTTTACGGGCAATATCAGCAAGTTCGCAGACCTTCTCAACAGGAGTAGCTTCTGCATCTGCCATCTTCCAAGCAGGAAAAAAACGCGTCACATGAAGAGGTATTTCATCATCGACCGAAGAAATCCAGGAGGCAAGCTGTTCCATTTCGGTTACAGAATCATTAAGACCAGGAACAATGAGAGTGGTTAGTTCAATATGACTAGTTGTATCTGCAATTTTAATAAAATTTTTTACCATTTCCAGATCACCCTTCATTCTTTTATAAAACGAAGGATTAAACGATTTTAAATCGATATTCAATGCATCAATATGCACAAGCACCTTTTGAGCAGTTTCCTCAGAAAAACATCCATTGGTTACCGCAACAATTCTCAAATCTTTTTTATGCGCTTCATGAGCACAATCAGTAATATATTCAAAACTGATCAACGGTTCATTATAGGTAAAGGCTAATCCGATATTTCCTTCAACCCTGCTGTCTATTGCTATTTGAACCAGTTCATCAGGCGGAATAAAAGCATTTCGTACGTGAGAACCATCAGTTATAGATATTCTAAAATTCTGGCAGAACTCGCACACCATATTGCAGCCCCAGCTTCCTATGGAAAGAATTTTTGAGCCGGGATGAAATTGCCTTAAGGGCTTTTTTTCTATAGGATCAAGGGCAATAGAGGTAATTCTTCCGTAATTACAGCAGACTACAACATCATTTATGTTTTTCCTTGCACGGCAAAATCCGGTTTGGCCTTCCTCGAGATTACACCGGTGATGACAAACAGAACATATTGTACTCATCATTTTCCCCTTTTTTACGGTTCAATAAGAATCTATTTGTGCCTTATAACTTCAAAACGCTCTAATGTTATTTTTTCTGCGGGACTTATACCTGCCTTTCGGCGCGCAATATCAATTTGTTCTTCGACAGTATCTACGCCCTCAAGATTAGGAAGCAGCAAACCCCTTTTTGTTCCGGAACTTACTATAACACCATACTGCTGAGGATCCAGCTCTTCTTCACTCTGTATCTTTTCTATAGGACCTAATATATCAACACTATAGACTAGATCTTTGAGTTCCTCTTTGGTAACAGGATTAAACCGATAATCCTTAACACCTGAACTTACCGCATTTTGCAGTATCTCTTCTGCGACAGACTTATAAACCGGGCTGATAGTACCAATACAGCCTCTGAGCTTTCCTTGTTTTTTAATAGATACAAAGACACCTGCTCTCTGCTCTAACAATTCTGCATCAAGATTTTCAGGCAGTTCCATAATAGAACCATGTTGTATATAGTACTCTAAAGACTGGCGAGCGAGAGATATATATTTGCCCTCGTGTAATCGGGATTGCGATAGTGCATTCTGTTCTATTTCCAGTGCCTGATCCAAAAAATTCCGTGAATCATCGTCTTCCACGGGAGAAAAGGTACAAATTCCGTATCCGACGCCAAAAGGCCCTTCATATGAAAGCTTTTCCGGGATAACGAGAGTGCGGTCAAGGAACCCTGCCATGATGCAGAATGAGCGGTGACCGCATTCAGCTGCAGCATCGCAAAAATCTTCAGAAAAACTAAAAAGCGAAAGGAAGTCTCCTCTTGCCATTGCTTCCATCAGGCGCTCATCATACACTGGTCCTTCCTCTGAAAACCCGTACGGACCGTCGGAAAGAAGTTTATGAGAAAGATCTCCGCTAGCAACAAAGTACACAGAACGGCCAAGGAGAGAAGATGTGCGGGCTAAAAGCTGGCCAAACTTATAATGTTCATAATACGAAAGAGCAGAAAGCCCAACACGAACCAGTGTATAATCTGTGTAATATTGATTAATAAAATAAAGAGGAACCATTGTGCCGTGATCGAGGGCCGGATGTGCGTTGCCGAGGGTTCCTGCAGGAAAATTTTGAGCCTTACACAAATTATCCAGGCTCGAAACAAACTCTTCGTCATACGTGCAGCTTATTGAGACTGAATCATCTCCAAACTGATAAAAATCTCCATAAGCACCCTTCCCTTGTGAAACATGAAAATAATCTGCGTACAGCGGAGCATGAGGTGACGTTATGATTATAGTTTGAGGCTTTAATAGTGCGATTCGTTTAGCTTCTTTGTGATAGGCGTCAATAGTCTTTTTAACCCTATGTTCTTTACCCCTGCCTACTGAGCCGACTATGAGAGGGGGATGAGGGACCATACATGTTCCTAAAATAGGCATTGGTACTACCTCCAAACTTTCTTTTTTCTAGTATAATACAGATTTATATAGACTGCAAGAAAGCCTCTCTTATTATGTACAGTACTTGGTTCAAACTATCAATATTCTTTTGAAAGACAGTACACCGCAGCCTTTTTTCCATTGATGAGAATATCAGTTCGAAAACTCTCTTTCTCCGAGCTTTTTCTAAAACACTCAAAAAGAGATATAGCACCCTCAAATTCCTTTTTTGCACCTGTCAGCACTGCAGCTCGTCCGCCTGAAATAAGTATTCGCTCAAATTCAATGAGTATATCTCTATAAAAAGATGGAAGAGCTTCTTTTGGTAAAGACGTGTCGAAACTGCCCCAAGGAGGATCTGTTACAATAAGGTTTATACTGTTTTTTTCTATTTGGCTCCTGCATGCGTCACCAGAGCTGACAGTAAAGCGCTTCGTATCAGCAAATTCATGAGACAATCGAAAAACAAGATTTTGGTCAATATCATTTATATAGAGGTGACTATTCGGATATAACACTGCGATCTGTCTTGGAATTGAGCCGTAACCAGCAAAAGGATCACAGATGACATAATCCTCATCACATGCTTTAATCAGATGAAGCATAAGGCGCACAGTTTCAGGCCGAAGCTCGCCCTTCTCATACAATTTCTCCGTTGAACCCTTTTCGGTCAATTTCAATGCAAAAAAACTTAACTCTTCGCGTCTAATAATTAGATGGAACTCGGTTTTTGCATTTAGTCTGTCAGGAACTAGGCCGGTCACGTCAGATATAGACTTTTCGAGTAAAGAAACCTGCACCTTATCAACCGAGGTAAACTGATTTTCCCTTGAAAAACGTAAACGAAAATTTTGCTTTCCTTTTAGAAAAGGTTCACACGAAAACTCTATAGTTGAAGCGGATATTTTACGAATCAGCGTAGAAAAATCTAAATTATTCGTATTCCATACTGATATGCAAACATACAGTGTATTAATAAAAGGGAGACTCTCTTCGTGTAGAACCTGAGTACTTGAAAAAAGAACGAGTGCTGATTCCACTCGTTCGATGTACGCATCTGTAACAGTTTCGCTAATAAGAGATGGAATTATTTTTTCAAAACCGGCTGAAAAGGCGCCTGCATAGCGGATCATTACTATATATCCCGCAAATGAGGAGTAATATCTAGGTTTTCAAAGGCATAGTGTCCCCTCTGTTCTTCAGGTAATAATATAGCTATCCTGTACATAAGCTGTGTTGTAAGTTTTTGCCGTAATGCTGAGTCAAGCTTTTCACCATTTGTGTCTATATAAAAGGGTTTTCCAACATGGAATGTAAACGTTGTCCTCTTACATCGTTTTAGATTTGTATATATGTGCTGTCCGCCGGTATGCACTAAGGGATACACAGGAACTTTATTATGAACTGCGAGCAATACTGCCCCGGCATGACCCCGCTGTAATACTCCAGTTTTACTTCTTGTTCCCTCAGGAGCCATTATTAAAATACCATCATTTTTGAAAACTTCTTCTACAGCACTAAAGGCAGAAAAATCAGATACCCCTCTTCTTATAGGAATAGCATGCCAAATACCCGCTAAAAAACGTAAAATCGGATTTTCCCAAGTTTCAATCTTTATGAGGGAATGAACGATTCGCGGTTGTACACAAGTATAAATCATTGGTACTTCTAAAAAATTAACATGGTTTGTAACGAAGATACACGGTCCTTTCAAAGGAAGTGCAGAAATTTCTGTTTTATCTACCTTACAAAGAATGTGAAGAAGAAAAGAAATAAAGCCTGTGACCGTAAAATGAATAAACCGTTTTATCATGCATCAGCCTTAGATGATAATGAAAAAGGAGGAGGTAAACCGGGCTTAGTAAAGACTCTCAAAGCTGAAGGTACACACTCAATGAGCAAATGCGTCCCATCAGTGCAGACAGTCTCGCCATCTGCATGACATATTAAACCGCCATTAGGAGCATCAATTTCATAAGAAATCGCCCGCGCCGTTTTCATTAATGGTGAATATATTTGTGAACCACGAAAAAGCTTAAGAAGCAGCCCTAACATCTGAAACCTGGTAAGAGCTCTGACGGTCATACAAAGATCCAACTTGCCATCAGAAATATCAGATTCCGGAGCCATGTAAAACAAACCGCCCATTCGCCTGCCGTTAAGAATTGATATTTGGGTAAACTCATAATCTTCAGTCTTCCCATTATAAGAGATACTTGAGTGCGGGGCCTGTTTAAAAACAATGAAAGTATCTATAACACCAGCCAAATAACTTATGGCACCATGAAAATTCTTATGTTTTGCGGCATTAAGACCTACAACCGTATCAAAACCTATCCCTATGCCGTTTGCAAAATACTTTCCATCGGGATAATAACCGCCTGTAATACGTCCAATATCCAAGGGTCTCGTTGTATTATCTGCAATAATTTTACAGGCCTCTCCAATATCTTTTGGAACTCCTGCACCATACGCAAAATCATTTCCTCTTCCAACAGGAATTACCGCTAAATGCGGACACTCAGCCCCTGTACTGTTACGGTAAGCCATAATACCATTAACAACTTCATTACATGTACCATCCCCGCCGGCTACTGCAATAACAGTAAAAGTACCACAACTTTGCTGCGCAATTTCCTGTGCATGACCAATTCTTTCGGTAATGAAAAGTGTATATACTAAACCAAGATTCTCAAATTGTTTCACTATAAATGATAGATATTTCCCTGCATGACCCTTACCTGCAACGGGGTTGCATATTAGAGCTACCTTTTTTTCCATTGGCTCATCCTTTTGCACAACCATGTATATACGTAAGACTTTTGCAGCCTATACTAATAAAGCATTATATAATAAATTCACTTTTTTATCCATCAAAGCATGACAGATTTTTAATTTCTGTATAAAAAAAACCGGTACTCCTAAGAATACCGGTTTTACATTACTCTAAAAAGTAATTATTTTTTCATTGCTTCTGATACAGCTACAGCTACAGAAACAGATGCGCCTACCATCGGGTTATTTCCCATACCAATAAGTCCCATCATTTCTACGTGAGCAGGAACAGAAGAAGAACCTGCAAACTGTGCATCTGAGTGCATGCGTCCCATAGTGTCGGTCATACCATAAGAAGCAGGACCTGCAGCCATGTTATCTGGATGGAGAGTACGACCTGTACCGCCTCCGGAAGCTACAGAGAAGTATTTCTTGCCCTGCTCGATGCATTCTTTTTTGAATGTTCCTGCAACAGGGTGCTGGAAACGTGTCGGGTTGGTTGAGTTACCGGTAATGGAAACATCAACACCTTCATGATGCATAATGGCAACGCCTTCGCGTACATCATCTGCACCATAGCATTTTACAGCGGCACGTTCGCCTTTTGAGTATGCAATTTCTTTAACAATAGTTAACTTGCCGGTAAAATAGTCAAACTGTGTCTGAACATAGGTAAAACCATTAATACGGCTGATAATCTGAGCTGCATCTTTTCCAAGACCATTAAGAATAACGCGAAGCGGAGTTTTACGTGCGCGGTTTGCAGAACGTGCAATACCGATTGCGCCTTCTGCAGCAGCGAATGATTCGTGGCCTGCAAGGAATGCAAAGCACTTTGACTCATCAGATAAAAGCATTGCAGCGAGATTTCCGTGACCTACACCTACTTTGCGGTCATCAGCAACGGATCCGGGAATACAGAACGCCTGTAAGCCTTCGCCGAGAGTTTTAGCAACTTCTACAGCAGTTTTCTCGCCTTTTTTGATTGCCATAGCAGCGCCGACTACGTATGCCCATTTTGCGTTTTCAAAACAGATCGGCTGAACGCTTTCTACGAGCTTATAAACATCAACGCCCTTATCTTCACAAATCTTTTTACATTCTTCAACAGAATTAATTCCATATTTTTTAATAGCCGCAAGAATTTGTTTTTCACGGCGTGCATAACTTTCAAATAATGCCATTGTTTTACTCCTTGCGGGGGTCAATAAGTTTTACTGCACCCTGATCTTCAGTTGTGCGTCCATAGGAACCGCGTGCCTTTTCCATAGCAGCTGCGGGTTCTTCACCCTTTTTAATTGCATCCATCATCTTACCAAAGCTGATAAACTTGTACCCGATAATAGCACCGTCTTTATCTACTGCTATTTTTTCAACATAGCCTTCTGCCATTTCAAGGTAGCGTGGACCAGTCTTCAATGTAGCAAACATGGTTCCAACCTGTGAACGTAATCCTTTTCCAAGATCTTCCAAAGAAGCACCAACTTCAAGTCCGCCTTCCGAGAAAGCAGACTGTGTGCGTCCGTAAATGATCTGAAGGAACAATTCGCGCATAGCGGTATTAATAGCATCACAAACAAGGTCGGTATTCATTGCTTCAAGAATTGTTTTTCCAATTAGAATTTCACTTGCCATTGCTGCAGAATGTGTCATACCGGAACAGCCGATCGTCTCTACGAGAGCTTCCTGAATAACACCTTCTTTAACATTTAAGGTGAGTTTGCAAGCACCCTGCTGGGGAGCACACCAACCCACACCATGTGTAAAACCGGAAATATCTTTTATTTCCTTAGCCTGAACCCATTTTCCTTCTTGAGGAATAGGAGCAGGTCCGTGATAGGCGGCTTTTGCCAAGGGACACATGTGTTCCACTTCTGCCGAATAAACCATTTTTGGTCTCCTGAAATTAGAGTAGATTCAGCCGTGTTGCAGGCTGTAATTTTGGGATTAGTATAATAAATTATAGATAAATAATCTAGACAGCTGATTGACTTTCCAAACTGGTTTCACTACTCATCCAATCTTTAAATGCATTTAGTATTTTTTGATCAAAATTTATTCCGACAAGTGTATCAAGAGAATTAAGTGCTTCTTCATGCGAGTAAGCTTTCCGGTAAGGGCGTTCCGATGCGAGAGCATCATAAATATCTGCAAGACTTATAAGCATAGCTTCCCAGGGATAATCTCCCAGATGCTTCGCGTAGTATCCGGTACCGTCAATCTTCTCATGATGATACCGTATTAAATCCCGGATTTCTGAGAAAAAACCTGAATCATTAACGATATCATACCCAATTTCAGTGTGTTTCTTTATTTCCTTGTATTCATCTTCTGTCAATCTGGAAGTTTTTGTAATTATGGAATCGCTTATACCTATTTTTCCAATATCATGAAGTATTGCTGCATACCGTATTCGCCGTATTGCATCATATGAAAGATTAAGGGACTGTGCAATTCCCACGGCGTATTTCATGACACGCTCAGAATGGCCTCTAGTATAATGATCCTTTGCCTCTAGTGCTCTAGTAAGCGAAGATACAGTAGAAAAGTAGCTTTCTTCAAGCTCTGTATACAAAAGACGGCTGTTAATCTCGGTAGCTAAAAAGGCTGTTAAAATTTCCAGCATATACCGGTGCTCAACACCAAAAATATCTTTTTTTCCAGAATCCCTACATAAAGTTATAACACCAAGAACACGTTTATCAGTTTGTACAGGGGCAGAAATAAAAGAACCTTGTATGAATTTTTCTTCCGGCATAGATGAATAGGACGGATGTTTTTCTCTGTCTGGAATATACACAGGGCGTTTACGTTCAAGAGTGAGCCCTGAAATTCCCTTTCCGCTCGACAGAGGATCGGGTGTAATACCGCCTGTAATCCAGACATCGGGAAGTAATAGATCCAAGTATTCATCATAATGATAATATATACCGTAATCAAAAGAAAGTTTTTTTCCTAAATCATCTAAAAGGTGCTTTACGAGCTCTCCAAGATTTACATGACTATGAAGGGTCTCAGGATACTCCGAAAGCTCAATAAGCTCCCGTTGACGATTATCTGCAATAGAAGCTGCATATAAGTTAATCCTTAAGCGGGATAACAATTCATTAATAAAGGTTACTTGGTCCTCGTTTAAATCCTTTACTGCCATTATAATAAACGCAAGAAGCGAAAAACGGTGAACGATTGGTATAACAAATTGTGCATTATAGGTTTCCCGCAACAAATCATGAAGCATGGAATCGTCGAGATTGTAATCGTCAAACACGGCATCAATTAAACTGCCTGTTGACTGCATGGAAAGACAAGCCGTAAAAAGGGAATCATCCGGAATCGATGCTAAGCCTTCGCGATCTATCTCGCGGTATTCATGAGCTTCGCTTACATGTATAAAAATATGCGGATCTGAATTTAAAATTGCAGACTTGATCATTGATAAAGCAGATTCTATAAGGCCCGCTGTTGTAACCCAGTCATCAAGTACATCCAACGAGTATTGCTTTTCTAAGTGTAATAAATCATTTTGAATACTATTTGTAATTAACTCTTCCATACTTTAACTTCATTGTAAGGTCACAACTTTGTTCTGTCAATAAATAATAAACAATTTATAGATAAATTACTATTTATTCCAATATAGTAATTTCGACCCTGCGATTTTTTGCTTTACCTTCAGTGGTACTGTTATCTGTTATCGGATTTTCAGCTCCAAAGCCGGTATATATAAATCTTTCTTCAGGAATTCCCCGCGCAGCCATCTCACTTATAATTTTTTTTGCGCGCTCTATCGATAGTTCTTTTTCACCTGCCGGGTTCCCTGTTGCCGCAGTATGACCTTCTACGAGAAAAAATCTGTCAGGCACTAAACGTAAGACTTTTGCAATCTCATCAAGGCGCCACTTTTCCTCGCTTAGAATTACTGCACTATCGCTTACAAAGCGAATATCCCGAATAGAAAGCCTGATTCCGGTATCAACCTGTTCAACAAAAACATTAGATTCGGATTCTGTCAAGGATTCAGAATTTTGAGCACCAGAAAGGGTGCTTTGAATTGACGATGCAAGTTCTTCATTATCTGATATGCCTGACCCCTTTAAAAGTGAAGAACTTGTATCGTTTTTTTGTTCTGCACCGTTTACTTTGTTTGTGTCTCTTGAACTGCTGCTGGATGAACCGGACAATTTCTGCCCATCTTCTACCGTCAGAAAAGATGATCCGTCTGAAGATTTTATGGTGTCCTGACCGCTCAAACTTTTCAAGGCTGTGTAAAGCTGCTCTTTATTAATAGAAGGAGGATATTCGGTAAACAGCAGGGTTGAACCTGCTAAACGGACCGATGAACCGTCTTTATATAAAAAGGTTTCATCCATAACATCCCGTATCATAATTGCGGCTCCCGTATCTTTAAG
>CAZLNE010000067.1:0-11981 GCA_964560975.1 uncultured Treponema sp. | reverse complement strand
GGAAAATGAGTAGTAATAATAGTCTTATACCCGGTTTTAATGATGAAAAAGATGATAGTCTCAAAATTCAGTTGGAGAAGGCTTCTTCTGTTGAAGAGTGTATGGTTGTTTATCTAAGCGGGTACATAGATACATATAATTCTGTTTTTTTTCAAAAACGTGTTGCAAAGATTGTTGAGGCCGGCTATATAAATATAATTTTTAATTGTTCAGCTTTGAATTATGTATCTTCAACCGGAATCGGCTCCTTTACAGCATTTTTAAAAATGGTAAAGCCAAAGGGTGGAGATATTGTTCTTTTAGAAATTCAACCGAAGGTGTATGAAGTTTTTCAGCTTCTTGGTTTTTCTCAATTTTTTAATATAAAAGATACCCTGGAAGATGCATTTCATTTTTTCAAGCGGGAAGCAGTTGCAGAAAGCGGAGTATTCCCCAAAATTTTTGCATGTCCTGTATGTTCCAAAAAATTAAAGGCGACCCGTGCGGGACGTTTTAGGTGTTCGGAATGCAAGACTATTCTTGCTATTGATAATCAAGGTCAGGTATTTTTAGGTTAATAATATAATCAGTTCTTGCTATATCTGCATTTGCAAAGATTGTGTATAAGCTGTGGAAAACTTTTAATGTAAAGCAAAGAAAAGGCCTTATTTCTTTTAATATAAAGAAAAAAGGTTTTTTTATGTACCTTTATTATAAAAGACTAGCTTATTTCTTTGTATGGTAATGATTTATGTTTTTTTTATCTAAAAATGCTTTCACTCTTCGTATTTAAATCACAAATTTCTATATTTACTCCATGAAAATAGCAAAATTACTTCTGTAAAACCTGTGGAAAACTTGTTAAAAAAATATGTTGTTTAACTTATTACTTCGTGGTATGCTGATACTATGAAGTCGTCCTTGTTTTTATTTGTAGTTTTCACTATTTTGTGTATTACAATAACACTGTTTTGTGCTTTTGCGTACTTGCTGGTTGACGGCTGTTCACAAATGGCTGCCGGCACTTCATTGCCTTTTTTTTCGTTTAATGTTTTTTTACACGGTATTCTCATGTGTTTTCCCTTTGTTGCAGCTTTTAGCTGTATGGGAATGATTTTCTATATGATTCGTCATCCCGCATCCCCTCTTTTAAGTGTGGGAGTGTATTTCATTATTGGTTTACTAGTGTGGGCTTTTTTAATTCCTCAAACAATTAGGTTAGAAAACCTAGGATTATTTAAATCATTTAATAGTAGAACAGAGAGCATATTAACTGAGGGATACTTTAGGCCTTCTGAGTATGGAGTTTTTTATTATTCAAAAATTTCTACTCAAAATGTTGCAGAAGGATTATATTTTGATACCACTGGTGCTTCCGGCGTAAAAGGCGGTATATCAAAATTTACTAATCTTCAATTGGCTCCCACTGGTAATGAATTCTTTGCAGATCCTTTATTTGCATCTGCAGCAAAAATAACTGTTGTTATTGAACGTATTATTACTTTTTCCAAGTCAATACGGACAGAAGCTTTTAATGCATATAATAAAGGTTTTATTTCGTACTTATCATTTGCTTCACTCGGTTTAGCTTTATTAAGTTTAATTGGTGTAAAAAACTTCAGTTCCTGGAAGCTTTTAAATCTTTCCTTTGTAATTATTTTATATGTAATTATCTGCAAACTTAACCTTTCAATATTTACAAGTCCTGTTTTCACTAGAATAGTATCTTTTTTGCAGGAAAAGAATGTCTCTTTGTGTTCTTCTCTGCAGGATTTACAGCTGATAATAAATGTTCTAATTTCTATTGTATTTAGTACGGCAGGAATTTTTCAATACTTTATACTTAGTGTAAGAGAAAGAAGGGAAGCTGAGGTATGAAACTAACTCGTCACGTTATAGCCGTACTTTTTTTATACGTAATTTTTTCATTTATTTGTTTTTGTGTATATGGATATATAACCATCGACATGCCTGAAAGTGTAATCGGTTCTATTATTGTGTATAAGCTTTATTCAATTCTTCTTATGTTTTTATCTTTCCTTCCTTCTATACTTATAAGTGCTTTTTTGATTGGATATTCCTGGGCCTTTGGGCGAAATTCTGAGCAAAAGGTTGAAAGATTTTCATTGGTATTTCTTGATTTTATTAAAAGTATTTTTGTTGTTGGTTTAGTCTGCATTGCTCTTTGTGTAATATCAGCAGAGATTTTTTCTCCTTATTTTGAACGGAAAAAGGCCAATATGGTTGAAATAACCGAGAACTATACTGAGTATGTTGACTTAGCACGATATTATACACAACAGGAAGAATATAGCTATGCAAAGTTTTATATTGATAATGCATTAGCATTAAGACCAAAGGCAGAAGAAGCTCTGTCTCTGTCTGATGAGATAGGAATTTATTATTCAAGTATAAAAAAAGAGCGGCAAGGTGCAGCGCTGGGGGAAAATTCTGGATATATAAGAGACACATCCGAAGTTGGTTATTCAATATCAACACTGGTTGAAGAAGCACGAAAGGCTTTTAGTGCTAAAGAATATTTTAATGCACATTATTATGCCTCTCTTGCTCTTCAGTTAGCTCCCGCAGATAACGGCAATATTGATACTTTGAAAGAAATTTCCTCAGATGCTTGGAATATGCTTGATGAAAATCCTTCCGGTTTGGATGAAAAATCTAAACAGATTTTTGAGCAAAAAAAAGAGGGGTATTTTTCTCTTGTAAATGGTGATTTTGAAAAGGCTTACTATCTTTTTACTTCCTTGAAAGAAGCTCATCCTCTTGATTTAGATATTCACAGGTATCAGAGTATTGCGTATGAAAAAATGAATACTAAATACTTTTTTATTGATGAGACTGAGAATCTGCAGTTGTTTGAGCAGTATAAGGACATTTATTTTTCAAATAGCAGGATGGACGGCGGAAAGGACGTTATATATATTAAGGGATGTACCGCGATTAAAAAAACAGGCGGTTTGGTGCAATATCTGCGTGATTTTTCGCTTTATGCATATGATAAAAACGGAAACCTTTCATATTCTTTTAATGTTCCTTATGCAAAGATGTCTGTCCTGCCGCTTGAGTACACCGATTCTGCATTCCAAAACTATCTAGTATCTTTGGGTGAGAAAAAGAAGGTTCCCTATATTATGCTTGAGTCAGCAGATCGTCACCTTGACGGAAGATATATGACTCCGATTTTTTCAGATAATGAGAATAGCGGTTTAAATTATTTGAATCATTATTTGTTATCTATGCCGTATGATGATTTTGTACAAATATGTGAATCGTCTAAGGGTGCAAAGGTTATGCCTCTGTTTTCTCTGTTCAGGTTTGCAAATAAGGCTTCTCTCTATGGTTTTTCTACCGAAGTTTATTTTCAATCACTAACTTCTAGATTAACGTATCCATTAATTTTGCTCATTGTTTTTATTCTCACAGCTGCTTTGAGCTGGAATTATAGATTGAATAAAACATTATTATTTAAGTTTACTTGGCTCTTTACGTTACCGTTTTTCACTTTTATTTCGTATATCATACTCGATTCATTTTTGTACTTGATTAATCTTCTTTACTATGTGCTTTTCGCCTTCATAGGAACACTTTCACTTCCAATTGCGGTTATTGTGTTAATCGTGTTTACGTTCATTAGTACTGTATACTTTACCGCCTTGCGATCAGACTAGGAATGTATATTAAAGTTTCTAATATGATTAAAAAAATTGTACCGTATCGTTTTCGGCTCATTGGTATAGTTGTTGGTTCTCTGGGTGGTGTCGGCGGCACTGTACTTGGTTTTTTATCAGGTTTTTTTATAGATATACTTCTTTTGCGTCACAAAGATGAGAAAAAACTTGGTTTATTATTTGAGAAGGCAAGCAGTAAAGATTGTGCAATAGATGAACCCTTTGATGGAGCCTTGCAGGTATGTGCTTTATCGGTACTGTTAATTGGAAATCCTTCTGTTGCCGCAAAACAAATACGCCATTCTTTCCCTTCTTTTTCTCACATTGATTGGGATACCTTATGCAGATCTGCTTTCAAAGCTTCATTACCTAACTTGGATCTTGTTACCGAATGTCTTGCTTCAAAACTTTCGAAGTACGCGAATACACAGATGGTGAGTGCTATTTTTGGATTATTAAACTCTATTGAATTCGGCTGGGATGATAGAAATGGTAATAGACCGTCTGTATATTTATCTGAGCTGCTGCAGATAACGAACAGGCAAACGGGTAGAGCAGCAGCCTATAGGATTTTAGGGGTTAATGAGACTGATAGTCTTTCTGTTATTAAAAGTGCTCACCGGCGCCTTGCTGCACAATATCATCCAGATGCAATAAAAAGCCTTTCACCTGAACAGCAGTCTATTGCATTGGATGCCTTTCATAGAATTCAAAAAGCCTATGAGGTTATTATAGAATTAAGAAGCAGTTAGACGCTTCTACGCTCTATGTGCGCACCAAGACTTAAGAGCCGTTCGGTGAGGTGTTCATAGCCTCTTTCAACTTGATACACGTTTCTAATAATGCTTTCTCCGCGTGCGCCCATTGCTGCAATGACCATTGCCATACCAGCACGTACATCAGGCGATACTAATTCAGTTCCATGAAGAGTGCTTGGGCCGGATACAACAGCACGATGCGGATCGCAGAGTGTAATGCGGGCTCCCATGCCTATAAGTTTATCAACAAAGAACATGCGGGATTCAAACATTTTTTCGTGTATAAGAACGGTACCTTCTACCTGTGTTGCAACAACAGTCATGATGCTTGTTAAATCAGGCGGAAATCCAGGCCATGGAGCATCATCGATTTTGGGAATCATACCGCCTAAGTCCGGATTAACCTGCATTGCCTGTCCGGTGGGTACAATGAGGTTTGTTCCTTCAATATCCCAGTGTATGCCTAATTTATTAAAGGCAAGCCGAATAGATCTCATGTCGCGGGGTTCAATACCGGTAATGGTGATGCTGCCCTTAGTTACAGCAGCAAGCCCGATGAATGATCCGACTTCCATATAATCAGGACCAATACGGAATTCACAACCGTGAAGGCTTTTTACGCCCTGTATGGTAAGTATGTTTGAGCCGATGCCGGTAATCTTAGCTCCCATTGAGTTAAGCATATTGCAAAGATCCTGTACGTGAGGTTCGCTAGCAGCATTTGTTAATATGGTTTTTCCGGAAGCTAGGACGGCAGCCATAACAGCATTTTCAGTTGCGGTTACAGAGGCCTCATCCAGAAAAATATCGGCACCAACGAGTTTGTTGGCTATAAAGGTAAATTGGCCATCCATCTCAACGCGGGCGCCGAGTTCTGTCAAAGCGAGAAAGTGAGTATCGAGCCGCCTTCGTCCGATGACATCGCCGCCGGGAGGAGGAAGTTCTGCCCTTCCTGTCCGTGCTAAAAGAGGTCCTGCAAAGAGAATTGAAGCTCTAATTTTTTTTGCTTGCTCTATAGGAACCGCACTTGTGGTAAGCTTATCGGCCTGAATTTTCCAGCAGTTTGGTCCGATTTTTTCTACTGAGGCCCCAATTTCTTTTAGTACTGAAAGCATAACCCCTGTATCTTCAATATCTGGAATATTTTGAAGAGTAACTTGCTCGCTGGTTAAAAGCGCAGCTGCTATGCAGGGCAGGGCTGCGTTTTTATTTCCGCTGGCCTTAACTGTTCCCTTAATTGGAAAACCGCCTTCTATGTGATATTCGTACATACATTATGCTCCTTAAGATTTTTGTACAAGATTAAGAATGGTTTCTACTGCATATACCATTTGGGACAGTGATGTCCATTCAAGTCTTGAGTGAAAGTTGTGTCCGCCGGTAAAAATATTCGGGGTTGGTTTACCCATCTGTGTGAGTCGTGAACCATCGGTACCCCCCCTTATTGGTTTAAATATCGGTGTTAATCCTGTCTTTGTTACAGCTTTAACAAGGCTTTCCATAACAAAAGGATTGTTATCGAGTACTTCCTTCATGTTTTGGTACTGGCAGGTGTGTACTATTTTTACATCACTACCGGGAAAGTGAGCTTCTGCCGTTTTGGCAAAGAGATTGATTCTTTCGAGTCTTTGTCTCATACCTTCCGATGAAAAATCGCGTACGAAAATGGTTACTTTCGCCGAATCTATACTGCCTTCGATTTCCATCGGTGCAAAAAAGCCTTGATGTTCATCTGTCGTCTCGGGGCTTTCATTGCGGGGAAGAATCTGAACAAAGAATGACGCCATGGTTACGGCGTTTATCATATCCGGCCGGGCTGTTCCTGTATGTTTTGCTCTTCCTGTAAAGAAAACTTCTGTTTTATATGCATTAAAGCATTCGGCTTCAATTTCTCCAGCCTGTCCGCCGTCTAAGGTGAAGCAGTATGAAGATTTAATCCAATCGAGGGGAACCTTGTCCATACCGTGGCCTGTTTCTTCATCGGGTGAAAAAATAATTTCAACTGGACCATGAGGGACAGAGCTCTTTAGAAGCAGTTCTACAGCGGTCATGATTTCGGCAATACCTGCTTTATCATCCGAGCCGAGAAGTGTGGTTCCGTCTGTGCAAATGATGGTGTCGCCCTGCGACGCTTGAAGGTCTGCATCGTTTTTTGGGTCCAGATATAGATTGTTGCCAAGGAGAATAGGGGTACCGTCATAATTTGTTATTACTTGAGCCTTAACATCTTTTCCGCTTACTTCGTTAACGGTGTCCATGTGTGCTAAAAACCCGATACAGGTTTCGTTTTCATAACCTTTTGAGGCGCTTATTCGAGCGCACACATAGGCATGTTCAGTAACCCATACTTCGTGAACGCCTAAGTTTCGAAGTTCTGAGGCAAGAATTTGGGCAAATAAAGATTGTTCCGCGGTTGAAGGTATAATACCGTTATCAGCTCTTGCGGGGTCACTTTGCGTGTTAATTGCTGTATATGATAAAAAACGCTTTAGAAGACTTGTACACATAGTTTTTTTGAGCGCTTTTTGTATGTGGGAAGCTGTATATTCCATTGGGCTATGGTACGATATTTTTTTTTATAAAGCAAGATGGGCATAGAAAGAGACAGATATTTTTGATATACTCATATCATGAGTAAAACACTATGTCCATGCGGTTCGCAAAAACAGTATGTAGAATGCTGCGAACCGGTTATAAAAGGTGAAAGAAAGGCTGTAACTGCAGAAGAGTTAATGCGAAGCAGATACAGCGCCTATGCTATGCATGAGATTGATCACATTGCCCGTTCTTGTGTGCAGGATCCTGACAAAAATGAGATCGATCTTGAAGAAACAAGACGGTGGAGCGAAGAATCAACCTGGCAGGGACTAAAAATTATCCGTGTAGAAAAGGGAAGTTCATCGGATAAAGAAGGCTGGGTGGAATTTTCTGCAACGTATACAAGAAAGGGCTTAAAAGATATTCATCTTGAAAAAGCTCATTTTATCAAAAAAGATGACCAATGGCTTTATGAAAGCGGCTCCTTAGTTCCCACTACCATTGTGAGGGAAGGAGCTAAGACTGGACGTAATGATCCTTGTCCATGCGGTTCAGGGAAAAAGTATAAGAAATGCTGCGGACAATAACCGGCTTTCACGCTATAGAAGAAAAAATACGCAGTTATAAAGAATCCTCTCTTAAACAAAAAGGTGAAACCCCTGAAAAACTCTGTCTTTATGTCGAAAAAATAGGTCCTAGAGTAAAGAAAATTATTCAGCAGGCTCAGGACTGCGGCATACGAATTGACCGGGTTGAAGAAAAACGTATGAACTCCCTGGTTTCTTCTCTTCCTAAAACAGCACAGGAACACAGGGGTGTTGTACTTACGGTTGAAGGTGAAGAAGAAAAAAAGTTTAATTATGTTGATTTTGATGCATACCTTTCGCAAGTTTCGGTGTCAAATACAGTAGAAAGTCGAAGTATTGTGGTTGTTCTTGATTCTATAACTGATCCGCATAATGTTGGTGCAATACTGAGAAGTTGTGACCAGTTCGGTGTCGATCTTGTTATAATTCCAGAGCGCAGAAGTGCTCTTGAGAGTGAAGTTATAGATCGGTCGAGTGCTGGTGCAAGTTCCTGGGTTCCTGTGAGCGTGGTTTCTAATTTAGTCAGGACTGTTGAATCGCTCAAAAAAGCCGGATTTTGGATCTATGGGGCTGATGCCGGCGGGGAAAATGTAACAACGCTTAACCTTCCTAGTAAGGCTGTACTTGTAATGGGCAGCGAGGGTGAAGGAATAGCAAGGCTTTTAAAAGAATCATGCGACACAATAGTATCTATTCCTACATGTGGTAAGCTCGACAGCCTTAATGTTTCGGTTGCAGCTGGAGTATTACTTCATGAAATGAGAAATAGGCACAACTGATTTTCTTCATAGTAAAACAGCTGCGGAGGCTTTTAAATGACAGAAGAGCAAATAGGAAATAAGGGAAAAAAAGAAGAAGCACTAAAAGAGATTAGGGCAATAAAGCAAAAAGCCCGTACCGATACTGCTCAAGTTTTGTATAATTTGAAAAAATCACTGCTTCATGAAGATCCTGTTAAACTTAGTAAATTAGAACAAAAGATTCAAAAGAAAAAAGAACGCGAAGAAAAACGAATTGCTTATGAAACACAGCCTAAGCGCTATACTGTTATGGAAGAAATTTGGAACTCCATCTCTCATGGTGTAGGTACAGGGCTCTCTATTGCAGCGCTTGTTATTCTTGTTGTAAGGGCTGTGTACCTTGCTCCAGATTCCATGAAATCTTATTATCTTACAGGTTTTACAATATATGGTTCTTCTCTTATCCTTTTATACCTCATGTCTACACTGTACCATGCTCTAACACCCTATGGGGCGAAAAAAGTTTTTTCAATTTTTGATCACTCTTCAATTTACATACTGATAGCAGGAACGTATACCCCCTATTGTCTTACTGCACTTCAAGGCGCACTTGGATGGACTTTATTTGGAATCATTTGGGGTCTAGCAATATTGGGCGTCACTTTTTATGCAGTTTTCGGCAATAGAATTAGGTTTCTTTCTGTCATCATGTATATTCTCATGGGCTGGCTTATAATTTTTGCTATTAAACCGATGAGGATGCTGCTTTCTCCTGATAGTCTCAAGTTTCTGATATTAGGCGGACTTGCATATACCATTGGTGTTATTTTTTATGCACTAAAAAAAATACGATACACCCATTGCGTTTGGCACTTATTTGTCTTAGCCGGCAGTATTTTACACTTTTTCTCCTTGTTTTTACTGCTTTAGAACATTTTTCCTGAGCTCTTGATACAGCTTCTTCTAATTGATATTATATACGCATGGAAACAATGAAGCGAACTCACACTTGCGGGGACCTCCGAAAAAGTGATGAAGGTAAAAAAATAGTATTAAACGGCTGGGTATACCGCAAAAGAGATCACGGCGGAATATCTTTTATCAATTTAAGAGACCGTTATGGCGTCACTCAAGTTGTAGTCGATTCCGATTCTCCAAAAGAATTATCTGATCTTGCGCTCGAGCTCAAGATGGAATACTGTATAGCAATTGAAGGTGTTGTCAGATTACGCCCTGATTCAATGATCAATTCTGCTATGAGTACAGGAGAAGTCGAAGTTGTTGCAAAGCAGATTATTGTGCTTTCAAAGAGCGATGTTCTTCCTTTTATGATTGATGAGCAGCAAAAAGACGGTACTCCAGTTATTCCTAATGAAGACTTACGATTAAAATATAGATATCTCGATTTACGTTCTGCTCCAATGCAGCATAATTTAGCCCTAAGACATACTGTTGCCCTTGCTGCACGAAAATATCTTTCTGCAAACGGTTTTTATGAATTAGAAACACCAACCTTCATAAAGTCTACACCAGAGGGTGCTCGAGACTATCTCGTTCCATCCCGTTTGTATCCTGGACAATTTTATGCGCTGCCTCAATCTCCTCAGCTTTACAAGCAGATACTGATGGTTTCCGGTTTTGACCGCTATTTCCAAATTGCACGTTGTTACCGGGATGAAGATGCCCGCGGCGACCGTCAACCTGAGTTTACCCAGATAGATATGGAAATGAGCTTTGTTTCCCGCGATGATATTCTTACTATGACAGAAGGAATGATGGGAGCTGTTTTTAAGGAAGCTCTTAATGTAGAGCTTCCAGCTCATTTTAAGAGAATTGCCTACGATGATTCCATCGAATGGTACGGAAGCGATAAACCTGAACTCCGCTTCGATATGAAGATGCAGGAAGGCGCATTTTTAGCTGATCTAGGGTCGTTCCAAGCTTTCAAAGATGCTCTTTCTGCTGGCGGAGCTGTAAAAGCTCTTGTTGTTCCCGGTGCTGCAGAAAAATACTCACGCAAGCTTATTGAAGAACTCGAAACTGTTGCTAAGATTTATAAGGCGAAGGGTCTCGGCTGGATGAAGGTTGGAGACATAGCTTTGGAAGGTGGAATCTCAAAATTCTTTGAGGGTAAGACTTCGGAAGTTTGTGACAGGCTTGGTGCCAAGAAGGGAGACCTTCTTCTTTTTGTTGCAGATGTAAAAAGGAAGACAGCCTGTACAGCACTTGGTGCGGTTAGAACTAAATTAGGAAAAGACTTAAACCTCTGCAATCCCGATGAATTCGCCTTTGCATGGATTGTCGATTTTCCTATGTTTGAGTGGAATGAAGAAGAAAATAAATGGGATACAGCACATCATATGTTTACCATGCCTCAAGAACGCTATCATGCAACCTTGGAATCAGATCCGGGAAGTGTTAAGGGCGACTTGTACGACCTCGTTCTAAACGGCTATGAACTTGCATCGGGCTCAATTCGTATTCATGATCCAGTTTTACAAAAGAGAGTTTTTGCTATTGTCGGCTTTGATGAGGCACAGGCAGAAAAAAAATTCGGCTTTTTAACTGAGGCTTTTAAGTATGGTCCTCCTCCTCACGGCGGTATTGCTCCGGGACTTGACCGCCTGGTTATGCTTATGTGTAAACAGACTTCAATTAAGGAAGTTATTGCATTCCCGAAAAATTCATTTGCACAAAGTCCGATGGATGAGTGTCCAAGTGAGGTAGATGAGCAGCAGCTTCGTGAGTTACATATTAGCTTCACAAAATAATGATTTTTTTTAAAACAAGGAAAGAAATGCAGAATCTCTTATCATTAGTAATGGTAATCGGTATATGCATTTCTTTTTTTGTATCCTGTAAACCAGCTTCAATTCCTCAAAAAACGCAAACCGCGCTCAATACAGTTTGTACAATTCAGCTTTTTGAACATGGAACAGAAAAGATTTATAATCAGCTCTTTGACCGCTTGGAAGAGATTGAGAAAAAGATGAGCCATACAATTGCTTCTTCTGAAATTTCTCACATTAATAAGGCGGCTGGAGATTTTCCGGTTATGGTTAGCGAAGATACATTTTTTGTCATTGAATCAGCCGTTTCTTTTGCATATGAAAGTAAGGGTGCTTTTAATCCCGTCATGGGTTCACTTATTAGTTTGTGGAACGTAAATGGATTTGATCCGGCAGCAGATTCACTTCCATCGGAACAGCAGGTGAGTGAAGCTTTACAAAAAACTGATTATACTAAGATTGTACTGAATAAAGAAAACAATTCTGTTTTTTTACAGGAAGCTGGTATGGCCCTTGATCTAGGCGGTATTGCTAAGGGCTGGGCTGCTGATGAATTAATGAAGCTGTTGATAATTAACAAGATTCCTTATGGTATAATTAATCTTGGAGGCAACATCTATGCGTATGGAACTAAAAAAGACGGCACCGCATGGAATATAGGCATTAAAAACCCTTTTGATTCAAATGCGTCTCCTGCTTTAAAAATTGAAGCCTATAATACGAGTATAGTTACCTCTGGTGTGTATGAAAGGTTTTTTGTTAAAGATGGCGTAATGTATCATCATATTCTGGATTCCACAAACGGATATCCTATTCAAAATGATCTAGTGTCAGTTACAATTGTTCACGATTCTTCAATGGCTGCAGACTCTTTATCTACCATGATTTTTGCATTAGGCAAAGA
>CAZLNE010000066.1:0-12307 GCA_964560975.1 uncultured Treponema sp. | reverse complement strand
ACAAATCCGACTGTTGAAGGCGACACTACTGCTTTGTATCTTCAACAGGTCTTAAAGCAATTACCGGTAAAGGTAAGCCGGCTTGCTTCCGGTCTTCCTGTCGGCGGCGATCTTGAATATGCAGATAAACTAACGCTTGCACGAAGTTTTCGCGGAAGAATTTCATACTGATAAACGCCTTTTTTACATAAAAAAGCCCTGTTTGAAGGAACCTTCAGACAGGGCTTTTATTTTTATAGTTCTTTAATTACTGGAGTAAGCTGAGAACTGACTGTGTTGACTGATTTGCCTGTGCAAGCATTGCAGTACCAGCCTGGCTGAGAACCTGATTCTTGGTAAGTTCAACCATTTCAGCAGCCATATCAGTGTCGCGAATCTTGGATTCTGCAGCCTGAAGGTTTTCAGAACCAATATCAAGACCTCTTACGGTATAATCAAGACGATTTTGATAAGCACCTAAATCTGCTCTTTGCTTATTTATCTTCTTAAGAGCCTCATCAAGTGTACCAATTGCACGGTTAGCATCATCTGGAGCACCAAGGTTAAGAATTGTTTCATCCCCAACATTTTTAAGATTAAGTGCTTTTGATGTCATGGTTCCAATGAAAACCTGTGTTCTCTGATCCATGTTTGCACCAACATGAAGCCACATAGATGCTGTAACAAGATTTTCACCTGTTTCTTTAGCAAAACGTCCAGTAAGCATGTTCAAACCATTAAACTGAGCCTGGCTTGCTATGCGATCTACTTCAGCAACAAGCTGTGATACTTCAACCTGAATCTGCATTCTGTCTTCATCAGTATAAATACCGTTGGAAGATTGAACAGCGAGCTCACGAATTCTCTGAACAATTTCTGTTGTATTCGTCAGATAGCCTTCTGTTGCTTGAATGAATGAAATTCCGTTTTGAGCATTAGTTGAGGCTTGATTTAAACCGCGAATTTGACTGCGCATTTTTTCAGAAACAGCCAATCCAGATGCATCATCTCCGGCACGGTTAATTTTCATACCGGATGAAAGTTTTTCCATGCTTCTAGAAGTTGAGTCGTTCGTTACTCCAAGAGTCCGGTTAGAATACATCGCACTCATGTTGTGATTAATAACCATCGTATATCTCCTTGACAATGTCATTTGCAGGCCATCTCTCAAAAAGCCCGGCAAAGTACTTTGATTTTTCAATAACAGGTTTTCCTGTTACTTGTTTATCGGAGACAGAAAATAATTCTTAACAGATTATTTACTTTTTTTGTGACATTCGGTACAGCCGACAATATGTACATGATTTTTCGCATCTCTTCTATTAAAAAGATGAGCTATAAGATAGCCTTCCTGCGGAATGCTCTTATGGCAAACCGGGCATTTTCTTCGAACCCCCATTTCCACATGAGGAAAACAATGAGGACACCCTATTATTGTACAGCGCTGTGTTGTGTTGCTTTCTGTATTAAATACTTTTGATAGTATTTTTTCTTTACCTACAAGATCTGAACTGCAAATAGGACATTTTGAAATAGCCTTTTCTGGACGAACAAATTTGAATTTCTGTTCTTTTTTTTCCTTTGAACGATTCGTTACAAATTGAAAAGCAAAAAATAAAACTACGAGAGCTGTCAAAACAAGCATAAAAATTACTATAAAATCACTATCCATAATAATGATTATACACTCCTAACGGCTTTTTTACCACTTGCAGTAATAAAAAAAAGGATATATACTTTAAATGTGTCAAATTTATACATTGTCGCTACTCCTATAGGTAATTTAGGAGACATTACAGTACGGGCTCTTGAGACATTTAAAGCTGTCGATTCAATAGCATGTGAAGATACCCGTCATACACTTCAGCTTTTGACACATTTCGGTATTCGTAAACCCCTCATATCATGCAGGGCACAAAACGAGGAATTTGCTGCAAAAAAAATTATTGCACTTTTAGACGAAAACAAGTCGGTAGCGTTTGCAAGCGACGCAGGAACTCCGGGAATAAGCGATCCAGGAGCAGTATTGGTAGATTCAGCGCGAAAAGCCGGGCATACCGTAATTCCAATTCCTGGAGCATCTGCCTTTGCATCACTTATTAGTGTTGCCGGCTCAGGCGGAAAAACCATAGTGTTTGAAGGTTTTTTATCTCCAAAACCCGGAAAACGCAGAACAAGGCTAAAAGAGTTGCTTGCTGCAAATGATTCATTCGTTTTATACGAATCTCCGTTTAGAATTGTTAAACTTTTGGCAGATATTGCCGATATTGAAAGTGAGCGTCGTGTAGTGATTGGAAGGGAAATGACAAAACTGCATGAAGAGTTTGTGGAGGGGTCTGCCGTACAGGTATATGAAAACTTTGCCCAAAGAACGAAAATTCTTGGGGAGTTCGCAATATTTGTATCAGGAAATAAAAACGCTCAACTTTATGAAGAAAATACCGAAACTATAGGTAAGGCAGGTCGAGTATGATGATTGAACGGCTAGGAGGACTTGATCCTCTAAAAAACGTACAGAATTCTCAAAAAACGGTTAACAAAGCTCCGGTAAGTATGGGAGAAGATACTGTTAATGTATCAGCTGAAGCTAAAGAAATGGCTGAAGCTTATTACCTGTCAGAAGTTGCATCTTCAACACCAGATGTACGTTCTGATTTGGTTGCCCAGATAAAGGAAAAAATTAAGGACCCTTCATACATAAACAATGCAGTTATTACATCCGCTGCAGATAAGTTTATGGAAAGCTTGGGTTTGTAGTAACCCCGTGTTACTAAGAGGCGGAACGATGTTTCCGCCTTTTTTTTACGATTTAATACAATCGAGGGGAATTTATTGTGGCAGATTTTATTTTTAAAATTTCACCTAATATTATGCTGGGATCATATTCTACAGCACGTTTAGGACAGTTAGTAAAAGAATGGGGCACTCGCTATATGCTCATTCTTGATCCGGTCTTAAAAGATTACGATATTGGAACAAAAATCACAAATTCATTATCAGAAAGAAAAATAGATTTTTTCGTTTTTGACGATATTCCTTCTGCTCCCGATACAAAATGTGTTCAACAAGCTTTAACCCTTGCCCGTGATGCTCATGTACATGGAATAATATCGGCCGGCGGAACCAAAACGGCAAACGTTGCCCGCGCAGTTGCTTCTCTCTACAATGAAATACACGATATTTATGACTATGTTGACGGGGCCGTTCCAACGACAGCACCGCTGCCGCTCATAACAATTCCAACCTCAATGCGCGATGCCTTTCTCTTTACAGAAGTAAGCCCTATTGCAGATGCACGCAGTAATCAGGTAAAATTATTAAAGATGCAAAACGGTCTTTGTAAATTAGCCTTATTTGATCCTAATCTTACCATAAATTTAACACCAAACCAAAGAGCATCTATTGTACTGCAAACCTTATGTATTGCAATCGAAGCATACCTTTCACAAAAATCTAACTTTTTTTCTGACACTATTCTTGAAAAAGCAATTGAATTAATTTCATTTGGTTTAGACGGCTCACCTACACTAAATGCATCATCCCCGCCGGAACTTTTGCTTGCACAGGGCGGATGCATGACTTCATTGGGTGTTGCCTTAAGTGCATTAGGCCCTGCTTCTCTTCTAGCTACCGCAATCGACGGTCGTTTTAAGCTAGCCTCAGCACTAACAACATCAATTTTACTACCGTACATGGTCGAAGAAGCAGGAAAATACAAAAGCGATAAACTTGCTAAAATCGCTCAGATTATGCGTATTTCCTACACTACATCTGAACCTGCAACAGCCATCACGGCTCTTGTAGAAAATATACGGAATAAAATTGCTCTTTCAAATCTTCCAGCTCGTCTTAAAGATCTTTCTGTACCTATTGAACAGCTTGCCTTAGCAGCAGAAGACGCAGGACAGCTTGAGTTAATGAACGGATTACCCAGGTCAATGACAGCTGATGATTTGTTTGACCTTATAAAACAAGCCTACTAAAAAATTGAAACCGGCAGATTTTGCCGGTTTTTTTTGCTATAATCAGGATGCTATGATAACACCAGACAAACTTATAACCTTACAAGGCGGCCAACGAAGAAGAAAACTGGCGCTTTGTTTTGGTTCACTTGAAAGAGATATTGCAGGTATTGCAGAAAAAGGACACGAATACACGTATCCATCCTTATCGAGATCAGAATATGTAAAAAAACTTGTTAAAATTGTACTTACCGATCCGCAATTATCAGCAGAAGCAAAATCTGAGCTGGAAGAACTGCTTTGTACCAGGGAGTTTGACGAGAGAAGAGCATGCAACTGCGCCAGAAACCATCTATTGAATATTATTGGAACATTCCCCGCTGAATGGGACTTGGTCATTGCGCCTCATAAAACGGAAGCAAAAGAAGGAGAAGTTGAAAAACGCAATTTCTTTCCAGGATTGTTCGTATATGCAGAAGATATCCGTTCACCGTTCAATTTAGGATCTATTTTCAGAACCGCAGAGGCAATGGGTGCCGAAAAGGTTATTATTTCTCCCTTTTGCACAGACCCGCTTCACCCAAGAGCATTACGTTCTTCGATGGGCTGTATAGAAGCAATGCCGTGGGAACGCCTTAGTCTTGATGAACTGCCGCATTTGCCAATCTTCGTACTGGAAACAGGCGGAACTCCTATAGAACAATTTACTTTTCCAAAACAAGGTATTGTAATAATAGGTTCAGAAGAGTTAGGGGTAAGTCCGCAGGCGCTGGAAAAAGCCTCGTATGGAAGAGTTACCATCCCAATGACAGGAATCAAAGCTTCATTAAACGTGGGTGTTGCTTATGGTATTCTTATGCACGCTTGGACAACGAAGTTACAGAGTTAGTTTACTCGTCTTGTTCCTTTTGAAAGGCCTTTTTTAAACAGTCAGATATTGTATCAATTTTTTCTTGAGAAGTGAGCTTAAATTTCTGGAGTAATTCATTATCAAACTGATAAAATTCTATATCACCATTTTCGTAATGCGAAAGCATATTTGCTAAATACACAATACAAGCTGTATCTACCACCGCTTCTGGAGCCATAAAAGGACTATGATGATACCGTATTGATTCATAAATTATACTGGGAAAATTCCATTTTGCACCGATTCTTGCCCCTATTTCTGCATGATTAACACCGGCTATAAGACGTTCAACAGTATCTACAGGAATTTCTTTTTTCTTACAAATATCGGAAAATTTTTTTAAGACATCTGGATGTGCGTTTTCAAAAACCACCTTTCCCATATCATGAAGAAGACCGCAGACATAAGAGTTTTCTATAACTTCGTGCTTAGAGGAAAAAAAGTTTCTTGCAAGATTATATGAATAAAAAGCAACTCTATAAGAATGAAGCCACAAATCCTTTTTCTGTCCTGTTTCTTCACCCAGAGTCTTTAACGAACCAAGCGAAAAAAGAAGATTCTTGATGCCTCTAATTCCAACTAGCTGTACTGCTTTTACAATGCTGTTACATGGTGATGAAAGCGAAAACGCAGCAGAATTTACAAGTTTTAATAAATCAGCCGTTAAAGTAATATCATTACTTATTTGCTGTGCTATGTCTGAAAGTTTTGATTCAGGATCATTTAATAGACGATTAATATACGTAATATTTTCAGGAAAAAGCGGTAGTGCTTCTATTGATTCAACAATCTCTTTGGAAGCAGCTTCAATATGTTTCTCAGATTCTTTATTTAAAGGAAGAATAATTCTTGTTATTGTTTCCCCGTTTTCGCTTATAAATTGAAAATTTTCCTCTGAAAGTCCGAGTTTTTGAAGCATAAGCACCATTATTATTAAACCAAGGCCTGCGCCTTCTGTTTCATCAAGGATTTGTATAAAGGCTTCTTCTATAGTGTTATACTGTTGTGCACGTGCAAGTTTGTCGTGTATTCGCTTATACTCAAAAAGTGTTAGTGGTGAATTATTACGTATTTCTATTTTAAATTTACCGTTTCGTGTATGTAAAAGAATTTTTATATAAAGACCGGCATTTTTCTGCAGCTGAAGATAGTGAACAATGTTGCCGAGAGTATCCAGTTTAAATGACTGCATTCCAAGTTCATAATCGAACTCATTATTTATATCTAATTTTCTTTCTGTAAAATATACGCGCTTTGTATTTGCTTTTTTTGCATTGGTAGTAAGTTCGTTGACACAATAAATAATACATTCTGTCATATGCTCCTGGTGTAATTCTTTTAAGTAGCATGTAATTACATCATGAATGTATAATTCCATTTCGTGAGGAAGTGTATAGGTTGTGATGAGCAAAGGAACTTCGGCTTCAATTGCTTTTTTAATTTTTACAGTATTAACTAGTGTTTTAGCAGTCTCCGGCATGTGAATCCCTGTTTATAAAAAACGTTCTATTCCCCTTATAATATCATACATTAAAAAAAAATAACAGTTTTTTTTCAATTTTTGCTAAATATAGCTGTTGTATGCTATTGTTTTAT
The DNA here is from genome assembly GCA_964560975.1 of uncultured Treponema sp. Lineage (GTDB taxonomy): Bacteria > Spirochaetota > Spirochaetia > Treponematales > Treponemataceae > JAAZLA01. The sequence goes on along the minus strand of CAZLNE010000066.1, from coordinate 5,860 downwards.
GCTTTATCATGTTGTGTATGACAGATCTTCTTTTTTCGAACCTTTTAATTGTATTCTTATGTATTCCTGTTTTATTACGTCCCTTTGCCGGAACACTGGCTCAAAACCAATCTCGGCGTGATGCTTTTGCTATTATTCCTCTTATATCTCTTTTTATCTGCTTGCTTTCCATTGTTGCTTTTTCATTGGAATTTTCCAACCTCATCTTGCTTATTTTTTCGCTTATAGTCTTTTTCTTCAATTTAAACCGCTTTATTTCATTTTGCATGCAGCTGCAAAGAGATTATTTTAACGGTTTTTTTAAAATATTTTCACTCTTTTTGCTGGTAATTCTTTTGTTTCTCACAGCCCTCATATACTTTTATAAGCCGTCCCCCATACCATCATTTAATGCTGACTTAGAAAAAACACTTTACCATGGTTCTTCATCCAGAGGTTTTTACACTCGAAAAACACTATTTGATCCCATAACTGCCGTAAAAACAGAATGTTTCCCTGTATTAAAAGATGATATGAAAAGTACATTGCCCACAGTCTTATATATTCCAGATATATGTACTAGTACATCTGATGCGCTCGAGCAGCTGTTAGAACTTTCCGAAAAGGGCTGCCGTGTTATTTCATTTGATTTTTATCCTTCTGATATTGTTTACATAAATTCACTATTAGACAGCCCTCCTTTACGCTCTTTTTCTCAGCGAATTATATATGCCAAAAACCCGAGTTTTTTTGAAAAAAACAATGAGCGTTTTCAAGAAAACAAAGAGCGGGAAATTTTCTCTGCTCTAAGTGTTCTCCAAAGTGAAAATTTAACGCCCCTGTATATTATTGCCGAAGGTTTTACGGTAGAAGGAGCAAAACGTATACAAGAACGTTATCCGCAGTCTGTAGCAGATGTATTTATAACAAAAAATACTATGAATCCGCTCAATTCTTCACATAGCGGTATGGCCCAGCTATATAAAACGAAGGGGCTGGATCTTATTCTTCTTGAGCAAACCAGTAAAACAATAGAAGAAGATTCTTCTACAGAAAAATCAGCTGCACAGCGGATATTTGAATTAGTATTAGCAAGCGAGGGTGTATGACATTAAACGAACTTACTATATATTTAAATGATTTTCTTCGCGTAGAGAATTTTCCAAATGATCCTTCAAAAAATGGAATCCAAGTGCAGAATTCTCAACCAGATACAAAAGAAATCAAAAAAATAGCCTTTGCAGTTGACGCATGTGCAGACACCATTAACCGCGCAGTCTTAGAACAAGCTGATATGTTGTTCGTACATCATGGTCTTTTCTGGGGTCTTGAACACACTCTCACAGGCATTCATTACAATAGAATCCGCCAGCTTATTATTGCTGATACAGCCTTGTTTGCCTGCCATCTGCCGCTCGATGCACACCAGGAAATAGGGCATAATTATGCACTTGCAAGACAAATAGGCCTTGAAAACCTGGAACCCTTTGGAGTATGGAAAAACACTTCTATTGGAGTAAAAGGCTCTTTCCCCGAACAAAAAACCATTGACCAGGTTGTAAAAGAAGTATGCAAAGACGGGGCAAAACCAATAACAGTTTTACCCTTCGGCAGGCGGGAAATCAAATCTGTTGGAATAATATGCGGCGGCGGGGCCCGGGAAGTTGAACAGGCCATTGAACAAAATCTGGATTTATACATAACCGGAGAAACAAAGCACGAAAGCTATCATACAATTCTTGAAAACAGAATATCGCTCATTGCCGGCGGCCATTATGAAACAGAAAAACTCGGGCTAAAGCTAATGATGGAGAAAATTAAAAGAGAAAAAGGCATTTCTTGTGTTTTTATTGAATCGCCTACATCATTATAATCGGCTGCTTAACTATCTTTCACTTGTGAAACAGAATAAAATATGGTACATTTAAGGTTATTATGGAAGAAGTAGTACAAATTGATTTTAAAAAAAAAGTCTCCCCTTTTAATACATTATTACCCTTATCTTTATCTGTTATTATTTTAACACTCGACCAAATTACAAAATTTCTTATCGTAAAATACATTGAACCCTATACTATTGGAGCCTCCTTTTTTGGTGATTTTTTTAGAATAATTCATGTAGCAAACACAGGTATTGCGTTTAGTTTTGGAAGCGGTTTTGAAAGCAGTTTACGAAATATTTTATTTGGAATTTTACCGCTTATAGTACTCATTCTAGTTCTTGTTATCTATTTTAGAAGCAAGGACTTTACAACCTTTCAACGATGGGCTATTTGCGGTATTATTGGAGGCGGATTAGGGAACCTCTATGACCGTTTTTTTAGACCAAATGGTGTTGTAGATTTTATCGATATTAAATTTTATGGTATTTTCGGTTTTGAACGATGGCCAACCTTTAACATTGCAGATATGGGTGTTCTCATAAGCGGAATTTTATTGATGGTATCGTTTATTATAGCAATTATTAAAGAATCTTCAAAAAAGAAGGACCAACATGACAAATAAGCAGAGAACAATAATTTTTATCGCAGCAGGAACGGTAGTATCAGTTTTAATTACACTAATACTCGTAGTTCTATTATTTATCTTAGTAATTTACTTGTTTAAGGATAATCCGGATAATGTCGGAAAGGTGTTCCCTTTCGTATTTTTATCAGCAATTATACTGGGCATGTTAATCTACCAAAAATTAGTTAATTTTGTTATTGCTAAATTTAACTTAGAAGATAAGCTTGATCCTCTTTTTGGTCCAAGAAGACGAAAAAAACTAGACTAATCGTTACACGCCGGTCTAGTATCCGTCGGACATGGACCGGTTAATATCCCGCTGATACAATTCCTGATACGCAAGACTTCTTGTTTTAAGTTTATCTTTAACATCTTGAGCAAAGGGCATATGCCGCCAGAAGATTCCGCGTACTTCTTTATCTAAGCGCTGAACACCATCACTTTCTTTTGTCATCCACAAAATGTAATCGTTTATAAAATAATCTTTCAAATCGCCCTTGAGCTTTTGGGAAGAAAACCACTGATAATATTGTCCCGTTAATCCTTCTTCCATCCAATAATACGAGGCCTTTTCCTTTGCAACCTGCCAGCGAAGATCTGCAACCGCCATGAGGACTGCAATCTGAAGATTCCGCGGATACATAGGAATTACAATACGGCCGCGGCTCGTTACGCGGTTATACCGGTCAAAGGGTTCCCAGCAAAGTCCAGTATCGCCATAGGTTGGAACTAAAATAACATAGGGAATAATTCTATTTTGATGATTTTTGTGAACACGGCAAAATGCACCCGGATCTAATGATTCTACCCAGGTAAGTACATCTAAAACATTCTCTCGAAAGCCGGTCTGTCTTGGTGCACAGTGAAAAAATTCCTTGGTAAAAAGAGGAAAATGATTGCCCTGCCGGCCTACAGTCATTTTAGCCATTTGTCGTAAAGTATCTACTTCCACCATTAAGTCTGATGTATTAACGTCTGTCTCAACAGGAGCCTTTTCAATTTTAGATTGTAAGGAATCTGCTATTTCTTTTGCTTCAGTATATTCAGCAATGTAAAGAGCAAGTTCTTTATCTACCTTTAATAATGATTTTAAGCGTTCATTAATCTCATTAAGAGACCGTCGCTGAATATCCGTAAGGCTGCTTTTATGATTCGGCAAAAAAGGGATAGGTACATGATCGCATAGCTGATCTACTTTTGCCCGTAAATCCGACTCCAGCAGCAGGCGCTCAGATTCTTTTGCACTAATCATGTTTTCTGTACTTTGTAGTTTTCCATTATTCTTACTTTGCAGCTGCATGAGTCTGGAAGCCTCATCATTACCGGGACCGCCGGACTTTCTGGCAGGACGAGCCTCGTCGGTAGCAGATAAAGTTACTCTGCCGCAGGCAATATCGCGGAACCACTCATCAATATAATATATCGGCTCTCCTGTCTCATTATGTAAAAAAACAGAAGAAAACAGGCTTTTGTAGTCTGGTGTAAATAAGGTTGGTAATACAACGCCAAAGCGTAAAAGCATTTTTTTTGGAAGCGCGACTGAGGCCGAAGACATTTTTGGAGCTATAGACTTAACCAGCTCCCAATAAATATTAACTAATTGCTGACGATAAACCGTCCTGTCTTTTGGATCCTGGCATACTAAATATTTTGATAAAATATTGTGCAGTTTTTGGGCTGACTCATTTTCTCCAGATAGTGCAGTTTTATAGTATGAAGTATCATCAAAAACGGGATTAGAAGTTTTTGAAAAAAAATCTTTAATAGGAGTAAATCTTTTAATTGATAAGTTTACATCTGACGATTGAGAATTTGAGGAATCCTCATTAGGGGAAGGAAAGTCGGCAAAGGGATCCATTGGGGGCAAAGAAGAAGGCCTACGGGAACTTTGCGTTAAAAGATCTGCAATATCAGGTGAAATTTCATCATTCATACAAAAATTATAGCATCACCTAGTCAAAATATCAAGGAAAGTCTTACATACTATGACAATACAAGCTCAAGATTTTCTACTGCAATATTCGAACAATACGCAATTTTTATATCAGGAAGGTATCCGCTTAGTTCAAATACCAGGGCAAGACATTCATTAACTAAATCAATTCCATGAAGTCCCGGCGTTGGAATAATGCCTGTATTAATCATTTTTAGGTTTCCCTTGCTTATTGTATCAAGAATTTCTTCGAAAGAACGATTATCTGAAGTACATTTTCTTATACAATTAAAATTAAAAGCAGAATAATACAGCAGATCGCTCTTAACTCTTGAAAATATTTCATTCATTTTAGGAATATGAAAATCAAAACCAAGCTTGTATTCATCGAGCAAAAAAGTAATGCAGGAAAGAAGATTATTCAAATAATCACGCTCTCTTTTATGTTCAAGATACTTATATGCGAAGATATTTGCATAATATTCATTTAATGCAGCATCTTCATTATGCTTTTCATTAAACGTATGTGTAATAACATGACCTATTTTGTGAAGAATGTGAAACACATTAAAGTAGCAATCGCAAAAACAACGGGATTTATCAATATCAGACTTGAGTAATGAGCACATTATTTTCTTTGTTTCAGGAGTACATGACTCCCACAAAAAACTTCGTATGGTAAACGCAGGTGTATTGGTTTCCATTCGGCTAACCTCCTTGACTTGCAGCAGGGGGAAGCACTTTTTTTATTATTATCTGTTTGTATGCCTGCAATGTTTGAGCATACGATTTTTTTAAATATCCTAAATACAAGCCTATTGTAACTATACTATATATTTCAGTGTAGTCAAGTGAAATCTTTACGTAATTTGACAGATAGCCCCACCCGTCATATAATATGTTTATTAACTTATTAAATTTTTTAGGAGGAGTTTATCATGTTAAAACGTATTCTTTTACTCGTTCTCACTGCTTTTGTTCTTTTTGGATGTCAGCCCGACAAACCATTGAATAAGGCAAAGGAAATCACAGGCTTTAGTTTTTCTTCTTCATCTAATGCCGTTCTTTCTGCAGATATTACAGGAACCATTAATGGAACAACGATTACCGCATCAATACCTTTTGGAACAGATATTACAGCCCTTATAGCCACTTTTACTACAACAGGAATTTCGGTAAAAGTGAACGGAGCTGAACAGACAAGCGGAACAACAGTAAATGATTTTACAAATGTGCTTACCTATACTGTTACCGCAGAAGACGGAAGTACAAAAGAGTATCTGGTTACAGTACTGATAATTGTTACAAAAGAGGAGCTAGCCCAGATGATCTTTTTTAGTCAAGATGTAACAAAAGTAGATACCTCAGGTATAACTGATATGAGTGAATTGTTTCAAGGCATTACAACTTTTAATCAAGACATTAGCGGCTGGGATGTTT
>CAZLNE010000065.1:0-12328 GCA_964560975.1 uncultured Treponema sp. | reverse complement strand
CGCGCTGCTAACGTTGCAGACTTTGAAAAAGTGTTTACTAAAGAAAACGGTTATGAAGTATCTACTTATTACAGTTTAAAGAATGACGAACAGCTCAATGCTGCAAGTCAGTTTATAACTAACAAGGTAGACTACATTCTATTATCAGCAGCTGCAACAGACGGCTGGGATGCTATTCTTACTAGAGCAAAAGAAGCTGGTATTAAGGTTTTCCTTTTTGACCGCATGATCAATGCAAAAGCAGATTTATACGAAGCTGCTGTAGTTTCAGACATGGCAAATCAGGGTAACACCGCTGTTGCATGGCTCAAAGCACAAAATCTTAACGAATACAATGTTATTCATATTCAGGGTGCAATGGGTAGCGATGCTCAAATCGGCCGTACAGCAGCTCTCGACAAAGAATTTGCTGCCGGTAAAATGAAGAAAGTTGTACAGCAGACAGCTACTTGGGACGAAGCAGAAGCAAAGAAAATCGTTGAAGCAGTTATTAACTCAAAAGAAAAATTCAACGTTATTTATGCTGAAAATGATGGTATGGCAAAGGGTGCTGTAGCAGCACTCGATGCAGCAGGTATTACTCATGGTGTTGGTAAAGACGTTATCATCATGGGATTTGACTGCAATAGATGGGCTCTTCGAGAACTTCTTGCAGGCAGCTGGAACTATGATGGTCAGTGCAGTCCATTCCAGGCAGCTGTTATAGAAAAGATGATCAAAACACTTCAATCAGGCGGAAAAATTGCAACTAAGAAAGTTATCTCTGAAGAAAAAGGTTTTGATGCAAAAACAATTACCCAGGCAGATATTGATACATACGGTCTTGGAGACTAAAACTTTATCGCTTTACCTAAAGATAATTAGTTTAGTGTAACAAAGGCGCGGAGTATACGGGTATACCCGGCATATCCCGCGCCTTTGTGTTATCCTAAATCAAAAAAGGTGGTTTATAACAAATGAATAATACTATTGTTTTATCTATGCGCGGAATTTATAAATCATTCCCGGGTGTAAAAGCTTTGCAAAATGTTGATTTTACGCTCTGTAAAGGTGAAATACACGCATTAATGGGTGAAAACGGGGCAGGTAAATCTACCTTGGTAAAGGTTCTCACCGGAGTGTATCAAAAGGATTCCGGTAAAATTACTATAGATGGAGCTGACAAAGAGATTCGTTCCCCTCAAGAGGCACAAAACTCAGGTATAAGCACTGTGTATCAGGAAATTACTCTTTGTCCAAATCTTACTGTTGCAGAAAACTTATTTATAGGACGTGGAAAATATACTTTTATTAATTGGCGCTCCCAGGAAAAGAGAGCAGATGAATTATTAAAAAAATTAAAAATTCCGACCACTGCGAATCGTCAGCTTGGAACCTGCTCTATTGCAGTTCAGCAAATGGTTTCAATTGCACGTGCGGTTGATATGGAATGCAAGGTTCTCATTCTTGATGAACCAACTTCCTCTCTCGATGAACAGGAAGTTTCATTGCTTTTTACCTTAATGCGTGATTTAAAAAAACAAGGTGTAAGTATTATTTTTATTACACACTTTCTTGAACAGGTATATGAAGTTTGCGACAGAATCACTGTGTTACGAAACGGCGAGCTTGTCGGCGAATATGAAATAAAAGATCTGCCCCGTGTTCAGCTTATTTCGAAAATGATCGGAAAGAAGTTTGAAGATATTTCAGACTTGAAAAAAAAGAAAAAAGGAAATACAGATGATGATAATTCCTGTGTCTATGAGGCATGCGAATTATCAAGCGTAGCAGGAACAAAGCCGTTTGATTTCAAAATACGTAAAGGAGAAATAAACGGTTTTACGGGACTGCTCGGCTCTGGAAGAAGCGAATGTGTTCGCGCTATATTTGGTGCGGACCGGATCACAAGCGGTAGAATTAAAATCAATGGAAAATCAGTAAGAATTACGAAACCAAAAGATGCAATGGAGCATGGAATCGGATATCTTCCGGAAGATAGAAAGCTCGACGGCATCATTGCAGATTTATCAGTGCGTGATAATATTATTCTTGCATTGCAGGTAATGAAAGGATTTTTTAAGCCGTTTTCAAAAGCTGAAGCGGAAGAGTTTGCAGACAAGTATATAAAACTTTTAGGCATAAAAACTGCTTCGGGCGATACACCTATTAAATCTCTTTCTGGAGGAAATCAGCAGAAGGCAATTTTAGCGCGCTGGCTTCTTACAAATCCTCAGTACTTAATTCTTGATGAACCCACACGCGGAATTGATGTTGGAACTAAATTTGAAATTCAAAAATTAGTTTTAAAACTTGCAGAAGACGGTGTAAGCGTAACCTTTATTTCTTCAGAAATAGATGAAATGCTCAATACCTGTTCAAGACTCATAGTCATGCGGGATCGGAAGATAGTTGGAGAGATGAAGGGTGATCAAATGACTCAGTCAAATATTATGCATACTATTGCGGGGGAGGCTGCTCAACATGAATAGCTTAGTAAAAAAGGTTACAGGTTCACAACTCATAATTCCTTTGTTCGCTCTTTTTTTAGTTATCGTTTTTAATCTCATAAGAGATGCTAGTTTTTTTTCCATTAGCATAATTCAAAACAATTACGGGAACTGGGTACTTTCGGGAAATGTTATAAGTATTCTGCATGGAGCTTCTGAACTAGCTGTACTTGCAATTGCAATGACACTTGTAACTTCTGCAACAAAGGGACAGGATATAAGTGTAGGTGCACTTGCTGCGATTGCAGGAAGTATCTTTGTAAAGATATTGCGCGGCAATGAGATTACTATGCAGTTAATTCTTTTAGCATTCATCTGTGCATGTATAGTTACGATTATCTTCGCGTTGTTCACTGGTGCTCTTGTGTCGTTCTTTAATATACAACCCATGATTGCTTCTCTTATACTTTTTACAGCAGGGCGCCCCATTGCGTATTGGATAAATGGCGGTGCAACTCCCACAATTGAAAGTCCGTTCTTAAACAGCATTGGAAGTTTTATTCCAGGAATTCCTATACCTAGCCCAATTCTCATTGTAATAGCATTTGGAATAATTGTTACGCTTCTATTGCGTTTTACGAATCTAGGTTTATATACTCAGGCTGTCGGCATAAATCAAGGAGCAGCACAATTAAATGGAATAAACCCTGTTTTTATAAAACTTCTTACCTTTGCAATTCTTGGAGTATGTGCAGCAATTGCAGGCAGCATCAATGTGTGCAGAATCGGTTTAATTAATCATGAAACCATTTTAATTGATATTGAGATGGATGCCATTCTTGCGGTTGCAATAGGCGGAAACTCTTTAGGCGGCGGTAAGTTTAAAATCGCAGGTTCTGTTATTGGTGCGTATATTATTCAAGCATTAACAATAACACTATATGCAATGAAGGTTTCATCAACTGCAGTTAAAGCATATAAAGCAGTTGTAATTATTGCAATCGTTGTTTTGGGATCTACAGTTGTTCAAAAGTTTTTTATCAATCTTAAAAATAGAATTCTTAATAAACCGACTACCATAATGGAGACAAACTGATATGACAACATCTTCTGTAAGTAATTTGTTTTCGATCTTCAAAAAAAGAAAACCGGGTGAGGCTGTATCGAGTACTACATTATTGTTAACCATCACAATCTCCTCCTTTATAATAATGTACTTACTTGCTATGCTAATATGGGGTGGCGGGTTTCTAAATCCTCAGCAGTTTTTTGATATTTTTAATAACAATGCCTATCTTATTGTTATATCCTGCGGATTAACCGTTGTTATGATTGCTGCTGGAATTGATATATCAGTTGGCGGTATGATTGCACTTGTTACTATGACTTGTGTTATCTATCTCGAAGATCATACTGGAACTGTGTTTGGTTCAATGCTTATAGCATTATCAATGGGATTAGCAATCGGCATTATTCAAGGATTTTTAATTTCGTATCTAGACATTCAACCTTTTATTGTAACACTTGGCGGTATGTTTTTTGCAAAGGGAATGACTACGATTGTAAGCAGTACACCGCGAACAATAACTAATGAGGCCTTTCTATTGCTAAAAGATGCACGCATTATTGTTCCTGGACTTGGGACGTATGGAAAGACAGGAAATTTTATTCCCGTAAGAATAGAACCCGGGGTCATCATTGCAATAGTTATAGTTCTGCTTGTATGGGCAATGTGCAAGTGGACAAGATTCGGCCGAAACCTTTATGCTGTCGGCGGAAATAGTCAAAGCGCCCTCATGCTCGGAATAAATGTTAAAAAAACTAAATTCTTTTCGTATGTACTGTGCGGGCTGCTTGCAGGAATAGCTGCGTATATTTATCTGCTTCATACCGGAGCTGGAAATGCATCAAATGCAACATCTGCAGAAATTCAAGCAATTGCATCTTCTATTATTGGCGGAACCCTCTTAACAGGGGGAGTAGGAAGCGTTATAGGAAGTTTGTTCGGTGTACTTTCACTAAAAACAATCAGTAATATAGTTGTAGCCTCGGGTTTGAGAGAGCCTTATTGGCAAAGTATAACTACCGGCCTCATGTTGTGTTTCTTTATTTTACTTCAAAGTATAATTCTAAAGATTCGTAAAAATAGAGGCATCGGAACTTAAAAGCATTTTTTATCCCCTAGTTGTTGGCGGCGTCGGTAGTATCACTTCCGGCGCCGCTTTTTTTTATGGGGTAAACTAACGAAATTAAAAAAATCGAATACAGAGTTTATAAATCTGATTTTGTAAAATTCTAGATATGGAAACGATAACGGAGTATGGTACAATACCATTATTAAAGCAAGTGATGTATAATTTTCAGTGTTAAATAACTGATGGTTAATTAAAAAATAAGGAGAAAGAAGAAACATGAATCACAAAGGTACAAAAGAATTACAAACACAGCGGTTGATTCTTAGAAAATTTAAAATAGAAGAGTATCAGTCCATGTATGATAACTGGGCAAGCGAGGATGAGGTTACCAAATACTTAACATGGCCTACTCATGCAAATTCTGACATTACAAAGTCGGTGTTAACTGAGTGGGTGGGAAACTATGAAAAGAGTGACTTTTATAATTGGGCGATTGAGTTAAAATCTGATAAGACCATTGTCGGGAATTTTTCGGTAGTGTACGTTAATGAAAAAGCAGAGTCTGCAATCTTGGGGTACTGTATGGGCTCCAAATGGTGGGGCAAAGAAATAATGAAAGAAGCAGGACTTGCTGTAATTAAGTATTTATTAACTGAAGTCGGGTTCAACAGGGTAGCTGCCTGCCATGACAAAGGTAATCCAAAATCGGGCCGTGTTATGCAGAAGATGGGAATGACCTATGATGGAACGCTTCGGAGTGCGGCTTTTTCTAATCAGGGCATCGTTGATGAGGTGTGGTATTCTATCTTGAAAAGCGAATTCAAGAATACGTAGGATTGTATCATACATAAAAAAAAGACCCCCTGAAGTGTCTATTTTCAAGGGGGTAAGCAGCGTCATCGGGCTTTGTGCCCGCTCTAGAAGCTTTGCTATTCTTGTCCGAAGCGTTCCCCTTCCTCTGCATCTGTCTGAGCTTTGTTGTCGGCGTAGAGGTTGAACGGTTCGAGCGGGTTAGCGAGTCCTTGGACTAGTTTCGGAACCGAAAGGAGAAGGGTGTCCTCTATAAAGGGAACGTAAAGAGTAAACTCTGCAGGATCGCTGCCGTCAAAAAATTCGACTCGAACCTTCATTTTCTGCCCTTTTATAGTCTCCTTGTCGCGGTCACCCCGCATATATTCTACTGCTTTACCGCCGTTGACCGAGACGGTCATACCGCGGATCGCCTGCCAGGCGCCATCTGGATCGGCTTTGTTGTCGATTAAAACGGTGTGTGTGCGTCCGCTAATCAAAAAAACAGCGAGCAGGACAAAGTAGAGTACGACGAGACTTGCACGGAGAGCTATAACCTTCGCTTTTTTGTTTTTTTGTATACTGCTCATTCTTCATCTCCTCCGGCTCTAAGAAGCGCCCTTGCCTTTTCAGCCTCGCGCCTCGACCTCCATGCGTGTATGACAAGCGACAGAGCGATGACGCCGTAGCCGATAAACTGACGGAAGTATTCGCCAATATTCGCTGAACCAAACAGGTTTTGACCCGCCATAGGAACAACAATGTACATCAGGTGAAGAAGAAGAACTCCCGCAAAGACGTTGGGAATAGTTGCCTTCGTAAGCGAAGCACCACCGACAAGGATAGCAGCAGCTGCAAAGAATCCTGTTTGGTCGTGCGCGTTGTATGTATTCATGTTGCCCATGTTTTGTAGAAATATGATTTGTCCAAAGCAGGCCAGCACAGTTGAAATGACGATCGACAGGATTCTGGTTTTTTCAACCGGAATACCGGCAGCGTTCGAGACCTGTTGATTTTGTCCAACGGCCCTCATATCTTGTCCGAGCTTTGTTTTTTTGAACCAGACAATGAACAGACATAATAGAATGATGATGGCGTATGAGAGTATCGGCAGTCGAACACCACCTACTTTAATAAGCCAGGCATTGTCCAGCACCTGCCGCACAGGCTCGAGATTGAGCGTATTTCGTACACCGTAGCCTCGTGAAAGAGCGATGGATCGATTATGGAGCGGGATGACGGATCCAAACAGATACAGTACTACGAATTGATATATTCCGTTAAAAAAGAAGCCCAGAATATAGCTCGTGACCATTTCGCGGCCTCGCGCACGGTTTAAAATAGAACCGGCGATCCAGCCGAGTATTATTGATATAGGCAATCCGAGCAGCGCAGCGAACCCGAGTCCTTGCATCCCGCCGATGCCCCAGTCCATTGCAAAGATGAGACCAATCTGCCCTGCCATGGCACCGAGTACCATACCGAAGTTGATTCCCATTCCAGCCATTATAGGAAGGATGAGGGAGAAAACGAGGAATGCGTTTCGTCCTATGCGGGTCATCAGGTCGTCTATGATATGCCCCGCCGAGAGGCCTGAAAGCGGAATCGAAACGATAGTTATCGAGAGAAATATAACCGCGACAAGGTTGTCCGCGATAAGGCTTTTAGGAGCTAAATGTTTATTCATCGTGTCACCTTCGATTTGCGCGTAAGCGCGTAGAGAATCATACCGTTGGAAAGCACGATACGGATAACTTCGGACATATCAGTCTGTAAAAGGCTATTGATGACTGACGGGGTCATCGTGAGTATACCCTGGAATAGAATCGTACCAATGACTACCTGCAGGATGGATGCCTTATTAATCGACGCGCCGCCGATTAAAATTGCAGCTACTGCCGGGAAGGCCATATAAAGCGGAGCGGTATACAGCTGTATAAAGCCGAAACTCTGCTGGTATAGGAGAATTCCGACTGCTCCGGCAACGGTCGACATGATGACGCTTGCGGTACGCATCTTATTGATGTCGATGCCGCTCGCCCGTGCAAAATCGGGATTGGAGCCGACAGCAGTCATAGCTGTGCCGGTTTTACTTCGCATGAAGAGCCACATCATAAAGCAGCATACAGCGACGAACAAGATGAGCCCTGTAGGGAATACAAAATTCTCGTTGATCCTGATCGCGAGGAAGTCGCTCAGTTGGCGATTCCAGTATCCTTCAAGTGTGATCGTTGTGCGTAATCCTTTTCCTTCGTAACCCCATACCATGCTTTTACTAGAGTAAGGGAGGATGAGCCACATGATCGACATGAACATGACGGCTGCAAAGCCTACGTACATTGCGATGGTCATCTCTTCGCCCTTGACCCTGTTAAGAAGTCTGGCATACAGCCATCCTAACACGATACCGAAGGGAATAGAAATGGCGATTGAGCCGAATAGTCCTGCCCAGCCGGTCAAACCAAACTGTACAGCAATTGTCGAACCAAGAAGCCCTGAGATGACGCCGAGTGAAAGACCGAAATTGAGTCCGCATCCGGACTGAATCATTGGAACCATTGCGAGCACCAGAAGAGCGTTCATTCCAAAGCGGTTGATAATGTCCGACAGGGAAGACGCAATACTTACCTTGACGAACGGTGCGAGTATAAATAGAACCACGAGAAAAAGCGCGATTATTATGCGTGGCCAGCCGAAATCAGCGAGGGCATTTCCAGCCCGTTTTTGTATATCATTGAAGTTCATGTTTCCTCCTTAGGACCGCTCGCCGGCGGAATTGCGCAGTCCCGCCATGCTAAGAGCAAATTCAGCCTGGGATGCCGCTGGATCCAAAATATCTGCTACTGTTCCTTGCGAAACAATTGCAATGCGGTCAGACACCGATCGGAGCTCTTCGAGTTCGCTTGAGACCACCACAATGGTGACACCGGATTCCCGGTTGTATTTTCTTAAGACATCAAGCACTATAGCTTTCGCACCGACATCGATGCCGCGTGTTGGTTCTGACACAAACAGCAGTTCCGGCTCGAGGCAGAAGGCCTTGGCCAGACAAATTTTCTGCTGGTTTCCGCCTGATAATTCCTTTGCCGCCTGCTTACTTCCTGTGCACTTGATTTCGAGCATATCAATGTATTTTTTTGCGAGTTCTTTCATAGCTTTCTCGTCCCGCAGACGAATTATACCGCCTAGGAAGGACTTGAGAAACCTGTTTTGCGACTGCATGGCAGTGAACGCAATGTTCCATTCAAGCGATTCATCCAAGAGAAGCCCGACTCCACGCCGGTCCTCGGAGACGAAGGCAATACCTTCGGCAAGCGCTGTTTTCGGGTTTCCCCGAGCAAGAGGTTTCCCTTTAAAAAGTACATCTCCGCCTGCAGGGAAAAGGCTCATGATTCCGTTCGGAATACCAATCTTTCCCTGACCTGCGAGTCCGCCGATGCCGAAAATTTCGCCCTTACGGACATCGAACGACACGTTTCGCACAATTTCTCCAGGCATATCTACCCAGAGCTTTTTAACTGAAAGTATAGGTTCTCCAAAGACGCGGTTGTCTTCGCCTTTCACCGGCGGCGCAATATCGCGGCCGACCATCGAAACAGCAATTTCTTCTACGTTTGTATCTTTAGCCGGTACATCACGTACCGACTTGCCGTCACGCAAGGTAACGACACGATCGCACATGCTGGTAATTTCATGAAGGCGGTGAGAAATGAAAATAACACCAATACCTGTTGCAGCAAGCCTCTTTACAGATTCGAGCAGAATTTCTGCTTCGGATTCGGTTAATACGGCAGTCGGCTCGTCGAGGACGAGAATTCTCACCTTTTCGCGGTCAATCTCGCGGGCGATTTCTGTAAACTGTTTATGTCCGATAGGCATTTCGGCAATCTTCATATCTGGGTCAATATCAATGCCGAGCCGCGAAATTGCGGTTTTTGCCCTTGTTTTCATGGTTTGGCGGTCGAGTGTAGAAAGGCGCGGACCAAAAATATCCGCGAGAATACCGCCTTTGGCAATTTCCCGGTTCAGCATGATGTTTTCTGTTGCAGAAAATCCGGGTATAAGAGAGAATTCCTGATGCACCATGCCGATGCCTGCGTCGAGCGCGTCGAAGGGACCGGAAAAATGAACTTCTTTTCCGTCGACTAAAATTTTTCCGCCGTATCCGCCTGTTTCGCGGATAACAGGCATCCCGAATAAAATACTCATGAGCGTCGTCTTTCCAGCGCCGTTTTCGCCGACCAGACCGAGTATTTCACCCGCGTTCAGATCGAACGTAACATTCTCTAGAACAACTGTTCCTGAAAAATCTTTTGTAATGCCTTCAAGGCGTAATAGGGGGGTATCGTTTGACATACTATCCTGAAAAAAAGCGGAGGTGTCCGCCGGAAACTCTCTTTTGAAGCCGGTGATCGGATCAGTCCGCTGGGTTTGGTGGAATACAGCACTGTATTCCTTCGTTCAATCTGCTCCGAAACAGCCTGTGTCTCGGAGCAGCATCAAATTACTTCTGGAACTTGATATTGTAGTACTTCTCGGGAACGGCAAGACCGGTCGTATTAAGATATCCCTGGCCCATGATATAAGT
This sequence comes from uncultured Treponema sp., assembly GCA_964560975.1. Lineage (GTDB taxonomy): Bacteria > Spirochaetota > Spirochaetia > Treponematales > Treponemataceae > JAAZLA01. Next base: position 2,387 of record CAZLNE010000065.1, on the reverse strand, counting down.
GTCCATGTAGACGAGGGTGTGGTTCTTTGCACGTACTCCGGTATTCGCGTCGATGTAGCTTCCTCCATTCCACTTGGCGCCTGGAGTAAATTCTCCGAGAGCCTTGTAGAGGTCGCTCATGCTGTCTTTTGAAGCTGTACCTTCTGCAACGCGCTTTGCGAACTCGCCGAGACCTGCGGTAACTGTGAAACCATAGGAATAAGCCCAGGTTCCGAATTTGCCGGTACCGGCTTTTGCAACAACGGTTGATTCAACTTTCTTGAGGATGGCAGAAAAATCGCCAGCTTCGGCTGAAAGGTCGATACCGAATGCTCCAGGATATCCCATAAGCGGTGAGGGGAGGTCGGCTTCTACGAACATTCCGCCGTATGCAGCAATCTGCTTCAGAAGCGGTTCGGTGTGTGCATCGTTGGTACAGAAGAAGGCAGTATCCTTACCATATTTCTGTATCCATTGGGGAACTTTCTCGAGTATGAACTGCTGAGCACCGGCAACGCCTACGTCGCTGGTTGGATCAGGAGCGGTCTCGAATGCGAAGGTCAGACCAAGGTCCTTACATGCTTCTTCCATAATCTGGCGGCGCAGACCAAGGGATTCATAGGACATGTGGCGCGGGAACGAAATATGTACGAATGTCTTTGCACCCATCTGTTTTGCAGCCCAGATGATGGTGTATCCGCGGGAAATGAAGTCAGCATTGACTGCCAGATCTGCGGAAGCCTGAATGACTAGAGGGTCTTCATGAGCTTCGCCTGCGAAGCACAGAATGTCGGGTCTCTTTTCCTTAACGCGTTTGAATGCTTCGGCGGTTCCGGGAACAGCCTGATTAACAACTATTGCCTTCATTGCAGGATCGTCAGCAAGTGCGACAATCTGTGAGATAGTAGTTTCCTGCTGAGACATAAAATCGTCCGGATAGGTAATGTGCTGAATCATTCCTCCGTCTTTAACGGTTCCGTATCTTTTAATCAGCTCTTCCGCACCGCGGAGGTCGTCTTCCGACTGGGAAACAGTACCGGTTACCACACCAATGTGGATAGCTGAGCCTTTCGATGCTTTCGCTGCGTCTTTATTTCCGCCTGCGAACAGCATTGCTGCTGCGGCAAGTATAGCCGCAACTGCGATTAGTCTTTTGTTCATATTACAGACTCCTTTCTTGCTTGTAAAATAGCTTTTGTGCTTCATTATAATATACTGAATAGGGGAGAAAGTAAACAAAAATCGTCCTTCCCCCGGTAGAATACGGGTTCATTTTTCATTGTAAGATTATATAAAAAAAAGCAGTTCTCGCAAACTCGGCACGCAAGCGAGACAGGAAGTAGAGCTTGCGTAATGATGCGCCATGGACGGCGCCTAATTCGGCTTGTAGATTCGAGTTTGCTTTAGCAAACTCGGCAAGCAGTAGAAACAGGAAGTTTCTACTGCTTCGGTCCCTACGGGAATCGAACCCGTCTTTAAAGATTGAGAATCTTTCGTCCTAACCGATAGACGAAGGGACCTAAGATAAATTTTTAGTACCAAAAAAAAGGCTGATTAATAATCAGCCTCAATTTCCCCAAGGAGGATTTGAACCCCCACAAACAGAACCAGAATCTGTAGTGCTACCGTTACACTATCGGGGAATAACTAACGTTAGAAATATATCAATTCGTATTTAAAAAGTCAAGATACTGTACAGTTTTCTATTTTTTCATGAGGTTTAGAATACAATAGATAAAGGCATTGACATCTTATTCATTATCGGTAAAACTTATTTCTATGCAGGGAACAGTCTTAGGCGGAAGCAACAATTTTTTCGATGTTGAATGTGATGACGGGGTTATTCGCCAGTGCAGTCTAAAAGGAAAAAAACTCAAAGAATCCAAGGGCTACTACAATCCTCTTGCTCCCGGCGATTGTGTGGAAGTCGAAGCCGATGATCTTTCTGAAGAAGAGGGACAAATAACTTCCTTGCTTCCGCGAAAAAACGAGTATGTCCGCTGGAATGTTAAGGGTCGCTCCCCTCAGCTTTTGGCCGCAAACCTCGATTACATCGTTATTGTGACGACCCCCGATGAACCTCCTTTTCGCCCGCGTTTCATAGACCGCGCTCTTGCACAAGCAGAATATGAGGGTATTGAACCGCTTATCGTATGTAATAAATATGACCTTGCTGATCCTGCGGACCTGGATTTTCATACGAGAATTGCAGAATGGGAGAGAATAGGGTATACTGTAGTAAAGGTATCAGCAAAGACCGGTGAAGGATTGCCGCACTTCGCGTCGTTGCTTGAAGGAAAGCTCAGTGCTTTTATGGGACAGTCCGGTGTAGGCAAATCGAGTATTATTAACGTGCTCGATTCTTCTGTTGTGCTTAGAACGGGCAGTTTATCTGAAAAATACGGCAG
>CAZLNE010000064.1:0-12381 GCA_964560975.1 uncultured Treponema sp. | reverse complement strand
GCGACGTTGATGAATGTATCATATATCACCTTTTTTAGTCAAGCGATTTATTAAATTATTTTCACTTTTTTTTGAAAATAAATTCTACGAAGCGTTCATTGAAAAAATAACAGTCATGCTATACCCTTATTTACAAGAGGTTACTAATTATGAATAGCGAAAAAATTGGGCAGCTGCTTTTGAAATTACGTAAAGAAAAAGGACTGACACAAAAACAACTGGCAGATACTTTATTTGTCAGCGATAAAGCTGTTTCCAAGTGGGAAAGAGGTTTGGGAGTTCCCGATATTACTTTATTAAATGCAATATCTTCAGTGTATCAAGTAAATATCGAAAAAATACTTCAAGGTGAATTGGAATCAAATTGCAATGATGGAGGCAATATGAAAAAGATTAAATTCTATACATGTCCGACATGCGGAAATATTACAACGGCAACAGGAAATCCTGAAATCTCCTGCTGCGGAAGAAAACTTACGGCTCTTAAGGCGCAAAAAAGCGACAACGATCATACAATAATTGTCCAAAAAAATGATGGAGATTTATTCATTACATTCAACCATGAAATGTCAAAAAAACACTTTATTAACTTTATTGCAAATGTTTCGTATGACAGGGTCCTGCTTGTAAGGCTGTATCCGGAACAGGGAGGAGAAATACGCATTCCTCACTTGAATTATGGTCAATTATTTTTCGGCTGTACGAATCATGGACTCTGGAAGCATGAGTAAAAATACAAAAGCTGATAATAGCACGTATTATCAGCTTTAATTGAAAATTTTAGGCCTTTGTTACTTCTTTTTTAAAAGTAACGGGACAAAATGAATAAGATAATCTATAAATGAAGCATAAGACGCCGCAACAGCAAGAATATACAGTACAGTACCTGCTGTTTGCAGAAACGGATAATCAACAAGTAAGGAAAATCCTAGCCGCACCGATGATTCAAGTAATAATGAATAGAAACCGGCTATAACATACAATACCGTTTTAGCCTTTCCGCCTTTCCGTGCACCAATAGCAATACCCTGCTTCGCCGCAATCATCCGTATGAAAAGCATACCGAATTCTCTATATACAATAAGTAAAATGATAATGAACGAGACGTATCCGGATATTGCATAACAGAAAAAGGCCGTTAAATGAAGGATAACATCTGCAAAGGGATCATAGAGCTTTCCAAAATCTGTAACTTCCTTATTTTTACGAGCAAAATATCCATCAAGATAATCAGTAAATTCTGCAAATAAAAGGAGCGGTATTATTATACATACTGATAATGCGGGTGAAAATCCTGTAAAATTTGGTAAAAAATAGAGCAGTATAAATACAGGCGATAATACTATTCTTAGAAGTGTAAAAAAATCTGCAACTTTCATTTTAAAAGTATCCCAAGAAAACACCTTTGTGTCAAGATTAAACAGTTATATCAGCTTGTCAAGAATATAAGAAAAACCCTTAGTGCTTTTTACAGGCTGAAGCGTAAACACATAGGGATAAAACTCTGCAAGTTCAATTTCTATATAATAAAACACAGGCGCCTGTACCTCTGCCTCGACCGATATCAGTGAAGATAGTGATTTTAATACCGGGGTCACAGTTGAAAGAAAGGGCTTTTTTTCCAGGTTTTGCGGAGGAACAAAAAAGTCCAGCGCAAAATCATCCTGTATCATCCGATTCTGAGAAAATACAATGAACCTGTAATAATGTTTGTGAAGCGGTAAAAGAAGTTTAGTTGGAAGCGTGTATTCCTGTATAACTAAATAGCCTGTATTAAGAAGGCTCTCAGTACTGTTGGTAGAATGAACGAGCGGTATGGGTTTTTCTCCCTGGGTTACACTATTTTTCTCAAAAGTAATAACCACAGGACTTTCATACGAAAGGCAGGTGCTGTCTAAATAAAAGGAGAAGGCTAAAAATATAATCACATAGAGAGAAACAAAAAAGGGAAGTATGGTTTTATACCAAAGTGTTGATAAAAAACCTGCACAAAAGAAAACAAGGATATATACATAATCAGAAGTGCTATAGGCGGAATATTCAAGCATAAAAGAGGTAAAAATCACAAGGCATGTTGCGGTAATAACCGTAACAGATAAAAAAAGGAAAAAAAGAGTAAGCCTTATAGAAGACCGCTTTTGATTTCTTACTCCAGCCCGTTTCGAGAAAGCTGAATCAGCAAGAGAGGCAAGAGCTGCGCCTGAAAAAAGAGATGTTAAAACTAAAAGTAAAGCACTTGAAGAAGTCATTCCGTTAAGGATACGCTTTAAAATCTTGTACAACACTTATACATGATTCTATGGTCTTATCCGGCATAAACTCACAGGCAATCTGCACTGCCCTTTCTGCCAAGGCCGCGGAATCTGCCACGCCTTGAAGTATAAGGCGATCCTCATCTATAACAGCGTGTAAAAAGTTGATATTCAGCTTGTGTTCAAATATCAGTTTATTTACAAGTTTTTGGGCTGATAAAAGATCAGTCATCTTCTTTCGCCCCTTCTCTTCCTGCTCAATAGTAACCAAACGCTGTACCATCTCTGAAATCATGTAGGCTGCTCTTGCAACATCTATTAAACCGGTATTAAGCACCATATGAAAATGCGCAGGATCTTCAGCGGTTAAGTTGAAAAAACTCTTATGAAAGCCCAACCTGTTCGCATCGCTTTCTTCAATTCTCTGCAATGCTCTTTTTTCATCCCAGTTAAATTCCTTCATGAGCCGTGCAATTCTTATACTGTCGTGGGCTATAAAACGTACAGAAAACAGATTAGGAACTCCTTCGAGGATTGCAAAGGCTCCACGTCCAATAAGCACACAATTTCCTTCCGATGCAGCTTCCAAGACAGCTGTCTGCAGGTAATCCAAGTATTCATCCCGGTCTTTCGCAAGAGAAGCAAAGAATCCCGGTTTTCTTTCATCATATTTTTTAAGTTTCTCAGGAGGGAAACCCATTTGCACTATCTTCTTTTCAATATATTGGCGGTCAAAGAATTTGTATCCCAGCAGCTGGGCCGCCGCTGCTGCAATTTCATCTCCTAAAGCAGCCACCTGTCTTGAAATAGTTATTATTGCCATCTTGTCCTCCCTTAAAACACATCAGAGACAAACAGCCTAAAGTTTATCAGGTAATGTTAACTATTATTTGCCTTTGTGATATACATAGCATAAATCGAATCGGTGATTATGTCAAAAGGAAAAAGAATTTATATGAAAAATCTTTCAAATTTACTATGGACAAAGGGTGCTAAAACTCTTCTATGTAAAACAAAAATTGCTGATATTACAGAAGTAGCATACACTTCTCCCGAAGGTAAGACATCTCCCTTTATTGTATTGGACGCACCAGATTGGGTTATCACCGTTCCGCTTATTCAAAGGGATGGTGAAAATTTTTTTATCATGGTCAAACAATGGCGCCATGGAGCCGGTCAGCTTAGCATTGAATTTCCAGGAGGGGTTATAAATGCAGGTGAAAAACCTGAAACAGGAGCCCGCAGAGAGCTTTTAGAGGAAACCGGCTATAAGGCAGGAAAACTTGTACACCTTGGCAGTGTTTTTACAAACCCCGCCATAATGTCAAATAAAATTCATTTTTTTGCGGCAACAGATCTAATAAACACTAAAGCCCGCCAGCTTGACGACGACGAATACCTTGATTTCCTTATAGAACCGGTAAAAAAAATATACGGTTCCATGGGAGAGGAACCGTATATTCATGCACTTATGTGTGCTGCTTTAGATATGTTTAGAAGAAAAATGGAAAAGTAAGCTTATTTTCCAGGTGTAAAAGGTTCATATTTTACTGCCGGATTATACGTACCTTCCCTGAATTCTCCTGTAATACTTGGAATTTCAATCTTCATACCGGGATAAATAAGATCAGGATTGGAAGGATCTTTCATAGCACCCTTATTTGCCTGGTATAGATTTTCCCAAAGCAGAGGATTGTTGTATATGTAGGATCTGCTTGCAATATTCCAGTAGCAGTCTTTGGTTTCTGCCCAAGGTCTTACAACATAGTACTTAGGAAGAGGTGTCACTTCCTTAATTCCAGTGTAATTACGTATTGCTTCAATAGCATAAGCGGCTGAACTTATATAGTCTTCCCGGTTATAAGCATCTTCTGCATTTGAAAGAGCAGTTGTTCCTGCCGAAAAAGCCATTGGGTAATTTTCTGCCCCGCGAATTCGTTCTGCTTGTAACTTCTGGTTTCTTGCAAGTCTAATCTGCTTTTCTGCATCTGCTTTACTAAGCATCATTGCAATATAGGCCTGGGACAAGTCTGCATTTTCCTCTGCCTTGATAGTATACTCAACTGCAAGATCATATTCCCCATCGTCAAAGGCCTGTTCAGCCATTATGGTATAACGTTTAGAAATCTGATTATACTCATTATCTGCATAACTCAAGGCATATACAATTGAAACCATAACTAGAAAACAAACCAGTATAGCAATTATTTTTTTAATCATTGTACTGCCTCCTCTGTAGTTCCCTGCTCTGATAAAGGTGCTATAGCATCCGCTTCCAGAGCATATCTATCAACTGCTTCATTCTTTCCTTTTGCGCGTGCTATTGCTTCTTCTGCAGCCTGCCGCTTTTGCAATACTCTTTCATAAATTTCAAGAAGGGCATTGTGAGAATCTACATACAGATTATATGCGTTCTCATAGCTTTTTTCTGCCATTTTTGTTTCGGCCGATGAAAATTTAAGCATTGCACTATTATAACCGGATTTATCTGCAACGCCCGCTTTTATAGAATCTGCATTTGCGCGGGCAGTTATAACGTCTGCCCTCTTGTCCTGTGACAAAGACATAAAAGCAGCATCAAGCACTGATTGGAACGCTGTACGGGCTGTTGTTGCCTGTGCCTTTACTTCAGAACTTTTTCCTTCCTGTGCATATAATGCAGCTGCACTAGCCAAACTTTCTACTCCAAGGTCATAGTTCGTTCTATCATAGGATTGGAATGTAAACCCTTCAATTCTGGATTTTAAAGTTAATGCAAGGCTGGATTGTTCAAGAGCTTCATAATACTCTAAAATACTTTGTCCCTTAGCAAGAACGGCGTCCTGATCAGAAGCATCCATACTAGCGTAATCTGCATATTGGTCATCAACGCTGGACAACAATTCCGGCATATAGGACTGAGCACCGCTTTCAATTGCTTTTTGGCGTGCCTTCTCTATTGCCGTTTTAAGCTCTTGTAATTGAGCAGTTTTATCTTGTTTAACTGGTTCTTTAACTGGTTCTACAGGTTTTTCCTGAACTGGTGTTTCCACGGGTGGCTGTTCCTGAACCGGCTCTTCTTTAGGTGTGGTCTTACAACTAAAAACGACAAGTGCAATTATAACAAAAACACAAATCTTAAAAACAGTGTTAATTTTGCTCATTGTCACCTCCTCTTTTAATAACATTTTAGATAGTATCAGGATACACCACTTTTATATCTATTACAACAATTTTTTTTAGTATAAATTTAAAAAAGATATGGTATACTTATGTGAGTAAATTATCCTTAAAACATACCACAGGAGGCCTACATGGCAGACGATTTTTCATTTGAAATTACAAAACACATTGGAGAAGTTGCCAAGGCAAAGGGTGCGTGGACACTTGAGCTGAATTTAGTTTCGTGGGGTGGCAGAGAACCAAAATTTGACATTAGAAGCTGGGCTCCCGATCACCAAAAAATGGGAAAAGGCGTAACGTTAACGAAAGAAGAATTAATTGGGTTAAAAAATCTTTTAAATACTATTGATATTGACTAAGAGACTGACCATCTTTGTATACAAGAGAATAAAGCATGGAGCATAGCATAGTCTCTTCAAGAATTGTTCCAGCTGACCTAATATCCATATCAGTTTTTGAAAGAAGAGCTAAAATTGGAAGAGTTTTGTATTCATCCCAAATTCTTTGGGCTCCTGCATACTGATTTTGCGCTTTTTTGCTCGAAAATCCCTTAATCTTTAAATCAAACTCTGAAGGGCGGCCGGAAGAATGTATCTCATGCCACTGTTTTAAGCGTCTAAAACAATAGGTTAGTCCTGCAATTATCTGTACACCAGAAGAACCCTTTGAAAGTAGAATCTTCTGTAAAATAGATAATGCGTTTTCCAGACGCTGTTTTTTATCCTGACGAGCATTAGAAAGTGCATCAAAGAGGGTAAAAGCCGATTCTTCGCGATTATGAGCTAGCACACTTTCAACATCATCCTGCGTAATCCGGCGGCCCTGCTCAAAACAAAGCTGAAAACGCGAACATTCAGTTCGAAGTGCTTCTGTATTATTTTCTACCAGATCTAGAATTGCTTCTATTGCTTCTTGTTCGATAGTAAAGTTTTGTTTTTGAAAGTAATTCCTAAGCCAGCTCTCCTTCCTGTCTTCAAACATTTCCCAAAAAATACGCTTATTATTCTTTGGAAAAAGGTTTTCAAACTTCTTATCTACACTGGTTTCTTCTGATACAAAAACAAGTATTGAGCTGTCATCAGTTGATGATACTGAAAACCACTGAGAAAGCATGTCTATTTCGTCTTTTTTCTTTATAAGTTCTGCGTTTTTAACAACCGCAAAACGGGCAGAGGCAAAGAGAGAACCATTTTGTATGAGCGATACTATATCTGAAAGTTTTGTTTCCGAAAGATAAAAGGAGTAAAAATCAACCTCTCCGAATTTTTTTTGAGTTTTTTTCTTTAAGTCTTCAACAGCATCGTTTCGTTCGCCGAATTCCGGCCCCGTAAATAAATAAGCAGGAAAATCCATTAATAAGACCTGATTAATGACACCAATGTACCTAGAATTTTCACATCCTGGCAGTAAATAGGATTAAATTCCGGGTTTTCCGGCTGTAATAGTATTCGAGACGATTCTTTAAAAAACCGCTTTAAAGTAACACTATCGTCAAGAAGTGCAACAACAATTTGACCGTTCCGTGCCGTAGTCTGCTGCCTAATAATTGCAAGATCACCGTCTAAAATTCCTGCATTCATCATGCTTGTTCCCTGAACAGTAAGTGCAAAATACGATGAGCCTTCATGAATTAGCGGCGCAAACAAGGTAACTGAGCCTTTGTAGTTTTCTTCGCAAAAAATAGGCTTTCCAGCCGCGACACTGCCGAGAATCGGCACTTCGGTACTATAGACAATTTTTTTGTCTTCAGAATCTTCATCAATGAGAACTTTTAAAGACCTAGAACGCTTTTCGACTCGGGAAAGATAACCTTTTTTTCTAAGCGCTAAAAAATGATCCTGCACTGCCTTAAGTGAAATAGAAAAAAATTCAGCTGCTTCACGAACGGTGGGAGGACACGAGTTTTCTTCCATGTAGGAGCGAATAAAATTTAAAACTTGTTCCTGTCGTTCTGTCAGCTCTTTCATTCTACAGTATTAATCCTCTTCAAATTTGTTTTCAAAAAGCGAATAAATAGCATTTACCGCAGCTTCTTCGTCACTTCCGGCAGCTTTAACAACCAAAGTTGTATTGTATCCTGCGGCCATCGTTATGACACCCATAATTGACTTTGCATTAATTGTCGTATCACCCTTTTGAATTAAAACCTCTGATGCAAATTTATTTGCAGTTTGTGCAATGAGTGCCGCAGGGCGCGCATGAATTCCCGCTCTGTTTCGGACAGTTAGAATTTTTTCTGCCACCGTAAATCTCCAAAAAATTAATATATATCATCACTGCCGTAATAGGCAGCTTGTGCTTCACCGCTTTCTATCCATTTTAAAACATTTTGATTAAAATCTCTAGCAGAATGATAGCCCATCGATTTTAATCTTTCATTCATCGCCGCTGTTTCAATGATAATCGGTACATTTCTACCGGGACGAACAGGAATTTCCAAGGCCGGAATCTTTACACCTAAGAATTCTACCGTGCTCTGCTTTGTTCCTAATCGGTCATAAACCTTATTTGCATCCCATTCTTCGAGCTTTACAACAAGCTGAACTTCTTTTTGCTCGCGAATAGCACCTACACCATACAACTGAGCAATATTAATAATTCCAAGACCTCTAATTTCCATGTGATGGCTTATAATCTTGTTTGCACCCTGACCTAATATTGTGTTACCGTTTACACATCGTATTTCTACAATATCATCTGCAACGAGACGATGACCGCGTTCTATAAGCTCAAGGGCCGTTTCGCTTTTACCAACGCCGGAATCTCCTAGAAGAATGATGCCTACTCCGTACACTTCAACTAAAACTCCGTGCAGGGTTTGCTTTGGTGCAAATATATTGGAAAAAACGCGCAATAATCGGCTTGAAAATTCAGTAGACTCCAGATCTGTCTGTAAAACGGGACAACCCGATTCATCTGCAATTTTTGTGAACTGATCTGTGGGCTGCAGGTGATGGGTAAAGATACAACAGGGTATTTGATATGAAAATAACTGCTTTATTGATGAATCATTGTTTTCATTGAAAAGCTTTTGTAAATAAGCAACTTCCCCAAGCCCGAACAATTGTACCCGCTGATATGCAAATGAATCATAAAAACCAGATAACGCTAAGCCGGGGCGGTTAAGATCCGGTATGGTGATTTCTCGAACAAGCCCTCTCCTGCCTGACAAGCAGTGCAAGTTTAAGGAATTATGCCCTTTAAGGTCTAAATCTAAAAGATCTAAAACAGTGAAATCTTTTTCTGCCATACCAGAGACTATACACGCAACACAAAGATTTTGCAAGTAAGAACTTTCATGCTCTTATCTGCACGCACCTTCATTAACTTTTTTGCTGAATCTTATCCTTTTCTTTCTTAATCTTTAAATCCAGCACATCCATCATTTTATTAAGACAGGCTGAAAAATCATAATCGTCCGCAGAGACGTGTGCAACTGCACCCCAGCGGAAATTTATAGTTGCTTCAAAGAAATACTTTTTATCTTCCTTAATTTTAACCATCAAGTCTACAATAAGGTCATCAGCATATTTTATTCTTTCAAGCTTTTTATTTACTAAAGCCTGCTGATCCTCATCAAGAACAAAACCTACCGCACTCGTTGATATATTCATATGATCCTCCTAAAGTTGTAATAACAGTCTCGAATGTGAGCTATTTAAAGTATATCACCGAAAATGCTAAAAGGCAAAGGAAAACAGAGCGTATTATTTACGGTCAAATGAAGATGTAATATGTAATTCTGTCCTATACTTTGCCACTGTTCGCCGGGCAATTTTAATGCCTTTTTGAGCCAACAGGTCTGAAAGCTTTTGATCCGATAAAGAGCCTTCTTTTTCTATAAGGAGCCTGAGTTCTTCCTTTACACTTTCTTTTGAATGATCTTTTATTTCACTGCTGCCATCAGACGCGGAAGTTGAGGCAACAGCAGTTGTGAAAAAATATCGTATTTCGAAAATGCCCCATTCACACTGCAGATATTTACTTGATGCTATACGGGATACAGTTGCTTCATGGACACCAATTTCATCTGCAACATCCTTCATACGAAGCGGTGATAAATAACGGCTTCCTTTATTAAAAAAAGCTTTTTGCGAGCGGAGAATAGACTGAACGGTTTTCAATAATGTTACATTGCGCTGATGAATGCTTCTTAAAAACCATTGTGCATCCTTAACCGCTTCTGCTGCAAATTTCTTTACTTCTTTATCTGCAGTAAATGAAGTACTATTCTTATCTTTTTTTGCCTGGGCCATCTTTTCGAACTCAGAAGATACTGCAACCTCCGGAAAAACACTATTGAGAAGCTCAATAACAAATTCCTGTCCTGTTTCCTCTTTTTCTTCGTCTGTTGCCTTGCGGATACGGATATCTGGAATAATGTAATTAGAAGAAGATGATGAAGAAAACTGATGTGCTGGAAACGGGTCTAATGATTTAATAAAAGTGAGAGCTTCTTCAAGGTCCTCCTGAGAAGTTGATGTAAACTCAGGCAGTTTTGTTTCCTGCAGCTTTTTTAACATAAGCGAAGGGCGCGGTTTTGAAAAAATATCTTCAAAAGTATCTTGAGAAAGAGACAGAATTTGAACCGCAAGCAGCGGCGAGTCTGTCTTGGAGAGAGCTTGAAGCAGAAGGCTTTCTTGTAGACCGGAGCAGGCAATACCCGCTGGATCAAAATGCTGAATACGAACAAGAACTTTTTGAAACGCATCTTCTGGGATTGACGGGAAAAGCTCTTTTAAAGGGACACAATGGTACCCGTATTCATCGAGATTATTAATTATTTTTTCACCTATATCAATTTCATGCTGAGACAGATTCTGCACATGTAATTGAGATAGAAGATAATCCTTAAGCGATACAGACCTGGATGGTATACTTTCTAAAAATGCCTGATACGCATCGCTGTCAGAAGCAGAGGAAGTTGATGAAATTTTTTTAACATTTACAGGCTTTTGAAGAGAAGCTTCCTTTACAATTTCAAGTGCAGGATTACGTTCAACCTCTTCGTAAATTCTATCTATCAGCTCATGAGCAGATAATGACATGAGAGAGATAGATTGAATCATCTGAGGAGACATCTTTAAAGTCTGCTGCTGCCTTATTGATAAATTCAAACTGTTGTTCATCATGGTTACAAAAGTATAGCATATTTAAAGCCCTTTCGATATACTTAAGACATGAACACATTTACAAGATTTGGACTTAAGGTTCCACAAATATTATTACCAAAAGATAAAAAACAGATTGACACATGGCCGGTTATAGCCTGCGATCAATATACTCAAGACCGTGCATACTGGGAAAAGGTTGAAGCACTTGCAAAAAATAAACCATCGACCGTGCATATAACACTGCCCGAAGTGTATTTAAACGATGCAGATAAAGCTGAGAGAATTAAGAATATCCGCAGGGAAATGAATGAATATTTAACTAACGGAGTTTTTGCAGAACCGGTCGAAAGCATGCTATACATCGAAAGAAAGACTGAATATGGAAGAACCCGAAAAGGCTTAGTAACTGCAGTAGATCTTGAAACCTATGACTGGAAACCATTTACTAGGGCGAAGATCAGGGCAACAGAAGCGACTATTATTGATCGTATTCCTCCTAGAATGGAAATTAGAAGAGGCGCACCTCTTGAAACACCTCACATTATGCTTCTTGTAAATGATCCGAATAAAAACCTCATTGAAGCGCTTGGGAAGCAGATTCACGCTGATAAGCAAGAGCCTTTATATGACACAGAATTAATGATGAATGCCGGTCATTTAACAGGATGGAAGGCAGATTCAAAGAAAACCCTGGAACTCATTGATAAAGCCCTCTGCAGCATTGCTGAACAAAATACTGAGAAAGACGGTTCAATTTTTATGTTCGCTGTGGGAGACGGAAATCACTCCCTTGCAACTGCAAAGGCAGTATGGGATGAATACAAAAAGGAACATGGTGTAACCGATCACAGCGCCCGTTATGCTCTCATAGAGATTGTAAATATTTACGATGAAGGTTTAACTTTTGAACCAATACACCGCGTATTGTTCGGTGTAGATGCAAAAGAACTACTCGCCTATTGTACAAAAGAACTCGGCGGAAAAATAATAGATTGTACAAATGCAGAAGAGCTTGAAAAAAGAATTGAACACTCAAAAAATTTCTTTGGTTTTACCTATGAAGAAAACGGCAAAATTATATACACCTGCCTCGAAACCCCGATAGCAGAGCTGGCTGTAAGCCGCCTTCAACCAGCACTGGACACTTTTCTCAACAATCACAAAACAGATAAAACAGAAATAGACTACATCCACGGCAGTGAAGAAGTATTTCGTCTGGGCGGGAAAAACGGAGCTGTAAGCATCCTGCTTCCGCCAATTGCAAAAGACAGCTTTTTCGCAACCATAGGCGGCTCTGGGCCCCTTCCTAGAAAGAGTTTTTCAATGGGTGAAGCAAGCGAAAAACGCTTCTATATGGAATGCCGCCGCCTTTTCTAAACAGCAGCCACATATAAAGGGATGTAAAACTACATCCCTTTACTTTTTTTACTCTTTATGATACATTGCCTTTTATAACGCCGGCGTGGTGGAATGGTAGACACGATAGACTCAAAATCTATTGCTCGCGAGGGTGTAAGAGTTCAAGTCTCTTCGCCGGTAGAAATCTTTATAGGACCAATTCTAAATTTAGAATTGGTTTTTTTTGTTTAAATCAGCGGGGAGACTTGAACTCCGCAGGGGCCGCCGAGCAGGTGCGAGGAATAGCGTGCATGGATGCACGCGGCAGGTCCCGGAGGCGTACCGGTAGGGAGTGAGCAGGACGCGAGCGACTGGACGGTCAAGTCTCTTCGCCGGTAAGATAAGGGGAGGAAAACCAACTTTTGCGACGCGTAGGTTTTCCTCCCCTTAAACCCCACCTATCCTTGCGACGCTTTAAAATATCAAAAAACCTTTTTGTAAGTTAAGTTTTTTCA
>CAZLNE010000063.1:0-12428 GCA_964560975.1 uncultured Treponema sp. | reverse complement strand
GTAGTGAGAATTGCAAAAAGTATGACATAGCAATATCAGGTTGAAGCAGTTGTTCGATGCTTCTTATATATTTTCTTCTATCCTAAGTCTGTTAACTGAGTTTATTAATGTTTTTGAATTCTTAGTTTCAATAACCGTATCAAGCGAATGTTTTTTAATGAAATCAATTTTTTCTCTTATATCAATTGATCCTGTATAAAGTTCTTGATGATCTCGATTATTGAAATCATGTAAATGAGTATGCTTTATACAATCCTTTATTGAAATCATAAAATTACTTTCATTATAACCGCTTGACGCATCATGCCCAAAATCCCATGTTAATCCTATATTTTGATATTGTAAGATTGTTTTTACCATACTTTGTATTTTATTTCTACCAAAATTTCCAGTATTCTCAAAACACAATAATATTCCTTTTTCTTCTAATAATCTCACTATTTGTTCTAGTGAGTTAATAAAATTTGTAATGTATTTTTCGTTATATTCTTGATATACATACATTTTCCTATCAGGAAGAGTTATATATGTTCCTTCATTAATATGCATATTTATAATACGAATTGTTTCTCTATCATATTGAGTAAGTATGTTTTTAATTAAATTAATTGAACCTTCTCGTAATTCTTCATTAAACATACCTAAATCTATTTCTTCAGGTAAATGAATTGTAAAATCGATATTTCGTTTTTTGCTTATGGATTTCAAATCAATTCGCTTTAATTCTGAAGAAGAAAATTGAGGAAAACACATATTTATTTCAATGAAGTCTAAATTTAATGATTTTTGTAAATTTATGTTTTCTTCTAATGTATTATATTCTGCCAATGTTGGCATTCCCAGCTTAATAACATTTTTTTTCATTTCTTCCTCTTCAGCGCGAAGCGTCCATCGAACACTTATTATAGAGATCCAGATAAGCGTAAAATTTGAGTTATTACTTTTCTGTCGTGGATTAATAGAAAGCATGTATGAGTGGGTAAATAACAGGTAGGATGCTCGTATCTAAGACTTCCAATAAACAACTCCACTTACTATTATACCCTCATTATTTATCCCGTCAAGCATTTTTATTCACCTTCTTCTTCCCGCATAAAAATATTGCACAAATCTTCTGTAGAATACTGGGTATAATGCTCAGTCATAGATTGCGTAGAATGCCCTGTAATCGATTGTACAACACTATCTGGAATACCTTTTAAGCGTAATTGTGAATTAACATAGTACCGCCATGAATGAAGCGTGAGATTTCTCTCACGTCTAATTTCATCTGTAATTCCAATATTTTTCAAAGCTCTGTAATACCATTTTTGAATACACTTATGATCAACCGGCTGTTTACCGCCGTCAAAGCTGAATATATAGGATCCCTCTTTTTGCTTCATACTAAAATCATATAGAGCCTTGTAGGTTTCTTCATCAATTGGAACCGTTCGAACTTTTCCTGTTTTAGTACCCTTTATCCCGTATTTTCTGTCCCATGAATGTCTTACGGTAATATGAGTTTCCTTTACATCTTCTTTTTGAAGTGCTTGTGCTTCCCCTACCCGCATTCCCGTCTTACTGAGAATTTTTACCAAGATATATTGCAGTTCATTTCCTTCCCATTTTGTGTTAAGCGCATCATTATCAAATAATGCTGATACTTCCTCTTTTACTAACACTCCTTTTGCTCTGTAATTGTTCGCCAGAGGCTTTACTGCCTCTGTTGGATTTTTTTCTATGTCGCCTAGACGTTTTGCCTCGGACAGTATTACTTTTAGGATATAAAAAAAACTGTTAATAGTACGATTACTATAGTTCTTCTTAGACAGACTGAATAACCAGTTTTCAATACACTTTGGACTTATATCTTTCAAATTATACTTTCCAAACTCCGGAACCAAGATATCCTTCAATGATCGCGCTAAGTTCTCTGAATGCGATTTTGAGAAAGTAAAACCTCTCATTAACCGATACTGAATATATGGACTTTTCTCGTATTCAAAGAAGTCTTCAACGTACTGCGCAAATTTTGTCCTATTTCTCTGCATTAGCGAATCTGTCCTGAGTTTTGTGAAGCAGAATTCTTTAGCCTTAGTCTTTTGCATATGGCCGGTACTATAGTATTTCCGCCTGCCATACTCATCGTACACCGTATAATACCAAATTTTCTTTCCATTTTGCATAGTGCGTTGATACAAGGTAAAAGGGTCTCTGTACCGCATAAATAAATTCCAATTGTTGTCACAACTGTTGACAGTTGACTTAATGCGACCCCATTTGTTCACAGCGCAATAAAAAAGGCTATTTAATTCATTGTATTACAACAAATTAAATAGCCTTCATTTTGGGCGATACTGGAATCGAACCAGTGACCCCAAGCGTGTCATGCTTGTACTCTAACCAACTGAGCTAATCGCCCGATTAACAATGTTGGTTATACTACAATAAATATTGATTATGGTCAATATAAAAAAGGAGGTATTAAGAATGAAACTAATTGTATTAGCAAAGGAAGATGGAGTTTTTGTTAAGCTGCTAAAATTTTCTCCCATGACACAATTTGTTGTAGTAAATGATATTGTATCATTACACAACGCAGTTGTGAAAAGTGATTTTGACGGAATGCTGCTAGATTGCAGTCTGCCGTCAATATGGAATAACAGTGTGTATGATCATTTACAGCAGTGTAATTTTACCCAGAGTTGCTATTACTTTAATTCTCAAACTGTGTCAGAAACAAATATTGAACTTTACAGCATAAAAAAACCTATACAATTTGAGCCGATCATCTGTACAACAAAAAACTTTACCGCTCTTATGGGCGGATCAGCAGACGAAAAACCTTCGGTACCTTCAGTTCTTACCTCAAAACTAAGCGAGCATCATAAAGACCTTCTAAACTTTTTTTTCAATAATGAAGGGAAACTTTTAACATTCAAAGATATGTCTGAGTATCTATTTGGATCGTTTACTGAACAGCATAAAAAGACAATATACTCATATATTCACTCTATTCGATCTTGTATAGAAGATAATCCCCGAAACCCAAAACATCTGATTAGAAAAGAAAAAGGGAAGTATACATATATATAAAAAAAGGCTGTCTTTTGGACAGCCATCACCTTTCTTATTTCAGTGCAGAATTTATACGCTCAAGAACCTTTTTACGATCCAAGGGTTTAACTATGTAATTCTTTGCTCCAAGGAGAAGAGATTTTTTAACAAGTTCCTCTTTTCCTAATGCACTAATCATAACAACTTTTGCATTTTTATCAAAAGCCATAATCTGTTCCAGTGCAGTAATACCATCCATACGCGGCATGGTTATATCCATGGTAACAATATCTATATTAGGATAAATATCTTTGTATTTATCAACCCCTTCCTTACCATCTGCGGCTGTAGCAATAACCTCATATCCTTCACTAGTCAGTATTTGACCTATTTGTTTTGCGACGAACATAGAATCATCAACAATGAGCACACGAAATTTTGATCCATCTTCTTTTAAACCATCAGGTGGACGCTCATTAATTGAAGGAAAATCTTGCTTTGTCTTCATAGTTCTACCACTCCTTTAATTTTACATCCGTTCACGTATTGCGACATTTACTTCTATTTTTCCCTGTTCCGTAATCATTGGAACGATTAAGGCTTCAACTTCGTGATCTGATATCTCCATTTTTTCTCCAGTAAAGAGGGCCGGAGGAGTCAGGTCAAATTTAAAACCTAGTTCGTGTAACTTGGTTACGGCTTGTGCAGTTATGAGATTTGCGAGCTCTGTAATTGTTGCTTTTGCAAGATCATCAAAGGATTTTAACTCTTCCATGTTCATTCGAGACGCGATTTTCATTGCTGTATCTAAAGACATGTCGAAAAGAACCCTTCCTTCTACATCGCCTGCAAGACCAACCAAGGCTGCAACCCCCATCACAGGCATTGATGTAGATTTTAGGTACAAGTCCCCTCTACGAACCTCACCGCCCAATACTTCTACAAGTATGTTATAAGCGGTTTCTACGAAAGGATTAATATACTCGACTCTCATATTCAGCTCCTTGTTTATTGCTTTGTGTACACGGTTACTGAGCCGTATTCTTTCTCAGACCAGTTTACATGATTTGTGAGCACCTCATTAGCACCTAAAATCATTATACCGTTTCCCTTAAGTTTCTCTTCAAAATCATCGAAAACAGAATTCTGCTTTTCTTGAGACATAAAAGATAAGACATCTCTGCAGAATATGATATCTACATTCGGCATTGCACTGGTATTTGCACAATCATGATACTCAAAAAATATCATCTCTTTTATCTCTGCAGCAAACGTCTTTTCTCCGCTTACGGTACTGGTCAAATAGGGTGCATACCAGTCCTGATCAGAAGGAGAAGGAACTGTAAGCAATTGTGCATTTGATACGCTTAATAAATCAATATCGTGAGCATATATCCTAATTCTAGATTCCGGATATCGTTTTTTTAGTAAACAGGCAAGAGAAAAAGATTCATAACCCTTACCGCAGCCTGGATTCCACACAGTTATTTGCTTTGCATTATTTTCAGGAAGAGCCTTAAAAATAGACTCGGCATAGGTCTTTGACCAGAAAGATGCAGTATGCTGAGAGTAAAAAGAAGTCAAAAAAAGGTTTGCATCATCCTCGTTCATAAGCTGTGAATTTGCTATTCCTCTTTCCTTAACCCAGTTAGTATACCTCGATTTTACCCAAGCCTCATTTATATCTGTGACATAAAACTTTTTCAAGCGCTCCAGACCTTCAATAATAAAAGTATAATCAAGGTCTGAACTTTTTTTTGCCTCAGGAACCGGAGCCTGTTTTTTATCATTTATATGTTCTTCTACATTATTTGAACCTGCTGCTTCTATGCCTTCCTTTTCTTTTCTTTCTGCTTCTGCAGCTGGTTTTAAGCCGAAAATTCTATCAATATCTAATAAAATATACAACCGGTTATTGCTTTCAACCACGCCGTAGATATATTTAATATTGATATCGCCAAATAGAGGGTGGGGAGGCTGTATAGATGAGCGCTGAATTCCCACTACCTTATCAATTTCATCAACAACAACTCCAAAGGTTTGTTCATCGACAGAAACAATAATCATATTTTCAAGTTCATTACCCTTTCTTTCTTCAACAGGAATGTTAAAAAAGAGACGAAGGTCTATGATTGGTATTATATCACCACGTAAATTGTAAACCCCAAGAACAAAACTTGTAGTGTTTGGAACAAAGGTAAAGCGTCCAGCCTTAGCAATTTCTTTAACCTTCATAATATCTATTGCATAATCTTTCCCTGCTAAAGAAAAGGTAACCATCTTATAATCTATTGTTGCCATCCGTTCTTTTCTTTCATCTTGAACTTCATCTATTGTATCTACGGATGTGATTTGTTCTGCTGTCTTGTTCATAAAAACCCCTTACGAAAGAGATACTTCCCGTTCCTGACGTGCAAATAATTCCTGTTTAACACCCAATTCAAGCAACTGTGTAACGTCTATAATTAAAGATACTGAGCCATCTCCAAGAATAGATGCACCTGCAATACCAGGAGAATTTGTAAACTGATCTCGAAGAGGCTTAATAACAACATCTTCTTCACCTATAAGGGCATCAACCATAACACCGATTTTTTTATCTGCAGTTCCAACAATTACGATAAAACTATATTCTGAATCGTCCGCATTTTTAATGCCGAAGAGCCTGCTTAATCGTAGAACGCTTATTACCTCGTTGCGCACATTAAAAACTTCATAATTATCTATAGTGTTAATTTCACTCATATGAACTCTATGACTTTCAACAACCGAGGCGATAGGAATTGAATATACCTCACTTCCTACTCTTACCAGGAGCCCTTGAATAATAGCAAGAGTTAACGGCAGACGGATGCTGAATTTGGAACCTGTTTCCGGGTGCGATGTAACAATAACTGTTCCGTTTAGTTTTTCAATCTGTGTTCTAACTACATCAAGCCCCACTCCGCGGCCGGAAACATTTGTTATCTTGCTGGCGGTTGAGAATCCAGGTTCAAATATAAGCTGGAAGGCCTCTTGATCTGATACAATTTTATTCGGGTGTATAAGACCCTTGTCTATTGCCTTTTGA
This sequence comes from uncultured Treponema sp., assembly GCA_964560975.1. Classification (GTDB taxonomy): domain Bacteria; phylum Spirochaetota; class Spirochaetia; order Treponematales; family Treponemataceae; genus JAAZLA01. Next base: position 6,319 of record CAZLNE010000063.1, on the reverse strand, counting down.
CGTACCTTTTTAACATCTATACCAGCACCATCATCCATAATATCTATGACAATCATGTTTCCTTCATTGCTGGCCTTTAGAAGTACAGTACCTTCATCATTCTTACCTTTTTGAAGCCGCTCAGAAGGACTTTCTATACCATGATCTATTGAATTTCTGACGCAATGCATAATTGGATCAAGAAGATCTTCAATAACAGATTTGTCGAGTTCTGTATCTTCACCTTCAATAACCAAATTTATTTTTTTATCTAAGTCTCTTGAAAGATCACGAACAACCCGCGGAAATCGCGAAAAAATCTGGCTGATAGGAACCATGCGTATTTTCATGACGCCTTCCTGCAGTTCTCCCGCTATGCGCCCAAGGTTTTGTGTTGAAGAACGGAATTTTGCAGTTGTTGTTTTAAAAGCTGAATCGAATGAATCGAATACAGAAAAAACATCTCCAAATTCTGTATTAATTTGGGTTTTAATATCCTTTATGTTAGTTCCGTTCTGCACTGACTCTATAAACTCGGGCAGTTTTTCAAATAAAGTTCTAATTTTATCCCTGTATTTTGATTCTGTTGTAACCAGCTCAGACTGCAAGTCGGACATCTGCATAGTTATCTGATTAAAAGAAGCCTTTGTTATAACAGTTTCACTTACAAGGTTTAATAAATAATCGATTCTTTTTGAGTCAACCCTAAGTACGCTTCCTGAATTTGCAGAATGAGTTTGAACGGCTTTCTTTTCGTGGCGTGAATTTGTAATTTCTTTATTAATCAATTCTGAATCTGCTGCTTCGAAAGCGGCAGCCTCACCTTCCTCATTCACTTGTTCACCAGCAGCCTTTGTTATTAAGGGCTTCTCTATAGTCTTTTCTACTGATAATGCAGGCTTTGAAGGTTCTGTTTCTTTAGATACTGCTTTAACGTCAGAAGATTCTGCCTGATTACTTAATACTATAACCTGAGCATCTGTACACTCTGTAACATCATCTAGAAATGCCGCCTCTTCTAATTCCGAGGGTGTAAGCGACGAGGAAACGAAATATATAACCTTCGGCTGGAATTCATCTTCATATAAAACATCAAAATCCGGAATTGTTTTTAGTACGCTTGCTTTTTCTTTTAAAGCGGCAAACACTTGAATACCGCCTACAGAATTCATGGGATTGGCTTCATTAAAAATTACGGTAACCCCGTATAAGGTTTGGCCTTCCTGACATGATTCTTTTAACTCTAGAATATCATATTCACTTAGAGCATCCGAAGGATCTTCAATGTTAGGAACAGAGGTATTCTTGACCTCAACCTTCATAACAGGAGGCTCTTTTTTTGCTGTTTGTGAAGCTTTTTTGGCCGCTTTTTTTGCCTCTTTTGAGGGTAAAAATGATTTGAGCGAATTTTTCAAAGACTCAACATCATCAGAATAGACAGAACCGTTTGAACGGCATACAAGCATCTCTTTGATAGTATCTATGGATGTTAAAAGTACATCAACGACATCCTCTGTGACTGCTATAGCGCCTGAACGCAGCTCATCTAAAAGATCTTCTAAAATATGGGTGAATCCTGATAACTCATGCATTTCTACGGTAGCCGAACCGCCTTTTAAGGTATGAGCTGCACGAAATATCTCATCAATAGCTTCCGTATTTGCCGGATCATTTTCTATGACGAGGATATTACTTTCTAAGGTTTCTACCTGTTGTTCTGCCTCACTAAAGAAGTCTTTTAACAACTCTTCATTATTCAAATCAAGATAATCACTCATAGTATGATATTTTATCCGTTAAAAGATATAAGTCAAGCTTAAAAGATTGAAATATAGTTATTTTTTATCTTTTCTTTTTGAGGCTTTGTTTTTTTATCAATAATGTGTTATTCTTGTTAAGAAATAGTTAAAACATACCGATACTTTGACGAGGAGAACTATTTTTGGAGAGCCTTGTGAAAAACAACCACAAAAAAAATAAGACAATTGCCAAAAAACACTTTTTTGTAACGCTTTTTTTGACGGTTGTGCTTGTAAACGTATCAGCTGTTCCTTTTTTCAGCGGTATGGCAGGAGCAGGACTAACTTTTCAGCCGGTTCCAAATACCTTTTTGCCGGAATTATATACCGACGCTTTTTTTGCAGGGCAGTTTGACATTACTCAAAACTTAATTTTACGGGCAGATGTATCAGTGTATACTGAAAACATCCTTGGAAATAACATTCTTAAAAATACACCTGCCTACTTCAGTCTTGATGAAGTTTCAATAACATATACGGGTTATTTAGGAACTATGTCTCATTATCTTTCTGCGTTTATAGGAGAAACAGATCCCATAGGTTCTGATCTTTTTCTACGGCGTCATTTTGGCATTCCGGCCTTTGGTTCAAAAATTACAGAAACACAAAGAGGCATATCCGGCACAAAGATTTATCCCATGTCCGGTATTGGCGGATCTTATGTTTTAAGACTCCCATATAACATGGCATCGGGTATGTATGTGTATTATAATAAAACAAGTCTTACCGGTTCAGAAGTTGATCCCGCTGTAATTGATAATGACAGCCTCAATATAGATCTCAGGTTTGCAGGCGCGTGGCCGTCAGTTGTTATAGATTTTGCAGCCGGCTTCACACTGCCTTTTGAAAAAACTGATGCAAATAATGAAAAGGTCATTGTGCTCATTCGAAGAGCTGATCTTCATACTGGCGTGTCTATGCTGTTCGGCAGCAGTTATACTTCTTCTCTTCTCTTTCAAGCAGGTTTGATTAAACTTGTTTTTAAACCTAATGAAGAAAATAATGAAAAGGTTCTTGCCTTCAAAGATATTTACATGCTCATTGAGCCGCGTTTTATGGCTAAAACTATAGGATTTGCTTTTACTCTTTACAATATACCAGCAGAGGTTTCTGAACGGCTCTTTTATATATCCAATCCTCTTGGTGTAAATATTTCAATGTTTTCATTAAACACTCAAATTTTTGGTAAACCATCACAAATAGGAGCACATGTAACACTCTCGGTTCCTGAAACAACCATGCAAATAACAGCAAATATGCTAAATTTACAAATTGCTCCCTTTGGAACCATAAATATCGGGGGTGGTAAATTAGATGCCGCAGTAATGTGTAATGTTTTGGGCATCAAGGATTTTAATACATTTGTGCAAAACACCAAATTCTCTTTAGGCTATAAGGTGCAGTTATGAGGAACTGGAAACAGTTCTTTTGTCTAATAATCCTCTTTTCAACAATTTCTCTTATATCAGCATTAGAATTTTCTGCTGAGACTCATTACGACACCTATGATACTTCAAAAGATAACGGAAACATCGGCTTTTCTTTTACCTTACAAGAGCAATTGACCAATTTTACTTTTATAAACGCAAATCTTTTGTATAAAAATGCAGGCCAATATACCGCATATTGTACCGGTAATATAGAACGAGGCTTTTTTGAAGCAGGCGGCGGTATTCTTTATGATATTTACAATCAGGTGATAACCCCAGGTGTAATGGCTGATATGAAACTAAAACTAGGAAAGGCTGTACTTATAGGCGGCTCTTACTTTATCACTTTTACACCGGAAAATATATTCAAAGACTATGCTCAGGAAGCTTCCCTTTTCTGGCGTACTCAGTTTAAGAATTCATATATAACCTCGGCCTATGAATACAGACAGGTATTGATACAAGATTTAAGAAAATATTCCCATGGCGGCCAAATAGCTATTTTAGCGTATGATGAGAATTCACCCGTAACTGTCGGCCTAAATTCTACTGTAAAGCTTCTATTCGATGAGGCAGATAGTAAGTATCTCGACTTAACGATTGATGCGGGTGCGAGCCTTGAATTAACTACAGAAAAATTTGGATCTTATTTCATTAAAGCAGGCGCCAATGTATTTTCATTAAGTGCTCTTAATCAAAAGATGCCTTTCTGTGTAAGCATTGGGGCCCGTTTTAACGCAAATTAAATTATAAAACTAATGTAGAAAGCCTTTTTACTGCTTCGATAATAGCGCTGCGGTGTCCAAAGGAACTAAATCGAATAAAGCTTTCGCCTGCAGGACCAAACCCTGAACCAGGCGTGGTTACAACATGGCATTGATCAAGAATTGCATCAAACACATCCCAGCTTTTTTTACCAGGAAATTTTACCCAAAGATAGGGTGCATTGCCTTGTCCGTATACTTCCACTTTCATTGCTTTAAAATTAGAACTTTCTAAGCCTTCTTTTATGAGCCGGGCATTTTCAAGATAGTAGTCGGTTATTTCTCTCATTTCTTTGAGTCCTTCTGGATCCAAAGAAGCAAGTCCTCCCTGCTGTGCAATATTTGAGGCCCCGTTAAAAAAGGTATTTGTTAAGCGGCTCCATACATCACGCACCTTGGTGCCGTCTTCAAAAACAAGCTCCTGTGGAATTACGGTCCAGCCGAGACGTACTCCTGTAAACCCGATGGGTTTTGAAAAAGAGTTAATTTCAATAGCGCAGGTTCGGGCGCCTTCAATTTCAAAGATACTTAGTGGAAGAAGAGAATCTCTAATAAAGGCGAAATATGCGGCATCAAAAAGAATTATACATTCATTTGCATTTGCGAATTGTACAAGTTTTGTTAACTCTTCTCTTGTTGCAACTGCTCCTGTAGGATTGTTTGGGGAACAAAAATAAATGAGGCTGTTTTTCTGTACCTTAGAAAGATCCGGGAAAAAGTTATTTTCAGGTACGCAGGCCATATACGTAATATCAGCATAGCCTTTATCATCTGAGGGGGAATGCCCTGCAGCTCCTACCATTACTGAGCCGTCTACGTATACTGGATAGGCTGGATCTTGTACTGCTACATGAACATCTGGACCGAACATCTGCTGAAGTCTTCCAACATCGCATTTTGCACCGTCAGAAATAAATACTTCATCTGCTTTGACGAGTCCTTTATATAAAACACTTGCAATTCTTTCACGTAATTTCTGTATACCTGCAGAATCATCGCCGTAACCGGAATATCCCTTAGCGGTTCCGAGATCTTCTACATATTTTTTCATTGATTCAACTATGTGAGGTGTAAGCGGTTCTGTTGTATTTCCAATTCCTAAGCTTATTAATGAAGCTTCCGGATGTGCTGCAGCATAGGATCGTCTTCGCTTTGCAATTTCTGGAAATAAATAACCTGAAGCTAAGTTAGTAAATGATTTGTTTCTTTTTATCATTGTTTACCCCTGTATTTGTACTATATCAAAAAATAATAATTAGTTAAAGAAGGCAAGCCCCTTACAGATTTTGTATTTCTTCCAAAATTGCATCACACATTCGCTTTGTTCCATACCTGACTACTCCAATATCATCATACGTAAGACTGCAGATATCGTGTGTTCTGCATCCTTTGAGTAAGACATTTTCAACTGCCCGTTCTATGAGCAAGGCTTCTTCGTCCAATGATAATGAATGCCGCAATAAAAGAGCGGCAGAAAGAATGACTGCTATTGGATTAGCCATATCTTTACCTGCTAGGGCAGGAGCAGGACCATGCAGAGGGCCATAAAGTCCTGGACGACCGCTCTCCCCTATTGCAGCAGATGGAATCATACATATAGAACCGCATATTTCTCCTGCAATATCGGTGAGAATATCGCCAAAGAGCGTGTTTGTAACAATAACATCAAAATAATCCGGGGTTTTTAAAAGCCGTCTGCAGGCCATATTTATATGCATATATTCCAATTTTACATCGGTATAATCGTAGGATATTGAATTAGCAACCTCCCGCCAAAGACGGCTGGATTCAAGCATATCAGCCTTATCAACAAGGCACAGAGATTTTTGTCTTGAACGGGCTGACTCAAAGGCTATACGTAATACTCTGGAAATCTGCTCATCAGTATACATTTCAGTATCCCATGCACATGATCCGTCTTCACTTGATCCTTTTTCACCGTTATAAATACCACTATTAAGCTCATTCATAATGAGGAAATTAAAACCCTTTTGAAGTATTTCGTCTTTTATGGGACTAGCTGCAAAGAGCGAAGAAGAAGAAAAAATTGGTCGAAATGAGGTATGGACACCAAGGCCTTTACGGAGCTCAAGCAAGGCCCGCTCAGGACGCAAGGCAATGGGAAGTGAATCCCATTTTTGACCGCCAAAGGTACCAAATAGAACACCTTGTGTTCTTCTGCATTCAAACAACACCTCACAAGGAAAGGGCTCACCCGTTTGATCAATGGCTAAACCGCCTGCAATAAGTTCTGTATATGTCACCTTATGACCAAAACGTTTTGAAACTGCATCTATTACACGAACTGCTTCGGGTAAAATATCCGGACCTATTCCATCTCCTGGAA
>CAZLNE010000062.1:0-12438 GCA_964560975.1 uncultured Treponema sp. | reverse complement strand
TAAAAATACAAGAACAGGCTGAACGTCTTAAAAAAACAAATGATTTCGTTATAGACACCTTAAGTACCGTTGTTGAATTCCGTGATTTGGAGTCTGGCGCACATATTTTTAGAATACGTAATTTTACACGGATTCTTCTTAAAAAGGCAGAAGAAAAGGGTTTGTTTAAGTGTGATTCAACAGAATCAGAAGAAAAGATTATTAATGCATCTGCCATGCACGATATAGGAAAAATAGCTACTCCTGATTACATTCTTCTTAAACCGGGAAAGCTAACACCGGAAGAATTTGAAATCATGAAGAATCATACCTTACAAGGCTGTTCTATACTTTCCCGTTTGCATTACATTAACGACGCTGAATTTTATAAATACTGCTATGATATTTGCAGATTCCATCATGAACGGCACGATGGCTCCGGTTATCCCGATCATTTAAAAGGTGATGAAATTCCCTTTTGGGCTCAAATTGTGGCAATCGCAGATGTGTATGATGCTCTTGTTAGTGAACGTGTATACAAGAAAGCATTTTCACATGAAGAAGCAGTAAGAATGATCAATGCGGGAGAATGCGGAGTATTTTCTTCTACTTTATTACAAAGTTTTAATGAGGTAAAAGATATTCTCCATGAATACGAAAATGCATCAGAACGATTAGAATCGGTTTTTTCGTAATAGAAAAGAAAAACTCTGTTGAATTGATTAGTATTGCTAGGTCTATATAAGGTTTATGAGAAGATCGAGTTTCCATACAGGATCATCAATCATGATAGTAATTAGATTTCCCGTTTTCTGAGCCCTAACACCGCTTTTTTGTGAAAGCTGATACACGAACGAGTATTCATTGAGGTAATCCTGCATAACCCTCGCTGCTACATTAAAATTGTTTTTTCCATCACTTGAAAAAAGCATATAAAATGTTTCTTTTCGTATAATACCATTTGCATAATACTCTCTATCTGCAGTGCATAAAAAAGATCCATCCTTGTCAGGAATTGAAAAATAGACAGTTTTACACGTGGCTAAGATGTCGTAACCGTTTACAGAAAAGCGGAGAATTTTAGCAGTGTTTATTTGTAGGGGTGAATTCTTATTCTCCTTTTTTATCTTATCAAGTTCCTCTTGTAATGAAGTAAGCTGATTTATTATTTTGTTTAATAGAACGGAGGAAGCTGAAGTATCCGAGAGCGGGGCGGCTGTATTTTGGTTAAGTAAAGAATTAATATCAGTTTTGCCTGAGATGAGATTACTTAAAGATAACAGGGAAGACGTGCTATTTGTATTTGCTCCATCTTCCAACAGTGACGAAAGAGTGCCATTAGTAATAAGCGAGTTTAAGTTAATTAAAGAACTTGCGGTGACTGTTTTTGAAAGATCTGTTCCAGTTTTTGACGAGTTTTTTGCACCATCCTTGTCTGCTGCATTGTTTGACTGTCCTTGCTCAGATGTTTGAGGTGTTTCTGTTCTTTTGATGACAGGGGATGAAGGAGACGTTATGGAAGGGGAAGATACCGTCGGCATTGATGGCATAGTAACTTGCGCCGCTAGGATGGGTGTTATAAGTACACACTGTACAAAAAAGAGAAAAAAAATGGTGCATTTTTTATAAGGACGCAAGGCTTTCTTCAATAAGTTCAAGTCTCGAAGAAAGCTGATTAATGGTTTTTTCAATACGGTTTTTCTCCTTTTCCAACTGTGCCTTAATATCTGTTTCTTCTGCCTTTTTTTTCATTATAGAACGAACAGTATCGGGGCTTTTACCGGAAAGAATCTGTTTTTCTGCATCTTCTCTTTTTTGTGCGTTCGGAATAGAAGCTATCATCTTCATGTTTTCAAAACCAACCGATGGACTGATAGTTGTTGAACCTATTTTGGTGATGGTTTTGGCCGCTGTTCTTGGAAGTTTTAATACACGATCTATGTAATCTTCATAACGGATATTTGCTGCGAGACACAGTTCGTGTGCTTTTACAAGAACCTTTCCAAATTCCATCATGAGTTTTGCATTTTGTTCCAGGTACTTTTCCTGAATTTCTTTTGTAAGTTCGGCAAGTTCCGGTGATTCATCGAGCCCAATAACATATATGCCCTTGTGTTCTGCAATTTCAAGAAGTTCATGAAAGCGTGCCCAGAATTCTGTTGTATGGCTCCGGCAGCTTGTCATTTTTCCTAAGCCCTTTGTGCGCTCAAGAAGTTCCTCGTTTAAAACATGGTGGGTATATTCGTGAATTGCGGTATATACAAGCTGATTATCGCTTTTGAAGTTTTTGTTATGAAGAATAATTTCTTTTGTTTCCGGTTTGTAAAGACCGTTTACTTTTTTGCTTTCTTTGCCGCTTAATGTTACTGTAAATTCAATAGAGCTTTCTCTAATTGAAAGAAGCATAGTCTTAATATCATCGTTGTTCATAGCATCCCCAGTTGTGATAAAATTATGGTTACGGCTGTTGTTGCCGCGGTTTCTGTCCGAAGCACTCTATTGCCCATGAGAGTTAGTGCAAAATTATACTGCTCAAAAAGAGCGCGCTCTTTATCTGTCCATCCTCTTTCGCTCCCTATTGCCGCATAGATGCGCGGAGCGTCATGCATTTGTTCCATGGCCATATAATCTCTAATGGTATCTAAGGCTCCGTAATTATGAGAAAGGAGCGCATTAAGAGAGCTGCTGGAACGAACGTTGTCGAGAGATGTTTTTATAGAAGAATTATGCTGAAAGTGAGAGTCCTCTTTTTGAAGTGTCTCCAAACAGTTTTTTAAAGTCGGGTACACAAAAAGATCTGGTATATAGGTGCTTTTTGCCTGTATGGAGCCGTCTTTTAAAGCCTCATACGCAGCACCCCGTTCAACAATGGTAGAATCCATATATGATTTTTCTCCGAGCTCTGTCCCTACGAGGTGAATTTCCGACACGCCTAAGCCGGCCATATCTCTAAAGAGACGCTTTAGCTGAATGGGGCGTGGAAAACCGACTATGACAGACACAGGATAAAGGGGTTTTCCGTCATTATTCGGGGTAAAATTAAAGGCAATTCCCTTATCGTTTATCTGCATGATTAGGGCTTTACCGGCCATAGCGCCAATAATTCCTGCTTCGAAGGTGTCGCCTACGTTTTTTTTAAGGATTTTTAGGATATGATTAGCACGATCATCATACAGAGGAAGCGGCTCTTCAATTTCAGCACTATCAAATAATACAATATTCATAGCGATTTTTGAGTATATATGCTTGCGGGGCAATGTGCAAGCTGTGCAGGTCTTTCATAAACAAAACTTGGCTATTTTATCAGTTGTTTTCATCGTTGACATTAGTATACCCCTATGATAAAATTCCGCTGCTTTAGCAAAAATCAGGGTGGATGAGGGATACTATGAGTGTAAAAAAATCTGCAGAAGTAGTTATTAAAACAGTATGCGGAATTAAAAAAGGCGAAAAAGTCTTAATTGTAACAAATCCGTCAAAAGACGTATCCGGTATAAGCCGGGCTTTATTTGAAAGCGCAAAGGAAAACGGCGCAGAGGTAGAACTTGTTGTACAGCCGGAAAAGTCCTTGCTCGACTATGCAGATACTAACGTTATTGAAGCTTTAAAAAAAGAGCCCGATGTATTTTTTTCAATTTCTGCAAACAAGCTTGGAAAAGATGAACACGCAATAGTGCACCCGTATAAAGATGCTGACGGACGTGAACATGATCATATCTTCCATTATCTTATGGATGGTAAAAAAACTATGCGTGCGGTCTGGACTCCCGGCATTACTCTCGATATGTTTGAGCGCACGGTAAATATTGATTACGCTGAATTAAAGAATAGGTGCGCTAAACTTATGAAGGCAATGCGCGGTGCTAAGGAAATTCATATTACAGCCCCGGCCGGTACTTCTATTATTGTTCCTGTAATGAACAGAGAGCCTATGTCAGATGACGGTGATTTTACAAAGCCGGAAAGCGGTGGTAATATTCCCGCCGGCGAAGTCTTTATATCTCCCGTGGTTGGAACCGGAAAAGGGACAGGCTGTCAGGGAAAAATTGTATATGATGGTTCTATAACCCTCAATTCAAAAGATATTATTATTCACAATCCTATTGAAGTCTGTGTAAAAGATGGTTTTGTTGTTTCTATAAAAAACGTGAATCCTGTTACAAACGGTGAAGAAAGCGAAGCGGATCAACTTTTAGATACGATAACACAGGCTGAGACAAGAGCCCTTCAGATGGAAAAAAACGGAAAACTTCCTATCGGCTCCGGAGCAGTGTATGCGAAAAATGCACGTAATATAGGAGAGCTTGGAATAGGTTTAAATCCTGAGGCAGCAATAACCGGCAACATGCTCGAAGACGAGAAGGCGTTCAAAACCTGCCACTTTGCTATAGGTTCAAACTATGACGGCGATGCACAGTCGCTTATTCATCTGGACGGACTCGTAAAAAATCCGACCATCAAGGTGGTCTACCCCGATGGAAGTGAGTGTCTTATAGAACGTGACGGTTTATTACTCGATTAATCTTTGTTCAGCTAATTCTGCAAAGTTTTTTCTAGTAAGTTTTTCGCTGTCTTTTAAAAGAGCAACAGGAATTCCATAGGCTTTTTCAAGATCTTCAGGAACCAAAACCTCGTCGGGAGAACCAAATGTCATATTTCTATTCGGATAGATTAACAGAACATCCTGTGCATATTTTCTGCTTAGTTCCAATTCATGCATAGAAAGATAGATGGGTATTGTGTTCTTTTGAGAATAATTACGTAAATAATCTAAACAGGATTCTTTTTGTCTTTGCTCCATGGCAAACATCGGCTCATCCATAAAAATACTTTTTGATCCATAGAGAACAGAAAAGGCGAGCAAGGTTCGCTGAATTTCGCCCTTTGAAAGACCGTTCAATTTTCGTGATCCTATTTTTTCAAGCTCAAATACTGACTGTATTTCTTGAAAAAAGGAATCATTTTTTTTTGCATGACCGCCTAATTCATACACCTGTCTTAGTAAGAAGTCAAGATTAGTATCTTGCTCAAATTCCATATTCTGATAAATAAACGATGATAAAAGATTTTTTTCATTTTCGTCTTGAATAGTAGTAAGGTCTTTTCCAAACAGGCTTACTTTTCCCCGTAAGGGTTTTAATCTTCCGGACGCAAGCAGCATGAGTGTAGATTTTCCGCAGGCATTGGGTCCTATAATGCTTACAAAGGAGGAAGGCAGACCTGCCGTAAAATGGTCAAAGATAACAGGGGGAATAATTTGTTTTCCGTCTGCATCAAGATCTCCTTCTACCGCAGGATAGGCAAATGTCACATCGTCAAAATTAATAAAATTCATAGTTATTCCTTAAAGATAATAATATAAAATAGTATAAAAAGAATCGAACGTAAATCCTGCTTTTTTATACGCATGTTTGGCACTCTCATTGTTTTTACGAACAAAAAGAGTAACGTTTTTTCCCCTTATATAATAGCTGTGAGCAATATGAGATACTAAAATTTGCGCAAAGCCCTTGTTTCTCGAGGCAATATCAGTATATACTCCGCCAATCTGCACCCAGTTGAGTCCTTGTGCATTTGTCCCGGCCTTAGCACAAAACTGATTATTTTGAACGATTGCGTATATTTCCTGGCTTTTTAATAGGCGTAAAAGGTTGCGTTTACTTGCTTCTTTATTCAGGCTGTCTCCATCCGGAATTACTTCTACCTTGTCATATTCCTGTTGAAGAGGCATTAGAAAATCTATATCTTTTTCTGAACAACGCTGAATCTGTGCTTTAGATATTGTCTGTTCAAACTGTTTATATTCTGTATCTGTATAAGTATAAAGTTCATATTCCCGTTTGCACCGTACTTCTTTCTCGTACAGCTTTTGAAGCAGCTCTGTCCCCTTTTGTGAACCCATAATACAGTAAATAGAAAATGATAGAAGCAATTGTTTTAAAGGGGAAGCATATTCAGGCTCTGAAGATGCACGGAGTAGAAAACCGCTGGAAAAACAATGTAATACAAGTCCTGTATTAGAAATCATCAGAACACCTTGAATACTTGCATCTTCTTCTTTTAGTACCCAGTAGGTAAACTTTGCAGACGGCAAGGCAGGTTTTCCAGTATCAATAAGGTTACTCATAAGAGCCGTACAGGTTTGTTCCTGAACTGATAAAAAGGAAACAACTGTATTTAAATCGTTTTTATGCAGAGGTATGCAGCTCATCATTGCTTATTCCTTATGCGTATCCGCTAGTTGTAGAGGGAGAATTCCTTGAGGTTCAAAATCTCCCTTAAGGGCAGCAAAAACTGCTTCAAATGAATAGGGAGAATAACTGTAGGCAAGAAGTATGGTATCTGCTTCAAGATCAAATACATGTATTGGCGCCAGTATTGAAATAATAATAAGACGTACCTTTGTTTTTGCGAGCGCCTTTGCGGCACGGACATCTTGTGCATTTGATATACACAGTATAACCGTGTCGTAATTTAAAGCTAGCTTTGGAAGCTGCTGTTCGGTATAGGCTGTTTCGTTGGGTCCCATAGAAGCAGAAAATTTATATGAATCAACATCCGGGTAGGCACGTTTTCCAAAGTCAAAAAAACTTTGATACTGACCTGCAAGAAGAATACGATCTTTATTGATATAAGGAAATTGTCCTTTTTTATAAAGCGTTATAGAGCGGCAGGCTTGTTCTAAAAAGAAGCTCTGTCCCTCGGGATCCGGCACTTGTGAAGCAATGGTAGAAATATCGGGGTAGAGGGGAACCGGATTATTCCCTTTAAAGTATTCAAGTTTTGAGAGAATAACACGCCGGGCCGCTTTTATAACCTTCTCCTTAAATGAAATATCTGTTTTCATGAGCGAAATGGTATTTTTCCACAGGGCTTCATTGAGCAGCGCCGTTGTTGAAGAAATAATAATATCGTTTCCTGCTTCTATTGCCATTCGGATTGCTACAGACAGTCCTCCTGCATAAAGGGTCGCCCCATTCATCATCATATCATCGGTAATGATTAATCCCTTGTATCCCATTTCATTTCTAAGAAGATCGGTTAGAAAGTAACTTGAGAGCGACGCAGGTTCACCTTTAGAAGTGATACGGGGAAAACTTAAATGTCCCGACATTATTGCTGGAATATTTTCTTCTATAAGATATTTAAATGGAATTAATTCTCTTTTTTCGAGTATGTCTTTTGATACTTCAATTTGAGGAAGATAGCCGTGGGAGTCATCGCTTGTGTCTCCATGTCCCGGAAAATGCTTTGCGGTCGGAATAACCCCTGCCTTCATGCTGCCTGCAGAGAATGCTGCGCCAAAAACGGCAGATTCTTCCGGGCTTTCACCAAACGAACGCGGACCAATAACGGCTGACTCATGATTCGTGTATAGGTCTACAGTTGGTGCAAAATTCATGTTTATGCCTAAAGCACGAAGTTCTTTTGCAATATAGTAGCCGGATAAATACGCATCTATAGGATACCCTGAAGCCCCGATTGCAAGATTTCCAGGTGTGTCGCTTGTGCTGCCTTTAATATGGCGTATCCATCCGCCTTCCTGATCGGTTGCAACATAGAGCGGAATTTTGAAGCGGCTTTCCTGAGCTAGTTTTTGCGTTTGAGTTACGGCATGTGCTACCGAGAGGATATTATCAGTATTCCATCCGTAGACTTTTACGCTTCCCAAAGCGCGGAGTTTTATCCAGTCTAAAAGAAGGGGCGAGGGTTCTGAGCCGGCCCAGCCGAACATGAGAATTTGTGCAAAAAGTTCCTCATTTGTCATTTGAGAAACTATTGCATCACAAAGCTGCTCATTGGGAAGATTTGACCAGAAGGTTATGTTTTGAGTACTCTGTGCTGATATTGTTGAATAAAAAAAGAGAGAAACTATGATGAAAAGCAGGCGGTTTTGAACAAGCTTCCGCATTACTTATTTGCCTCTTTCAGAACTTCTCTAATATATTTTTCGGCACAGTGCGCCGCAATAGCTCCATCCGAAGCAGCTGTTATAAGCTGACGGAAAGGCTTTGCACGAACATCACCTGCACAATATAAACCGGGAATACAGGTCGCCATATTTTCATCTGTTATGATATAGCCGGTTGCATCCTTTGGAAGAGTATTTATGAGCTGAGTTTGAGGATCCATGCCGGTAAAAATGAATACACCATCTGTTTCCATAAATTTTTCTTCTTTTGTAACTGTATCTTGAAGGAGAACGCCAGTAACCTTTGTATCTCCTTTGATTTCTTTAAGAATAGTATTAAATAAAACCTTGATATTCGGATTTGTTAACACCCGCTCCGCAACAGCCTTTTGTGCCCTTAGTGTGTCACGCCGGTGTACGAGTGTTATTTGTGAGGTTAAACTCGACAGGTAATTAGCTTCATCACAAGCCGAATCTCCGCCTCCTACTACCAACACTCTTTTTTTTCTGAAAAAAGGACCATCGCAGGTTGCACAGTAGGAAACACCGTGTGCATAGAATTCTTTTTCTCCTGGAACTCCTAACTGATGATGAGTTGCACCGGTTGCAATGAGCAGCGCGTGGCAGGTGATCGTGTCAGTATCAGATTTTAAATAGAAGAGGTTTTCTTTCTTTCCTATTGATATGAGTTTTCTTTTTTCTAGTTTTGCACCAAAATCAAAAGCCTGTTTTTTCATTGTTTCAATGAAATCGTTTCCGTTTATCGCCGGATATAGTCCAGGATAATTTTCGAGTGCAAAAATGTTTAATGCCTGCCCTCCGCAAAGCTCAGACTCTATGACTAGGGTTTTTAGACAAGATCGAGCTCCATATTGAGCAGCGGTGAGTCCTGCGGTTCCTGCACCAATAATAACAAAATCCCATTGCGCTTCTGCCATGATATCCCCTTTATCTAAACCCAATGTATTTTATCGGGAGCTTCTTCCTTTACAAAAATGTTTTTATATCTTCCTGAATCGTGGACCTTTGATGCATCACCAAAGTATGACTGATTTAAAAACCATACTACATCCTGAATATCTTCTGATACTTTCGATATTGAGTATCTGTAATAAATAGGCAGATTTTCAAGGATAATACGCAAATTTTTTGCCTTGTTAAAATCCGGCTCAATATCCTGCCGAATCTGAGAACGTAATCCTCCAAGCCACGCTGTATTTATGGTGAGAAGGTTAAGCTGTTTTTCATAATCTTCATAGTACATTTCATACAAACCGGAAACGGAGGGGACCGAAGTAGTAATAGTATATTTATCTGCCTTGGTGAGCTTTGACCAGTACAAGGTGAAATAGGCCTGACCCTCTTTTTCTATGCGTTCTATACGCGGCTCAATTTCAAACATTCTGTCATTATACACAGTTTTTTGAGTATAGACTAGACAAAAGGTAGAGGATTTGTTATATTCATTAATGCGCTCAGACATTACTGAGACAATAAGTATGGCGCCGTACCCAAGCGGTAAGGGAGAGGTCTGCAAAACCTTTATGCCTCGGTTCGATTCCGAGCGGCGCCTTTCAACAATTGAGACTGACTTACTGTTAGTCTCTTTGTTTTTCCGGACCTTTTTGCAAAGCAGGGGTCCGTTTAATATATAACTGGAATCGTCGTCAAGACGGTTCCTTTTTTTTTGGACTGAGGAAAACACGGATGATGCTACATGATAATAGTCCGACCGGTCGGACTATTAAAACAATTCCTTCATGACAAAAACACCCGAAAATACTGAATTTTGCCGCAGATGAAGAGGATGTGGACAGATGATAGGGTAGAGCTGAAGGAGAGGGGAGAAAAGGGTGTGAATTTAAATTTAAAACTGAAGAAGGTGAGGTTTTAATGAAATTTCTTAATAAAAATGATGAAAAATATTTACAGGGACAATATATGACCCTGTACCTGTGGTAAAATAGAAAATATAATTTTGATTTTACCTGAAAAGGGTAATAAAAAGGAGATTCTTATGTTTTTTTCAGAATTTACAGGACAGTATCCGCTATCAAAAACGCTTAGATTTGAGCTTATTCCTCAGGGAAAGACAAGTTATTGGATTGAAAAGAATGGACTTCTTGAGTCAGATGTTAAAAAGGCAAGAGATTATCAGGATGTAAAGAAAATTGTTGATAATTACCATAAGTTTTTTATTGATTCTGTTCTTGAAAAAGCTCACTTTGACTGGGAAGTCATTTATTTCGCTTCCAAGTGAACGTTTAAGCCTTATATAAAATTTTTACTCTTGTAGATATAATTGTCTTTTTCTGTGATACTATGTTTCAGCCTTGGATTAAATTTCTATGATAGGTATTATATCTCCTGTGTTTTCTGTTTATATGTAAGGACGGCATGTCATGATAAAACTTAAGAATTTTCAGATAACAAAACAAAAAACCTCATACACCTGTGCGTATGCAACGGTAAGTATGGTAACATCTTTTTTTGGTACGAAAGTTGATGAAGAAGCACTTTTAAGCGAGTTCCCTTTAGGATACTTGGGTGCCACACCAGCTAAGGTTATTAAGGCTTTTAACAAGTATCTGCCGGGTTTTACCATTGCATATGCAGTTAAAAGAAAAAAGGATTTGCTGAACTTCATTGAAGTAACATTGAAAGAAGGAATCCCTATTCCCTTCATTTGTCTAACAGAAGATTATTTTAATAAACCAAATCTCACATCTCATTATTCAGTGATTATTGGAATAGACACTGATAACAATACATTGATAATTGCAAATCCCTTCGGGTATAAACAAACAGAAGATATAGATGTGATCTTAAAAAGTATGGCTTTTCGTACTAAAGGTCCTATGCCCTTTGTATTAAAGCTCGCTATCTTTCTTAGAGTATTACGGGGCTATATGGTGTTCGAGCTAAGAAGAACACGAAATAACGAGTAACCACGTATTACCCGAACACTTTCGGTGACACGGAGGAAAAAGAGCTTACTGAAAGGGTAGAATTTGTCTTTGTTATTAGTGTAGTTTCTCTTGCAATAATGTATGTTGGTTCTAAATAGACGGGGCTATACTATCCTGATCAATGTGCTGAGCTTTATAAATTGTTGCTTGACCTGAGACGATGAATGACACAACACAGGCTATAGAAATAAATACAGCACTTTGCGGTCCAAAGAGCTCGAAGCCGAGAATTATGCATGCGACTGGTGTGTTGCTTGCGCCTGCAAATACAGCTATAAAGCCCATGGCCGCAAGCAGCTCGAACGGTAAGGGGATAATATTTGACAGCGCGTTTCCAAGTGTTGATCCTATGTAGAATAGGGGGTAACCTCGCCTCCTTTGAATCCCGAAGCGAGGGTGATAATTGTTGTCATGGTTTTCACTGCAAAATCATATATCGGTATTTTATGTGTAAAAGCTTCTTCTATAACATCAGTTCCCAACCCTATATAACGTGTTGAGCCGGATACCAGAATAAAAATAGCTATTGCCAAACCTGCTATTCCGGTACGCAGCGGGGAATAGCGTATTCGTTTTTTGAAGAAAGAGCCTGTAGTTTCCATGAGAAAGCAAAACAGCCAAGCACACAGTCCGAATATGATACCTGCTGCAATTGTATATAGAATATTAATAAAAGAAATAGCGGGGATGAGGGGAATTACATTGTGTGTATGGGTAATCCCTAAAAGTTCTGTCGTATACCAGGCAGTAATGGATGCTATGAATGCAGGGAAAATTGCCCTATGACTAATATTCCCAAAGAGATAGAACTCAAGGGCAAAAATGGCACCGGTTATCGGGGTGCCGAAAATAGACCCAAACCCTGCCGCAACCCCCGCAATTATCAGCTGCTTTCTCTCTGAGGAATTGAGTCTGAAAGGGCGTGCAAATTGATCGGCTATAGCTCCTCCCATTTGAAGCCCCACACCCTCACGACCGCCTGAACCGCCAAAGAGGTGAGTAGCAATGGTTGACAGAAAAATAAAGGGAACCATACGGAAAGGAATTTTTTCTTCGGGTTTTTGTATTATTTTGATGATGAGATTATTGCCGAGCTCGACGTTCGTACCGAACTTGAGGTATAGGAATGACATGATAAAACCGGCAAAAGGAAGAAAAATGACAATCCAGATGTGAGCATTACGGAAAGAGGATGCAGCATCGAGGGTTATAAGAAATACCGCGCTTGCTGCTCCTGCGCATAGTCCGACTAGAATGCATATGAGTGTCCATTTTACAAGGTACAGCGGTTTCTCTAGATTTTTGTTCAATTTTTTTAACTCCAATAAACTCTTTACGTTTCAATACATCTGTAGAAATAATGATTTAACCTACTGTAATGAGAATAAAGCGTTTTTACAAGGGGCGGTAAAAACACGCGATAAAAGGTGAATGCACGTTAAGAGTAAGTACGGAATGGTCAATTACAGCCCTCTTTTTAGTTTGATGTATGAACAGATACTTCTGCTTTTTTATAATTGTATAAACTAAGGTATCTTTCATCCTTATATAAAATTCCTATACCAGGTTTCTCTTAAC
>CAZLNE010000061.1:0-12453 GCA_964560975.1 uncultured Treponema sp. | reverse complement strand
ATTGCCTAATCAGTTCCTGACTATTCTCTTCTGCAGTTAACCCCGTTGGATCTGTGGAGTTTATCGGGTTATTGCCGCAGTAGCCGTACCAGCTGCCGGCTGCATGGATGCAGCAGTAATAAGTGAATGAAGGTACTTCGTTCCAAGAATGATTTTTACAAGGATGGGAAAATCATTCTTAAGGGTCTTCAGAGATGAATGACGATCCGTCTTCATTCCGCCATCGGTTCCAATAACCGCTTAAACCGGACTCGCTTCATAGCTTCGCTCTTCGCTTGCCGGTTAAGCGAACGAAAAAAGAGCACGCGCAAGCGGGTAAAACTATATGCTAGGCCTTTTTTCTCCACGTTCAAGCTGATAATCGTCCTCCGTCCGATTACAGCTTAACGCATAGGTATTTATTTCTAACTTATATCATGTGTTCTTAATCTACGCTATTTTTATTTCATAGGTTAACGCGTCATTTCTGCCGTAGGCGTAATGGGACTATCGTGCTAAAGGTCGTAAACTTACAATTTTCCTAATGCATAACTCTTTTTTATAAACTTGCTATTCTTTTGGCAGTTTAACAGCGTGACTATTACCGCTAAGAAAACTGATATCTTATACTAACGATTTTTTCCAGCGGGCTAGTCTTTGAAGCGCATCTAGGGGTGTTAGAGTATCCGGGTCTAGCGATAGTATCTCATCGATGATGAGTTCTTCAGGGCCAAAGAGAAATTGAGCTGTCTCGTTTGTATGAACTTGATTAGTTTCAGAAATTGAGAGGTCTGTATGAGGTGAAGTCTGCTGAAGCGTTTCAAGTATTTCCTTAGCTCTATTGATTATTGTTATGGGAATTCCTGCAAGCTGCGCAACGTGAATTCCATACGAATTTTCTGAAGCTCCCTCTCTTATCTTTTTCAAAAAGACAATTTTACCTTCTGCTTCTAAAACATCAAGGCATAAGAGCTGTAAAGAAGTATGGGTAAGACGGGATAACTCATGATAATGTGTTGCAAAAAGTGTTTTACACTTAAGGGTATTTAATAAATATTCAGATACAGCCCATGCAATTGATAAACCGTCTTCTGTCGATGTACCCCTTCCAACCTCATCCATAATTACAAGGCTTTTGTGTGTTGCACAACGAACAATCTGCGATGTTTCAGACATCTCTACAAGAAAGGTAGATTCACCCCGTGCAAGATTATCTGAAGCACCAACACGGCAAAATATTTTATCAACAATACCAATATGTGCTTTCTTTGCAGGCACATATGAACCTATTTGAGCAAGTATAGTTATAAGAGCATTTTGCCTAAGATATGTACTTTTTCCAGCCATATTCGGTCCTGTTATGAGGGCAAATGGACGGGAATTGAGATTAACTGAATTTGGTATAAAGGTTCCAGAAGGAAGATGAATTTCAACAACTGGATGTCTGCCTTGTTCTATTTCAAATACGTTTTCTTCGCTTACAAGAGGACAAACCCATACATGCTGTTGCGCACTATATGATAGGGCAGATGTGACATCGATATATGCACTGTCTGAAGCTGCAAAGAGCAAAAAATTCATATGTTCTGCAATCTTGGATCTAACTTCAAAAAAAAGATTTTTCTCCATTTCGACTATTTTATCATCTGCATTCAATAGCTCTTGCTCTAACTCCTGTAAACGTGTTGTTGTGTATCTATCTCCATTAACAAGTGAGCGTTTTAATATAAAGTGTGATGGAACTGAAGCAATCTTTCCCCTAGTTACTTCTATATAGTAACCTTGCATTCTATTGTAGCGAATTTTTAAATTTTGAATTCCAGTCGTTAATTTCTCTTTTTCTAAGTAATCATCCAAATATGATTGAAAATTTTCTTGTATCTCATGCAGCTGATCAAGTTCTTTCGACCAGCCCCTTTTAATAAGTCTTCCTTCATTAAATGCAGTCGAAGGATCATCATCAATTGAAGAATTAATTAGTTTAATCAAATCATAAGCTTGTGTAGTATCTATGCAGCTAAATTCGCTATCTTTTAATTGAATGCGGACAGCCGTCCACGATTCTAAACTCTTTTTTAAGGCAATAAGCTCTTTAGCATGAGCCCTTTCCATGACAATTCTGCCAGTAAGCCGTTCAAGATCCAGCATTGAAGAAAGATGCTCACGAACCTTATTCATAATCACAGTATTACTATAGAAATACGTTATATGTCCCTGTCGCTTTAAAATCTTCTCAACAGATTTTAATGGATACATAAACCAGGAATATAGTAAACGTTTACCCATGGCTGTGTTAGTATGGAGTACAGTTTCAAGCAAGGTATACTGTATTGTTCCATCGCGCAGATTATTTACAATTTCAAGGTTTTTTCTAGATGAATCATCAATAGCTACATAGTCAGTATCAGAAAAAATTTTAAGAGATGTAACATGCGGCAATCTTGCACCGGATTGATAACTTCCTGTATTTTTAGATACATATTCCATTAAAAAACCGGCACTGGCTATTTCAGGTGAATCCTCTTTAAGTCCAAACCCCCGTAAATTTACTGTATCAAATTGTTGAAGTAGCCGTTTATTTGATAGTTCTATTGTAAAATGCCATGAAGGATACACTGATTTCGCGATTGCAGAATATGAATCCAATACAAAAATGACATCCGTAAGTTTTGCTGCTGATTCATCTAAAATAAGCTCTTTGGGCTGAAGCCTGCCAAGTTCTTTTGAAAAAGCATCTTTCATCTCGCTGACTTGCCAGGAAGTAGCTCCAAATTCTCCTGTTGAAATATCAATAAAAGCAAATGATGCATACGGAGTTTTATTAAACGATGTTATACATAAGCAGGATAAGAAATTATAAGAACCATGTTCCAAATACTCTTCTTCTAGTGCAGTTCCAGGTGTAATAATCTCAACAACCTTACGTTCTGCCAAACCCTTACCTGCTGCAGTCAGTGAGATTTGCTCACAAATTGCAATTTTTTTTCCAAGACGCAAAAGACGGGCAATATAAATTTTAGATGCATGATAAGGAATTCCGCACATTGGACTTCCGCCACGCTGCGTTAATGTCAGATTTAATAATCTCGAAACTTCCAGCGCATCTTCATTGAACATTTCATAAAAATCGCCTAGGCGGAAAAAGAGAACTTCATCTTTATAATTATCTTTTATTGACTGATATTGGACCATTAATGGTGTTTGCGAACTCATCTATTGCATTATAAATAGTTTGATTGTAAAATACAAGCATGATACTTTTTAAGAATGAAAATAACATCCTATATATATCTGCAAAGGGGCATGTTACCGCTCGCTTTTGTGCCCAGCTTAAAGAATTTGTTACTGACAATCTTCAAACAGGCAATTCTGTTACAGAAGCTTATTTAGACATGAAAGATTGTACCTATATGGATTCTACCTTTATTGGTGTAATAGCAGGAATAAATAAACAGCTTAAAAAGAAATCAGGTAAAAAACTGCATGTACAAAACGTTCAAAAAGTATGCATGGATTTATTTGATTCTATGAGCCTTTCCAGCCTGCTTGATTTTCTTAATAAATCTGTAGAATTTCCAGTTTTTAATGAAACTAGAAGTGAGGGTTTTACAATTAAAGCAGAAGATATTATAGAAGCTCATGAGAATCTCATTGAGTTATCTGATAAAAACAGAAAAGAATTTACCCTTCTTAATCAAATACTCAATGAGTCTAACAAAAAAAAATTAGCGGATAGTTGATAAGTTATTTATAACCTTATCTGTTATATCAACACTCGGGCTGTACCAAAGAATATTTGAAGCCTGTTGTAAGCTTAAAATCATACTATATCCTTCAGCTTCAGCAATTCTTCCTATAACGTCATATAATGACTGATAAAATGTATCAGAATTCTCAAGTTTCTTTTTTAATGAATCAAGTTCAGAATTTTTAGCTTGAGTATACGCTGTTAAGTAATCGGCCTTTTTTACTATTTCTGTATCTAGTTTTAATGCTTCGGCCTCATCACCTGCTTCTTTAAGATTAATTTTCTGCTGTTGAAGCCTTTTTAGTTCTTCAGTTCTTTTAATAATCTCATTCTGAAATTCTGTTTTTTTTGTTTCAAAATTTCTTACTGCAGCAGAATCACGAAAATATGTTTGAAATACTCTGGAAGTATCAACTATACCAAATTTTGGTATTTGCTGTGCAGTTAGTGCTACACAGATCGAAAAAGTTATACATACGATAGTTACAATTTTTTTCATCGTTCCTTCCTTGAAAAATTATCTATTTACTAAATTGAATGACAAAACAAATTCAAAAGGCCATGCATTGTTAGCACTGTTTTTATACATAAACTTTCCATCCCGTATGGTATGAGGAGCAGCTAACAAGAACTTGAGTGGAAATTGTGGAATAGTAAGCCGTAAGCCGAATCCCCAGCTCATATAAGCATCGTTTAATGATAGAGTATTCATATCTTGAATCGTGTCCTTAAGGAATGCAACATCATAGAAAGCATCAACAGACATAAAGCCTGTTACTACAGGAAAACGGAATTCAAAGTTGTTGCTCCAAAGAGCCTGCCCTTTTTGTCCAATTAAATTTCCCCAACCTCGGCCTGCAAACATACCGTCTATATAAAGCTTATTTGATGGTGCAATCTCTGTTTGCCCTCCAGGTACTAAGAACGAAAAGCCCGAATATCCATAAAGAACAAACTTCATGTTCCAAATATCAGATACCTTTTTATTGAGCAGGGTTAAATATCCCTCTGCTTTTGTATCAGAACGGAAGAAAAACTGATTTTCAACACTTGGAATAAAACCCGTCCAAGATATTTTTTGACTGGCAAACCAGCCTTTTGCTGCATCATAATAGAGATCACGATCATCAAAGGATATTGCAGAATAGATGGTATTTGATAAGCCCCAATTCTCATTTGCTGCTCTAACTGTCATATCAGCAGGATAATAAATACTTGCGTCATAGAAGTTTTTATTTATCATAGAGCCAATGCCGCCGGTTAAGCTAATTATTGCAAAATTCGGCTGCCATCTTCTTCCTAAGGAAACATCAATGCCTGTCGTAAAACTGTCGTAATCCATCATATAATCGGTAGAATTGTTCAATCCGGGATAATACATTTCTTGTTCTGTAGTTAATGACTTCATTCCAACATTAGCTGATACTCCAAGGGATATTGGTTGTCCAAAAAGCCAGTTTTCATAGAATTTACCGCCTAGTGACCATTGATCTACAGAAAGAGATACATCTGCGCCCACTGTTCTTCCTGAACCTAAAAAGTTAGAATCTGTTAGTCTGGCAAAAAAAGAAACAGGAGATGAATTAGGATCAGAAATTCCTGAAAAACTAAAACCAAATTCTACTCCTGTTGTAGACTGTTCTTCTACTTCAACAATCAAATCAATTAGGTTTTCTTCTGTTCCTTGTTGAACATCAGGATAAATATTCTTAAAAAACTGCAGGTTATATAAATTTCTAATACCATTTTGAATTTTTGTCTGTGAATATACATCTCCAGTGTCGATTGGAATTTCACGAAGAATAACTTCTTCTTTTGTTTTCTCATTACCCCGTATGACTATCCTTTCAATGTAAGATCGGGGTTTCTCAACAATTTCTATAGTATATGAAATAGTTTTATTATTGCTGTCCTTTATTTCCTGAGGCATAAATAAGTTAGAGGTATAACCCGTTTCAACATAAACATCATATACTGCACGAATTCCTTCATTAAATCTCGTTGCATTAAAGATTTCCCCATCTTTCATTGGGATTTTTGAGAGTAATTGTTCTGTTGTAAATAAGGTATTTCCGGAAATTGATGTGCCCTTGTAGGTATACTGAGAGCCTTCTCTAATCACATATGTTAGAGTTAATTCATCTCTTTTATCATCTTCATTAAAGAAAACATCGCGCTTAACATCCATAATGGCAACATCAACATATCCGCGATCACGATAGTATTTCAAAATTGACTGCTTATCTAATTCAATATATGATTCTTGAAATGAACCTTTATCAAAAAGACTTTTTTCTTTTTGGGTTAATTCATTTTTTAAAGTTCTTTGTGCAAATGACTGATTACCTTCAAATAAGAGGGTCTTCACTATTGTAGACTTACCTTCATTAATTGTAAAAAGCAGCGCTACAGTGCCGTCATCCTTTGTTTCAACACTAGAACTCACTCTAATATTTGTAAAACCCTTGCTCAAATAAAGATCTCTAATCGATCTTTCATCAACGGGTATTTTACTCTGTATTAAAATGCTTTTTTCTTTAAGAGAGACTGCGTCTCTAATTTCGGGAGATTTTATTTGTGAATTCCCTGTAAACGAAACTTTTGAAAGCACGGGGTTCTCAGTAACTTTAAAGCGGATTATAACAGCTGTTTTTTGTGCATCTGCAGGAAGAGCTTCTGTTGATATATCATCATTAAAAAACTCAAGAGCATAAACCTTTGATAATAATTCAGTATAAAGATCATCAGAAAAAGGGAATCCAAGATACTGATTTGTCACCGATGTAACATCAGAATTTTTAATAGTAACTAAACCATCGAAGAATATATTTTTTATTGGTTTACCGTAATACCACTCGCTGTCCTGACTAAAACCAGAAACTGAAATACTCAATAACAAACAAATAAATAAAATAACGCGAGTAAAACGCATACTTCCTCCACAAGATTTAGAACAAAAATTTCCAGGATAAACTAATCGATGTGTATGGAACCCAAAGATTATGTAAAGATCCTACATCCGGAGCAATGCTCCATCTAATAGTAGCAAGAGGGCTTTCCATTTCAAAACCTAATTCCGGTTCAAAAGCAATGCCGCTTGCCAGGTTATTAGAATCGACTTTGGAATCATCATAAGACAAATGTAATAGAAAATCGCCGTATAATACATCTCCAAAATACTTACCTATGTAAACAGTTGAATTATCTAAAAAGTTACCAGGTGTTAAAACTTTTCCAGTATTCTGCTCAGAATATAGCCGTAAGGTATTCTGAAGAACTGAAGTTCTTACTGAAAGTATATCAAGTTTAAGAAATTCACGCAATCCTTCCTCAATTTGCTTTAAAACAGTATTTTGCACAAAGATGTTCAGCCCAAGTCCTACAGCATTAAGAATATCTCCGCTGGCAGTGCCGGTACTTTTTACTAAAAAACTTTTTCCTAATAGCAGCATAAGTTCTTGCTCTGATTTTGGAGGCGAAGAAGACAATGTATAAGTAAAACTGCTTAGTTTTTGCTCCTCTGCAGATAATGTAATTCGTAAAATTTCACCATCCTGATCAGTTTCCCTCATTTCTGCTCTTACAGTGACTATAGGATCAATTGTTATTTGGTTTTCTTCAAATACTATTCTTCCTTCTCTCAGGTAGAAGTTTCTTCCAATTTTGACCTCACCGCCTCGAAGTACAAGATTACCGACAAGAGAAAAAAGGTTTTCCCGTGTATTCATCACAACTTTTATAGGAGTCATAGGATTTACTAAGGCTTGAATTATTTCTGTTTGAAACAATGGTTCATACATAAATACCTGTGCTCGCTGTCCAACCATGATATCGAGGTCAACACTTACATCAAGCGGTGCAGTTTCATCTTTTTTAGTAATCAGTTCTATAGGATAAATTTTACCTATAGCATCATCAACATAGAGTGAACCAGTTACATCAAGAGATACTGTTTTAACCTCTATGGACAGGTTGCATTTTGCATTTCCAGAAAACTGCAAAAGCCCTAAATTCGCAAAAGCTTTAACTTTTTCATTATCTTTAGTTTCAAGGTTTACAAGTACAGAATCAAATTCCCACTTATCAAAATTAATATTTACATCAACAACACAATTACCGTTTTGTGTTTGTCCTAATACATTTTCGGCACGTAAATATTTACCTTGTCCAGTGAGCTGTGCCTTAGCAGCAGTTATTGGACCTTCAATAAAATTTGGAATTTCACAAGAAAAGCTGGTAACATCTACAGACCCGTTGAATTCCGGATCTGTCAGCAATCCTCCAAGATGGAATGATCCAACAGCCATACCCCGGGTAATGCGGAAATCGCCAAAATCAAAAATTTTCTTAAATCGCTCTGCATCAAATACTAAATCATTTACTTGAATATCGAATAAACCCTTTGCTATACTTCCGAAAGCAACAAAACTAACAGGTAGAACATCATCAAGAATTAATAAACATTCTCCATTATCAAGGAGATACCCATTAATTGGATTATTTGTAAAACCACGATTTTTTTCTACACTTCCTTGAATATCAAATCTTCCTTTTGAACGTACCCCGCTTAGCGTAAAATCGGATATTTGTCCGAATTTGGTTGAATTTATGTACGGCAAAGACAGAGTTGCCAAAAAAGTCTCGGGGAATGATGTGAAAAATAATCCCTTTTTTGCTTCCTGAGGAGCTACTGATGTAGGAATAACTGAAAGAGTAAACTCAGAAGTAATTTCATTTGTTTTATCAATAAAAGAACTGAATTTACCAAATAAACTTCCTGTATAAGATTGAAGATCAAGATTTGCTGCAATATTTGAAAAAAACAGATTTGCAAATGTAACTGATGTTTCACTTAAAGCAGCTACCTTATCATCGAGAGAAGCAAAACACTGTAGTACCATGTTCTCACCCTGAACATTAACAGAAGCATTGCTTACCCTTACCGATACACTCGGATTCGAAAGTGTACCCAAGACATTAATCTGCCCTGTTAGGGTATTCTCAGATGTTTGTTGCGATATAAACCGTGACACTGGTGAAGAATTTATTGTTATAACACTTGAGCACAAAATATCTTCTAGTATATTTATTTTTGCAAAATCCTTTTTAAATGGATTACTTACACTCACATCTATTTCATAAGATTCAGAAGTAATAGACTCATTGAGGGTTACATAACACTGTGCAGAATCAAACACACTGTCTGCTATATTCCACATTACAGTAGCTTCCCCATTAAGAATTGATTCAGTATCTGAATAGGTAAGAGAATGAATCATCCCTCCATACGTATTGAACGAGCCGGCTAGACTTAACGAGGGAGAAAGTGCAATGGCTCCGCTTGCTTCTACGCACTCAAATCTTGTAACATCAGTTACCCATTGCGATAGTGACGTAAACTCAAAGGCTGTATCAACTGATAACGATAAAACAAAATCTTTTATTGAAATAGGTAAAGAATTGATACCAAGTGTACCGGCAACAAGGCTTCCTGAATTAAAGACAATTGAACTAGTAAGTCCATAACTTCCTGTTAACACGAGATTTTTAGCATCTATAAGCACTCCCTGTAATTCATAGGGAATTGAATTAACCGCAAGAAGCGAGGTAAAAAACATATCTGAATAATCCGGAGAAAAATCTGCAGAAACACTTGCTTGTAAGCTCTGGCCTGAAAAAAGAATATCGAGCTGGCTTATTTGAACAGATGTTTCATTTCCATCAAAGGACAAAACAGCTACTTCCTGATCTTTGGCAGTGTTTGCAATAATGGTATAGGGAGTATTGTAGGTTATAGCAGAAAAATCGGTAGAAACATACATTTCTGTAGAAACAACAAAACTAGAAAATGATTTTCCTGCTGATTGGAAGCTTCCTGATAATGAAGACGGAAGCGTATACGACAGGACTTCAAAAATAGTATCCATAAACAGGTTTGAAACTTGAATATTAGACTGTATAAATGGTTTTTTATCTAAAAATAAACTGCCGTTTACCTCTACTTCTGCATTTTTTGAATACTCATAATGTGAATAATCATAAAATAAAAGTGAAAAATCGACTGATTTTCCGTATGGAATAAGTTCAAACTGTAAAGCCGTTAATGAGGCATTTCCTATATCAAGCTGTGGTATAAAGCCAAGGAAACCGGATGAAAGGGGATCTAAGTATATTTCCGCACTAATTTCATTATTATTTGGAAGAATAAATGAATTAACCGCTAAAAATCCTTGGGGCTGCAGTGTTTGTAAATTTACTGAACCTGTGTACTCAACATCGCAAACAGGACCCGTTGCCCTGAGTGAAGAAATATCAATAAACGAAAAATCTCCTTCTGCATCAATTTCAACGTTCAATCCAAAAGGAACCAGTGTTGAAGGAATAGAAATACTGCCCTGCGCGCTATATGCAGATTCTGCAAGCTTATCAGTTGCACCATACAGTGTATACATACCGGAAAAGGCAGTTCCATCCGCTTTTTTTAAAAGAGGAGATGACTTGTTGATTGTTACTAAAGAAAGAGGATTAAACTGCTCTGCTTCAAGCAAAACAGTATATACCTTTGTACTAATAATATATTCTGCAAAAAGATTAAAAGTTCCGACATTTTCTAAGAGCTGAAAATTTAAAGTATCATTGGTATACCAAAATGCCAATTCTACAGGTTTTAACGAAATTTGACTATTTTTCAAGTCTCTTATACGCAGCTGTAAAGCGCTGTCAGTAAATTGATTATTAATGGTACCCTGCAGGCTAAATTGCGACGTAACAGGACCAAGCGCTGTATACTCATCATCCAAAAAATTACAAGTAATTGTGTTTGATGATGTAAGCTGCATACTATTACCAAGAGTGCTGTTCTTTAATACAGTATCGCGCATTTGGAGTCTTAATCGTATATGAGCATTTTTATAAGCCACCGTCGCAGTCGAGATTCGAATAGAAAAAGGGAGCCCTGTAAAACCAGCTTCATTACTGCCTGATGCAGAAAAAAGGGATGTAAAGTTATCTATGAGATATCTTTGACTGGTATCATCATATTCAGCAGATAAGCCTGTTACTATAAGGCTGTCAAGAAAATCGTCCTTCCCCATAAGAAAGTTAAGCAGTTTATATGAAAACCTGACGGAAGAAATTTTTGCCAAAACAGCCGAGGTTTTTGAATCCATAATTTGTATTTTAGATATTCTTAGCCCTGTTAAAACAGAAGGCGACATTGATTCATAGGTTATCGTTAAACCTGTTTTTTGTTCTAAAGTCTGAATCACATTGTCTCTTACCTGTATGAGCCTAGTTACGGCTGCCTCGTACATAGGTTGAATGACAATAAAAGAAATAGAAATTAAAATGAGAAAAATCATACTTGTAAAGCCGGTCTTTTTAATATCTATTGTCATCGCTATTGGGTTAACTAAAGAAATAAATTCATTCTATAATAGCATTTATTGAGCGATTATGGTAGACTAAACATATGGTATTGCATAATTTTATAGTATTTGAAGGCCTTGACGGTTCAGGAACAACAACCCAGCTGGAACTTTTAAAACAATACTTTTTAGGAAAAAAAGCCTGGTTTACAGCAGAACCAACAGATATTGAAACTGGAAAATTTTTAAGAAGTATACTTAAGGGATCAATCACCGTAGAACCAAAAACACTGGCATACTTATTTGCAGCTGACCGTTGTGAACACCTGTATGGAAATAATGGAATTCTACACAACATAAATAACGGCAACACCGTTTTTTGCGACCGGTATATTTTTTCAAGTCTGGCTTATCAATCCGCCCAATGCGGTCCAGAACTACCTAGAAGACTGAATGAGGAATTTCCCTTACCTGAATATCTTTTATATTTTGATATTGACAGTGAAATTTCTCTTTCCCGTGTCAGCTCTAGAAACGGTCAAAAAGAAATTTTTGAAAAATCTGATATTCAAAAACAAACCCAGGCAGAATACACAAACATCATTCAAGAATACAATACACAACCATCTGAGGGCATGAAAGTAATTATAATTAATGCTTCTCAAAGTGTAGAAAAGGTGCATAAAAATATCATCGATTCTTTGAAAAATCTGCCGATATTTAAAGAGTGAAACTCTTTAAGAATAAGAAAACACTAGTACTTTTTACACTTCTTCTCTGTATAAACGCTGTACAGCCGCTCTTTTCATATATTGTCACCTATAAGGAGCAGTATTATAGGCTTTTTCATGTACATTATCAGCAATACCCGGATGATGTGATGGAAAACATTTACTGGTTGGAAAAAGCAGTAGAAGCAGACTTTTGTAATCCAAAATATGCATTATCAACAATCAAGGACACCACCGATTGGGAAAAATACCGGTACATTTTTATGATGCACCTAAACTTAAAACTCATTGAGCAGCATATGAGACTGGGTTCGAATTTCGACAAACAATCGGTATATTTTTACGATGCTCCCTTACGAGAGCAATATCTTATTGATCTTCAAAAAGCTAAGACCTGCTATGAGGCCGGTTTGTACTATTGGAAAGAAGCAAAACTCTGGGCAGAAAAGGCAAGCCAGAACAAATTTTACTTTTTACATCTAAACGAACTTCAAAACTGGGAAGATGAACGATACAGAGTCGTGTCTGGTAGTCTTAATTATGAAAAAATACTTAACCGGGAATTACAAAGGGTCCAATCGCTTATTGATGCCTTACTTGCAATGGATGAAAATACTTATTAAAATGT
>CAZLNE010000060.1:0-12602 GCA_964560975.1 uncultured Treponema sp. | reverse complement strand
TCAATAAAATTATAACTAATTGTACGTCAAAACCGAGATTTATGTCAATAGATGCTAGTAAACTCAAACAAACAGTTTAAATTGCGAAAGATTTCGGCGTATACAGTACATTGTAAAAGCATGGGTATATTGATAAAAAACATACAGTGTGATAATTTTAAAAACCAAGCTGGAGTGTCCTTATGAAAAAATTTATGGATGAAAACTTTTTATTAGAAACTGACTGTGCCCGGGAACTTTTTCATAATGCGGCAAAGGGTGAGCCTATTTGGGATTTTCACTGTCACTTAAATCCTGCACAAATTTCTGGAAATAAACAATTTAGTAACCTTACAGAAGTGTGGCTCGGGGGCGATCATTATAAATGGCGCCAAATGCGAACCTTCGGCATTAATGAAAAATATATTACCGGAAATGCTGAGCCCTATGAAAAGTTTAATGCATGGGCACATACCGTTGAGAATCTCATAGGAAATCCTTTATACCACTGGACACACTTGGAATTACAACGCTATTTTGATATTGATAGACCGCTGACAAGCACTACGGCTAAGTCTATTTGGGAAGAAGCAAATAAAAAACTCAAAAGCGCAGATTTATCGGTCAAAGGAATTCTAAAAAAATCAAATGTGTATGCGATAGGCACAACCGATGACCCCTCTGATAGTCTTGAGGAGCATATTAACATACACACAGCTAAGTCTAGTATCGGAACAATTGATACTAAGATCGTACCATCATTTAGGCCCGATAAAGCACTCTATATTGATGCATCAGGTTTTACAGAATACTTGAAACTGCTTGGGAAAAGTGCGGGAGTGACAATTCAAAATGTAGATGATATTTGCTCAGCTCTAGAAAAGCGTCTTGATTTTTTTATACAAGCGGGTTGCAGAGCAAGCGATCACGCGCTGGATAATCCACCCATTCCTCTTAACAATATCAGTCTGGAAAAAGAAAAAGCACAGGACGCCTTGCAAAAAGCTTTAGATGGAAAAGAAGTAAGCATACAGGAAGCACAAATCTACAAGGCTCACATTCTCACAAGGCTTGCTCAAATGTACCGAAAGCATGATATCGTGATGCAGCTTCACTTTGCAGTGATCCGAAATAATAACCCTGTACAGCTCAATACACTCGGTCCTGATACCGGCTTCGACGCCTGCCACGATAAATCTATAAGTTATGAGCTTTCAAAACTCCTGGGCCGTATGGAATTAGATGGAGGTTTACCTAAAACTATAATCTACACGCTTAATCCAAAGGATTATTATCCTATAGGAACACTCATGGGAGCTTTTCAAGGCGGTATGAGAGGAAAAATACAGATGGGTTGTGCGTGGTGGTTTTGCGATCATAGAGACGGCATGAATGAACACTTGAAGATTTTGGGTAATCTTGGCATGCTAAGTACTTTTGTGGGTATGCTCACTGACAGCAGAAGTTTTCTTTCCTATCCGAGGCATGAATATTTCCGGCGTATTCTCTGCAATATAATCGGCGGTTGGGTAGAAAACGGCGAGTATCCGTATAATAAAGAAAAATTGTATGAAATTGTAAAGGGAATATCATTTACAAATGCTGATGAATATTTTAGATAAGGTGTATAAGTATTTTGATCCAAAAAAACTATCGTTGTTTTTCGAGATAGCCTGAGTCTTCGAGGTATTTTTTTCTGGTGATAATGAGAGAGATAAGTTCCTGATACATGTTATAATCGACTTCGAGAGCGATAGGAAGAATAAAGTATTCTGTTTCATCGCAATAGCGTTCTATGAACTCAGGATTTGTAACGAAACCTAAACTTATCATGTTGCTTATTCTGTCTGCACATTTTAGTATTTTTGCTTTTTCACTTCCGTGATCAATGATTCCCCTCAAATAATCATTTTTCGGCTGCCCTTCTCTTTTTGTTACTTCCAATACCAGATCATATACAAGAGGAGCCTCTGAATCTACTTCAAGAATGGTATTGCGGTTATAATCCGGAATATCTTCTAAAAGATCATGAATAACGGAGGCTTTCAATAGAACACCATCAATGTAGCCGTAGTCTATAAGAATGCCCATGGTATCGATCTGATGCCGGAACATATTTCCGCCTGCATGGCGGGATTTTCCGATCAATGCTGTAGCAAGCTGCATGTAGGGTGCTAAAAAGATTCCCTTCAGCTGGAGCATTGCTTGTTTATTCATCTGCATGGGCTTTTCAATTTGCATGTATTCTCCGGTTATAAATTTTCAATATAAGAAATAAGTTTAGCCACACGCCGCTGCGCGGACTTTAACTTCTCACGTTCTGCTTCAACTACTTCTGCAGGAGCATTTTCAGCAAATTTGCCGGAAAGTTTTGCTTCTACCTTCTGAATAAATGCACTTTCTGCCGTAATTTCTTTTTGAAAGCGGGATTTAAGCTGAGCAGAATCAATTCCTTCGGCCGCAAGAATAAAGGCTTCAAAACCGGTTCCAACAATACCTATTGCTCCATGAGGTTTAGTATCAGTAAAATGGAGATTTTTAACACCCGCTAAAAGCATAATGAGATCCTGTTTTTCACGGCTGACTTGTGAAGGAGACTCAGGTGTTAGTAAAAGAGCAATATCAAGTTTTAAATCAGGAGATATACCGCATTCTGCACGTAAGGCTCGAATCGAACGGATTACTTCCTGGAGTACAGAAAATCTTTCACTAATTTTTTCATTTATTCTGGCATTATTCGGGACAGGATAGGGAGCAGCAATGAGCATGCCGGTATACTCGCTCGCCGAGGTTATCTTAGCTGGAGTTCCATTAGTACACGAATTATTTGATGCTGCTTCGGCCCTGTTTTGGGCTATTTCGTTTAAAGGCAGTTTTTGATATATTTCTTCCGTTACAAAGGGAAGGTAAGGGTGCAGAAGGCGGAGGCTTTCTTCAAGAATATTCATTAAGACTGACACAGCCCTATCTTTCTCTTCTTCTGTTCCATTTCTAAATGATAACTTAGTAGCTTCTACATACCAATCACAAAAATCGTTCCAGAAATACTCGTAAAGAGCCTGGGCTCCTTCGTTATACCGGTAGCCTTCAAGAGCAGAACGGGCGGTTCGAACAGCCTGATCAAGGCAGGAGTAAATCCAGAGATCGAGGTCTGTTAAATCAGCATCGATTATGGGAATTAAGTTTCTATCTTCCAGGTTCCCTAAAAGATACCGGCTTGCATTCCATATCTTATTTGCGAAACGGCTTCCAAGTTTGAACGATTCTTTATCAACTAAAATATCCTGTCCCTGTGCACATAAAAAACCGAGTGTAAATTTCATGGCATCGGAACCGAACTCATTAGTAATTTCCAGAGGATCGAGACCGTTACCCAGGGACTTACTCATCTTTCGTCCCTGCTTATCGCGAACTAGACCATGAATGTAAATATCTTTGAACGGAGCCTTTCCAGTAAATTCAAGACCTGCCATTATCATGCGGCTTACCCAGAAAAAGATAATGTCGTAGGCAGTAACAAGGGCGCTTGTCGGATAAAACCTTTTAAAATCTTCGGTGTATCCGTTTGCTGCATTTTCAGGCCAGCCGAGCGTTGAAAAAGGCCATAACCAGCTTGAAAACCATGTATCCAAAACATCGGGATCCTGCTTAAGTGAATGTATTGAAGCCTTACACTTTGGACAGGCTTCAGGGTCTTCACGTGTAACTATCATTTCACCGCAGGATTGACAGTACCAGACAGGAATACGGTGTCCCCACCAAAGCTGACGACTTATACACCAGTCACGTATATTTTCCATCCAGTGACTGTAGGTGTTTTCCCATTTTTTAGGATAAAATACTATCTCACCGTCTTTCCATGCTTTAAGAGCTTTATCAGCGAGAGGTTTCATTTTAACAAACCACTGATCACTCAAATACGGCTCAACGACAGTATTACACCGGTAACAGTGTCCTACTGAATGTGTAATTTTTTCTTCATCTTTGAATAGACCAAGTTCGGTTAAATCTGCAATGACAAGTTTGCGTGCATCGGGGCACTTTAAACCGCGGTATTTTGCAGGGACTTCATTGTTCAAGGAGCCATCAGTATTTAAAATATTAATAATAGGAAGGTTATGACGTTTTGCAACTTCCCAGTCGTTAGGATCGTGTGCAGGTGTAATTTTTACAATACCGGTACCAAAAGCGCGTTCAACATAAGTATCTGCAACTACAGGAATAGTCCGTCCGGTAAGCGGAAGTTTTACCATTTTACCTATAAGAGTCTTGTACCGAGGATCATCAGGATGTACCGCAACGGCGGTATCCCCAAGTAAGGTTTCAGGTCTTGTTGTAGCAATCTCTATGCGGTTTCCACCTGGATACACAGTACCATCTTCAAGAATAACAGAGGGAATACTTTCGC
This sequence comes from uncultured Treponema sp., assembly GCA_964560975.1. GTDB lineage: Bacteria > Spirochaetota > Spirochaetia > Treponematales > Treponemataceae > JAAZLA01. The sequence goes on along the minus strand of CAZLNE010000060.1, from coordinate 8,215 downwards.
CCCCGTCTATTTCGTAATACATGTGATACATAGCGCCATTTACATCGCTGTGATCTACTTCATCATCAGCAAGTGCAGTACCGCAAGATGTACACCAGTTTACAAGATAATTTCCGCGATATACTAAGCCGCGTTCATAGAGAGTTACAAAGACTTCGCGGACAGCCTTGGATAAGCCGTCATCCATTGTAAATCGCTCCCTTCTCCAGTCAACGCTTGCACCTATTTTTTTAAGCTGGTTAGTAATAATGGCATGGTGTTCTTCTTTAACTGCCCAAGTCCGCTCAAGGAACTTTTCGCGTCCCAAATCCCGGCGGGAAAGACCTTCTTTTTTAAGTCTGCGTTCAACAACATTCTGGGTTGCAATACCCGCATGATCGGTGCCGGGAATCCATAAAGTTGGATCGCCGTTCATTCTATGGTAACGGACAACAATGTCCTGTAATGTATTGTTTAAGCCATGTCCCATGTGAAGAACACCGGTAACATTGGGAGGAGGAATAACGACAGTAAAAGGTTTTTTATCAGTTTTTTCATACACGGGGGAATCGGCATCTGTTTTGGGTTTAAAATAACCCTGTTTTTCCCAAGCCTCATATAAACGGTCTTCAAAATCCTGGGGATTATATGCCTTTTCCAGCTCAATACCTTTCATTTCATCACCTCATAGAGCAAATTCTGTGCTGCGAATATTTTACTATTTTTTTTTACGATATTCAATGCCTTTATAGTATGGAAGCGGCATTATGGATTTAATGCATTATAGATGTTATACTCAAGTACACATGATTCATATTTTACACACAGCAGACTTGCATCTGGGAAAAATAATCTTCGAACACTCTCTCATTGAAGATCAGAAGCAGATTATTAAACAGCTCTTAGAAGAGGCCTGTAAAAAAGATACTAAAACCGAAGGTTTTCTCTATTCAGCCCTCGTTGTATCGGGCGATATTTATGACCGCTCAATTCCGCCGCCTGAAGCAGTCGAGCTTTTTGACGAGTTTTTAACTGCGCTCCATCAAAAACATCCTTCGCTTCATATCTTTATTATTCCAGGGAATCACGATTCACCCCAACGCTTGTCTTATGCATCCCGTATTTTAAAACATCAAAATATACATATTACTACAAACCTGTCTGATATTGGTACGCCTGCAGTATTGGAAAAAAAGAACGAAAAGCTTGCTGTCTTTCAAATACCCTTTTTAACACCTTCTTTTTTTGAAGATGAAACGGGAAGTGGAAATCAAGGACTAAAAAGCCAAAGCGATATACTTGCATCTGTCATGAAGACCATAAAGACAAAGAGCGTCGAACTTCAAACAGAGGCTCACATTCCCTGTATGGCCTCTGCACATGTGTTTACTCTAGGCGCACAGCCGAGCGATTCCGAGCGCTCCTTTTTAGGAACCGCAGAACTCATTGACGCAAGCGCCTTTGATATATTTAGTGCTACAGCACTCGGCCATATTCATAAACCGCAAAAGGTTGGTGAAAGAGTTTTTTATGCCGGTTCACCCCTTGCATATTCCTTTTCTGAAGCCGGAATCGATAAAAGTTTTATTCAGATTAGTGTTGATTGTAAAACCTTGAGTGAACGCGAGGGCCTTCCTCCTCTTGCCTCTATTGAGCTTATAAAAATTCCTATCATACCCCTGCATAAGATGGATAGGCTTTCAGGTTCGTTTGAAGAATTTTACACTGATACAAAATTCGATTCATACAAAGATAGTTATATTGAAATAACTTTCACTGATTCAAATCTCATCGAGAATCCGATGCAGATGTTAAAAACAAAGTTTCCTCATCTTCTCTCAATAAATCAAAGTGAAGCATTAAAAGGAAGTGCCCTTGCAAGGGAGTTCATAACAGAAGGTAGAAAAAAAGCACTTTCCAGTAACAATTCTCTAGAAGATATTTTTACCGCTTTTGTTGAAGATCTCTATGACGAAAATGAGACTAATACTATTATCGCAGAACTACTCCCCTCCTTTATTGACATTGCAAAAGAAGTACAAAATGGAGAGATTCACTCATGAAGCTAATAACCCTTTCAATGCAGAATATTGGCGCCTTTCACGGAAACACAGATATAGATTTTTCTGAACTCGGTGAAATTTTTCTTATAAGCGGCAATACAGGTTCTGGAAAAACAACAATCTTTGATGCTGTAACCTTTGCACTATACGGTAAACTTCCCGGTGCGAGAGAAGGCTTAGAATTAAAACGCTTTAGATCTGATTTTGCCCGCAATGATGAAGAAGCTTTTGTAAGTCTTGTTTTCTCTATTAATCAAGACACCTATAAAATTTTTAGAAGCCTCCCCCAACCCTATACAAAACGCGATGGTACAATCGGTTATAAAAACTCAACAGCTACACTTCACAAAAAAGAAACAAGTTCTACAGGTGAGTTTGATTTTTCAAATGAGATACACTGGACAATTCTCTCTGACACTATCGAAGATATTAAAGACCAGATTGAAATTCTCATTGGACTTAACTGTGATGAATTTTCCAGAATCGTCCTTTTACCACAGGGAGAATTTGCAGACTTTTTAAAATTAAGCTCAAGTGAAAGAAAAGAAGCTCTTGGCAAACTCTTTCCTATAGATCTCTATACTTCAATAATCACAAGAGCAAAAGAAAAAAGTTCTTCATATAGAACAAAAATTGCAGCTCTTGAAGATAGAATTATTGATCTGAAAAAGAATTATGACGTTGAAAAAGAAGAATCACAAATAAAGCATATTACCGAGATAATAGCCAATATAAAAAAACAAAAGACCTCCTATACAGAAACATTAAATAAACAAATTGAAGAAAGACAAAAATATTCACATCTTTTAACCGAGATTCAAACCAGAACCGCTCAAGAAAAGCAGCTTTCGCAATTACTCGAAAAGAAAAATGAAATAGATAACACGAGTCTAATGATTAAAAATGCAAAACAGGCCATCCTCATGCATTCAGAAATAAAAAATAATCGTAATGCAAAAAAATTATCTAGTGATGCAGAACAAAGACTTACTCAAATATCATTACAATTAAGCGAAATCGATAAATTATATGAATCTCTTCTTACAGACAAACAAACAATTCTTGATCTTGAACATAATGTTGAAAAAATATCCTTTGCACTTATAGATATCAAAGAAGGAGAAGAAGCATCCCGTTTATACAACGAACTTACATTTTCCTTAGATAATCTTAAAATAACTTTTGAAAGGACATCTGAGAATCTTAAAACAGCTTCTGATGAATATACAGACCTCGAAAACGCACAAAAGAATTTCTTAAATTTAGATACAGATTATAATAAGGCAATCGAAAAGCAGCTAAAACTTGAAAACCGGAATAATGAAATTAGTATTATATATGAAAAGTGTTTACAAAAAGAGCAATATTCACAGGAAGTAAATATGCTCCAAAAACAAAAAAATAAAGTAATTGATGAAGAAAAAAAAATTAGTGTGACGCTTAATATTGCTAAAAAAACATTAGAAGATTTTGAAAAAGAGCAGGAACTTATCCGCCTGCAAAATGAAGCATTTATAATTGCACAAACACTTGATGATGGAAAGCCCTGCCCAGTATGCGGTTCTCTTGAACATCCACGAAAGGCAGAAAAAACAATTCACACTGCTGCATTAGAAGAAAAAATTTCAGCTCAAAAAAGCATGATTATCCTGACAGAAGAAGATTTAAAATCAAAGCAATCCCAATTAGCAAAGTTTGAAGGTCAGCTAATATCAGCAGAAAGCAATCTTTCACGCATAACTGTAGATATGCCGCTCAGCGAAGCAGAGGAACACAAAAATTCTATTCAAACTGAACTCAGAAAGTGTTATGAATTAATTAATGAACAAAAAAAAGAGAAACATGCACAAGAAGAAAACAAATTAAAACTAAAGAAGCTCAATGAAAATATACTATCAATCCAAAATGAGGTTTCTATTATTCAAAATAATATTAGTCTTATTGAGCAGGATCGTAAGCGAAGCAAAGAATTATTCACAAAAAAAATTCACCATCACAGAGAACTTTTAATGAGCCTTCCTTTCACAAATGAACAAATAAGTATTGAAGCATTTTCAAAAGAAGTGTACGGTAAACTTAGTGAAGTTAAAAAAAATTATGAAAAAAGAATTCTATCATTTACTAAAGAATTAACAGAGACAGAAGAACAAAGAACCTCCTTACATGCCCAGTTCAAAGAGCTTACAAATACTGTAGAGTTAAGAAAAAAAGAATATGAAGAGTCGAGTATCCTTCTTGAGCAATCTCTTAAAAGGACAGATTTTATAACAATCGAAGATGCACAGGCAGCCCTTATCGATGAGAGTCAGATTTTAATGCTAGAAGATCAAATACTAAGTTGGCAAAAAGAAAAGAATTCACTTGAGTCGCTTATAGAAAATAGTAATAAAAAATACCCGCATACATACGAAAGCATTAGTAAAAAACTTACTACTATAGAAAAAGATATAAGTACCATACAAGAATCCATTCAAACTATTGAAAAAGAACTTGAAATAAGGCAGCAGGACATACTAAGAATCGAAAACACACGAACACAACTTGCATCGTATGATAAAGAACTTCTTACAATACAAAAAGAAGGTGAAAAATATATTAGACTGCATACCCTTCTCAGCAATCTAAACCCGAAGAAAACACCGCTTGATGCCTGGGTATTAGGACTTTACCTAGAGGAAATAACACAGTTTGCAAGCAGCCGCCTTAACAGGATTTCTGACGGTCGATATACACTTCTTTTTAAAACTGAAGAAGATGGAGGGAAAGATAAAACCAAAGGATTGGATCTTGAAATTTTTGATTCCTTTACCGGCAAGAAGCGCCCCTGCGCAACCCTTTCCGGAGGCGAAACCTTCATGGCTTCAATAAGTCTTGCCCTCGCACTGACTGATGTTGTGCAGTCAAAGTCAGGCGGAGTAAGTCTTGATTCTCTTTTTATCGATGAAGGTTTCGGATCCCTGGATGATGCAAGTCTTGAAAAAGCATTATCTATACTCGATGAAATTAGAGAGAAAAGAATGGTAGGCATCATTTCTCATGTAGGAGACTTAAAATCAAGAATAAGCTCCCAAATTATTGTAAATAAGGGACAAAACGGCAGCAGTATAAAAATACGCATCTGAACAATTATTCTTCTTTACACAAATATCTATTATGGCTATACTTTTTACATGGAAAACTTTACAAGCATACATGCTAATGAACTCAGCGAAAACAGTATAAAACTTATAAGTCAAGATTGGATGCTGATTACTGCAGGATCCCTTCAGCAAACCCCAGCTGATAAAACCTTTAACACCATGACCGCGAGCTGGGGAGGTTTAGGATTTCTCTGGAATAAACCAGTTGCATTTATCTTTGTTCGTCCGCAGCGGTACACATTCAATTTCACAGAAAAAGAACAAGTCTTTTCACTTAGCTTTTTTTCCTCTAAATACAAAGCAGCCTTAGAGCTGTGCGGGAAAATTTCTGGTAAAGATACAGACAAGGTTAAACAAGCAGGTTTACATCCCATAAAAACCGAAAACGGTTCTGTTTCATTCAAAGAAGCATCACTCATTCTTGAGTGCAAAAAAGTGTATGCAGACTTTTTACAAGCTGATAAATTCACTGATACCTCAATAATTTCATCGGTATACAACACTGGAGACTTCCATAAAATGTATATTGGAGAAATTTCGAAAATATGGAAAACAAATAGTTAAGGGAGGCCAAAATGCCTTTTATTGCAAAACCTGTATGTTCACCCATACAGAGTGCTTTATTTACAGATTTTTATGAATTAACTATGGCTCAGGGCTACTGGAAAAACAAGATGAACGGTAACGCTGTATTTGATATGTTTTTTAGACGGCAGCCGTTCAATGGAGGTTTTTCTATTTTTGCAGGTATAGAACCTCTTATAGATGCTCTGTCGCAATTTTCATTTTCCGAAGAAGATATTGAATATCTTGCATCTTTACATATATTTGACAAAGAGTTTTTAGACTATCTTACTACCTTTCGTTTTACCGGTGATGTATATGCTATGGATGAAGGCTCAGTCATCTTTCCGAACGAACCTGTTATCCGTGTACATGCAAACCTCATTGAAGCACAAATTATTGAAGGCCTTGTACTTAATACAATTAACTTTCAAAGTCTTATTGCAACAAAAACAGCGCGTGTATGGCTTGCAAGCAAAAAAGCTCATGTGATGGAATTTGGTCTTAGGCGTGCACAAGGAAATGACGGAGCCCTAAGTGCATCCCGAGCAGCCTACATAGGAGGAGCTACCGGAACCAGCAATACTCTTGCAGGAAAGCTGTATGGAATACCAGTTCAGGGAACAATGGCTCATTCATGGATAATGTCATTTGAATCAGAGCTTGAAGCCTTTGAAGCTTATGCTGCTCAGTACCCGGAAAAATCAATTTTCCTTATAGATACATATGATACACTCAATTCGGGAATACATAATGCAATTAAGGTTGGTAAAAAACTCACAGAGCAAGGGTACAATTTTGGTGTTAGACTCGACTCAGGCGACATACAGTATCTTGCTACAGAAGTACGCAAAAAGCTCGATAAGGCAGGACTTCCCAATGCCTTTATTACGGTCTCTAACGAATTAACCGAAGAAATCATTGAAAACCTTCTTCAGCAAAATGCACCAATTAACAGCTGGGGAGTTGGAACTCACATGGTAACAGGCGGAGACGAATCTTCCTTTACGGGAGTGTATAAACTCAGTGCAAGACATCTTCCTGAGACAGGAGAACTTGTAACAACCATGAAGTTTTCAGACAATCCTGAAAAAACAACAAATCCCGGTATTAAGAACGTATGGAGATTGTACGATGAGGACGGTTTAGCAAAGGCTGATATTTTGGCTCTCGAAGATGAAGTTATAAGTACAACTAAAGAAACAACTTTTTATCATCCTTCAATAGACTACCGCCAGTTTACATTTAAAGCTGCTCTAGTCGAACCTCTACTAAAAAAGCGCATAGATCATGGAAAGCGGATTGGAACAGTACTCGATCCGGTAACAACACTTAGAGAAAGCAGAAGCACCATGCTCAAGCAGCTTGAAACATTTGATCAAACCTACAAACGCTTTTTAAATCCTCATATTTATAAGGTATCTATTAGTGAAAAATTAAAGGACTTAAAACTCGAACACATTAATAAAAGGCTCCGACAGCAGTAACCTGATAAACGCCCTGCCCTAGAGTATTTTCTTTATTAATACAATCTTACGTATACTCTTAGGGAAGGTATTCCGTTTTAATATTTTGTAAAGCCCGCACAAGTTTCATTTTTGCATCATATGAGCCGTCGGTAAGATCTCTCACTTTAGATCGGGCGTCCTTTCTTGCAGAATTTTGCTGATACGTGCATGTACAGGTTAGGGTTGAAAAATTTTGTTCTTTTGTGTGTGCAATAATAGTTTTTTCATCACTAAGAATAAGAGGGCGTATTATAGTAACTGGATATTTAGTATACGTAAGTTTTGGCGGCATCGTAGAAAGTTCGCCCTTTGACAGTGCGTTCATAAATAGTGTTTCAAGCATATCATCTAAATGATGACCTAAGGCTATTTTATTATAACCGTGCTCTATAGCATAATTATTTAGTTCTGTTCTACGCTGGGTTGAACACCACCAGCAGTTCATCTTCTTCCCCTCTTTCAAGCGCTCCAGGACACTAATGTTAATGGTTTTTATTTCAACATCCCAGCTTTGAAAAAGAGAAACAAGCTCCTGTGATAAAGGAGGGCTAATATCTGTTGATATATGAAGGGCTGTAAACGTAAATTGTTCTCTATTTTGTAAGAGTCTGTGTGAAAAATAGTGAACCAATGAAGTAGAATCTTTTCCGCCTGAAACACCAATAAGAATGGAATCACCTTCTTCTATTAAATTATATTCAAAAACGGCCTTATCAATGAGGCTGAATAACTTTGGCTTACCCATACGCTGAATATACCATAAAAAAAAAGGACTATCCAGTTATGGACAGTCCTTTTTACCAGTAACATGAATTATTCAGTCACTTCTTCAGTAAACTCTTTTACCTGCGTCTTTTTTTCATCATCCGAAGGTTTCCAGTTTCTTCTTACAAGAGCAATAAAAGCACCTGTAATAAAGATTGTTGAGTAAACACCGGAAATCATACCAATGATTAATGCA
>CAZLNE010000059.1:0-13359 GCA_964560975.1 uncultured Treponema sp. | reverse complement strand
AGTCATCTATAAGATGCATTAAACTATGCAGATATCTGAATTGTTCTTGGTTGTGCTTCCGGTTTTCTAGAAATTGATATGGTAAGTAATCCGTTCTTAAAACCAGCGTTAACATTATCTTCGTTAATATCATTTGGGAGCGTGAATCTTCGTGAGAAACGAAGCTCTTTTCTTTCACGGATTAACCATTCACCTTCCTTCTTGTCTTCTTTGGCTTCCTCTTTCTTTGATTCGATTGAAAGAACCCTGTCTTTTAAACTGATTTCTACATCTTTTTCAGTAAAACCCGGCAGCTCAATATCCATAATGTAGGAATCTTTTGTTTCTCTTACATCGACTCTTGGAGAAGATGTTCCGTCAAAAACTGTTGAAAAGTTTCCAATGCTTCTGTCAAAGACGTCAAAAATATCCGCAGGAAATCTGGGTGTTAATAGTGATAAAGTGTTCATGGTAATACCTCCATTATTTTGATTTATCAGCGTTATACTGATTTCACTAATTATATTGCAATTATTGTGCCAATTAATATTTAATTTTAGAATTAATGTAATTCATTGTAATATAACTAGTTATAACGATGACTGGCATAGTAGAAATTAGATTAACCAAATAATCCAGGGTATAATGGTTAGCTGTGTCATTATAGGGCAGTTCCTTTGTATCATAATGACCCTCTTGCGTGCATAGAATGTCAATAATTGGGAAAATATGATACGTTATACCCTTTTTCTTTTTTAAAATTATGATTATTATAATAGTGATGGATAGTAATATTGAAAAATTAATTGAACTGTATATTCGTACTCAAGAAGATCCTTTTAGGGAAACTGATATTTTACCCTTTTTAAAAATAAATAGATTAAAAGTCGCAAGGGATGAATTGCATGCTTATTTGTCTATGCATCCATTAGTATTATCGAGTGAAGATGGGTATTTTTATTCTCGTGCAGGTTTTTTTACAGGTAAGTTTTTTTCTTTTAAACCCGAGCGTTTTGAAGTAGAGCAGGGAATAATTGTCTGCGGTCATCGTTGTATGCCCTTTGTAGATCCTGAAATGCTCCCTCATGAAATTAAATTTATTGCTGACGATTCAATTCTGGAAAGGAAACCAACAGTACAAAATTTAGGGAATGTTTATTCCTTGTATTCATTATGGGGCGATGAATTTATTCCTCAGTATTTTGCCCTTGATCCGGCTAATGAAGATGAAGATTTTAGTCTTACAAATTATGAACTTCCCCAAGAGATTGGTGTATCTGTGAGCGATGCACATGAGCTTTTTAAAAAATGGAATTTTAGTTTTGGAGATAGGATAATTGCAAGGGTGGTGGATTGGCATACAGGTCTGGTTTCTCTAGAGCATAAAAAGCACATGAATGGTAATGTCTTTGAATTATCAAATGAAGATAAATTAAGGGAAAAATGGAAAGAAGACTTTGAAAAGGCCCTAAGCGAATCGTTATCAGTGTGGGGTCCTATGGATTCTATTGATGAGCAGCTTGTTTGTGCTTTTTTGCATAACGTTCCTCAATTATGTATTTCAGAATGTGCTTCAATTAGCGAGGTACTGCAGTCGGCCTCTAAATTTGAAATTGGACAATATGGAGTAGAGAGCAGAATTTGGTTCAAGGGAGATGAAATTCCTGCTTGGGGTAATTGGCTTGAAAGTGATGAGGATGCAAATGAGGAGTTAGACGAAGATATTTTTCCTGTTCCTGACTATATTATCGATGAATATGTGGCAGATAGTTTTTTTATGAAAGAGCATTCGGTTACCGGCATAATTAAAAAAATAATTCCTGACTATGAAATTTTGACTAAAACGGATTATAATATCTTATTATTGCTTTTAGAAAAGAAGCATGCTAGTATGCGCAAGGAATATAATTGGTTCGCAGATTATCAAGTAGGAGATATTCGTCACAGGACACTTGAGTTATATACAAAACTTCTGCGTTTGGTACATGACTTAGAAAACTCAGGGATAGATATTTCCCGTTTAAGTCAGCAGCCCTTGGTTGTTCTTTCTCAGCTGGTTGCACATATAAGCAGGCTAATTGGTTCTTTTTCGGAAGATGATTTTGTAAATGAGAAAAACCTTCATGCATTAAGTGTTTCACTAGAAGGCATGGAAATGAGTTATGATGAAACCAGCGAGATTATAGTAGATGAAATCTCGCTTTATAGAAAGGAAACATTTAAATTAGTAGGTGCTTCGGAGGATTAAAATGGATATGGACGTTAATCTGAGTGAATTGATACACCGCGGTGGTGTTTATTTTAATGTTAAAGGTAAAACTCCCCAAGAAATTTATAAAACAATTTCGAAGGCAATTGTGTTGCCGCCTGAGCTTTCTTCAGAAACTTTATACAATGAACTCTGTCAAAGAGAGGAGTTAATGAGTACTGCAGTAGGTAATGGAATAGCCTTGCCCCATCCGAGATATCCCCTATTGAAGAAATTGGAGGAACAGAGGATAATTGTATGCTTTTTAGATAATCCTTTAATAATGAATGCACCTGATTCTAAGCCTGTTTATGTTATGCTCATACTTCTTACAGGCAGTTCTCAGGTTCATTTAAAAGTGTTATCTCAGCTTGCATTTTTGTTTCAAAAAAAGGAATTCCGTTCAATTCTTGAAAAAAAACCAAGCGAACCGGAGCTTATAACGGCTGTTAAAAAAAATCTTTAGCCGGATAAAAATAAATGAAAGGACATGTACATGAACACGAAATCTCTTGATGCTGTCGCAAAATCAATTCGCAGTTTATCTATGGATGCAATACAAACTGCTAAATCGGGACATCCTGGTCTTCCACTAGGTTGTGCAGAACTCGCTAGTGTACTCTATGGCGAGATTATGAAGCATAATCCTCAGGATTCTAAATGGATCAATCGTGACCGTTTTGTTTTATCAGCAGGTCATGGCTCAATGCTTCTGTATTCAATTCTGCATCTTAGCGGATATAAACTTACAGTTGAAGATATTAAGAAATTTCGCCAAGTCGGCTCAAAATGTCCAGGACATCCGGAATACGGCATGACTGATGGTGTTGACACTACAAGCGGCCCTCTTGGACAGGGTATTGCAATGGCAGTTGGTATGGCTATTGCAGAAACAATGCTCGCAGCAAAATTTAATACACCCAATAAAAAGATAGTTGATCATTATACCTACTCACTGATGGGTGAGGGCTGTCTCATGGAAGGTATTTCCTCTGAAGCTTCAAGCCTTGCAGGACATCTTAAGCTTGGTAAATTGATAGTGTTTTATGATGAAAATAAAATTAGTATTGATGGTTCAACTGATATTACTTTTACCGAAGATGTTGCTAAGCGCTACGAGGCATACGGCTGGCAGGTGCTTAAAGGTTCTATGTATGACTATGCTCAGATTGCAAGTCTTGTAGAGCAGGCTAAAAAAGATGAGCGTCCTTCCTTTATTATGCTTAAATCTCAAATTGGTAAGGGTGCCCCGACAGTTGCAGGAACGGCCGCCGCGCATGGCGCTCCTCTTGGTTCTGACGGCTGTGTTGAAGCTAAAAAGAATCTGGGATTGAATCCTGATGAAATGTTCTTCGTAGATAAAGAAGCTTATACATATTTTGCAGAAAGACAAAAAGAGCAGAAGAAACAGTACGATGTATGGGTTTCATTGTTTAATGACTGGGCAAAAGAGAATCCTGAACTTAAAAAAGAATGGGATGCATATATGAACGGCACCTCTTTCGTTGATATTCCGGATCTTACATTTAAAGTAGGAGACTCTGCAGCAACACGTTCCACAGGCGGTTCTATTCTTACCCTTCTCGGTGAACGCTATCCTAACCTTGTCGGCGGTTCAGCTGACTTACAGGGTCCAAACGTAACAAAGATTAAGAATACAAAAGATTATTCGGCAGAAAGTAGAGACGGAAGATATATACGCTATGGTATTCGCGAATTTGCTATGGCTGCTATATCAAATGGTATTCAGCTCCACGGCGGTTTACGCGCATTCTGTGCAACCTTCCTAATTTTTTCTGATTATGCACGTCCTGCAATGAGATTATCTGCATTGATGAAGCTGCCTGTTCTTTATGTAATGACTCACGATTCGATTTATATTGGTGAAGACGGACCAACCCATCAGCCGGTAGAAACAGTATCTTCATTACGTGCAATTCCAAACATGCAGGTTTTACGTCCAGGTGATGCAGAAGAAGCTCAGGCTGCATGGACTATGGCAATTAACAGTAAGGATCATCCTGTTTGTATGGTTCTTACACGCCAGAATGTATCTGTATACGAAAAAGCAGATCCTGATTGGAAGAATACCATAGCATGCGGTGCTTATGTTGTTCAAACCGGTTCAGATAAGCCTGATGTTACCGTTCTTGCAACTGGTTCAGAAGTTGGTTTAGCACTCGAGGCTGCTAAGCTTTCTGCCAAAAAGAATATTCGCATTGTTTCTGTACTTGACCGCACATTATTTGGAAAACAGAATGATGTAATTAAAAAAGCAATTATTGGAAATGCTAAACGTGTGGTAACTGTAGAAGCTGGTACTAAGATGGGTTGGGAAGGTTTTGCAACATCTGCACAAGATATTTTTGCTATAGATACCTTTGGTGAATCGGGACCCGGTGATAAGGTTGCTCAACACCTTGGTTTTACAGCAGAAAACCTTGCAAAATTGTTGGCTAAATAAGTTGCGTATTATCTAGTTGGGTAGAGATGACACAAAAGAAAACCTGCATTTGAGTTATATCAACATGCAGGTTTTTTTATGTATTCACTAAGGTTATATCAGTGTGACTTAACTATAGGTGTGAATGATGGCGGATTAGCGTTCTTGCTTCTTGGATCGTATGGCTTGGACAATCATTATAGCTGAGCCGCCGAGAATCATGAGAAGGCACAGAATTTGTCCTGTAGAGATGTTTAAAAGGGACGAATTCATATAAATAGATGCATCTGGGTTTGCCGCTATTCTAAAACCTAATTCAGCATCGGGCTGTCTAAAATATTCAATAATGAATCGTACAACACCATAACCAGTATAAAAGAAGCCTGTTAAAAAACCTTGGTATGGTTTTTTCCTGCTTAAAATCCATGTAAGGGCAAACAGGAATATGCCTTCAAATAAGGCTTCATATAATTGACTTGGGTGGCGCGGAAGATTAATTAATCCTCCTGCACTGGTATCGAGCCCTGCTTTTTGGGCAAATTCCGCAACCCAGGGCAGTGATAATGAAAACTTTTGAGCTGAGGGAAATATCATTCCCCAAGGCATTGTAGTAACCCGGCCGAATAATTCACCGTTAAAGAAGTTTCCAAGCCGCCCAAATGTATACCCGAGAGGTATTGCGATTGCCATTGCATCCATCCATTGCCAAAAGGGTCTTTTTTTTCTTAGACACCAGATGATCATGCCTGCAGTCCCTCCGACAACGCCTCCATGGTACGACATTCCTGCTAATCCTGTGAAATTCCAGTCTTCGTCAAAGGGCCAGAATATGAGCCATGGTTTTCTTAAATAATAACCTGTTGTATCATAAATGAGTGTTGAAAAGATTCTGGCTCCAACGAGAAGAAGGACTACACTGGTAAAAAAGAAACTAAAAAGGTCATCATCTGTTGCAGTATAATTTGATCCGTCGAGCATTCCTTTTTTACGAAGTTTACTCATTACAAAGTATGCTGTTCCGAATGCAAGTACATACATTAATCCATACCATCTGAGGAGTCCTAAAAAAGGAACACCTGGAAATATTTGGGGATGTATCCATGAGGGAAAATTAACAGCGAGCATCATATACAAATCCTTTTGTTAAAGTGAAAATCCTTGAGAATGAGCTTTTACTATCTTTGATTTTAAAAGCATATTTTCTTTTCTCAGCTGAGTTATTTCATATTGCTGAGATTTTATTGTCTCTGCAAGTTCATTCATTGTTAGTGCGCCTGTTCCAATTAACTCTTCCACGTATGACATTTTGTTTTCAAAATCTTCTGCTGCTTCGGCTTCTGCATTTTGGAAACTGTCAGTATTGGATGCAGCATCAAACGTAATCGTCTCAGAGGCTGCAATTTTTTCTGCAATACGGAACAATGCTTGAGAAAGCATAGCCTGCGGTTTGTAGACTGTAATAGGCAGTCTGGAAGCAAGGGCAATATCCTGTAAAGAATCTCTATACATAACTCCAAGATGCTCTAACTCTAAACCGAGATACTCTGTACAGGACCGTCTAATTTTTTGAGCCTTGTCTGCATCTTTGGGGTCATCTATCAAATTCATTATGAGCCGCGGCCTAAATTGCTTCATTCTGCGGGTAAATAAAGAAGCGCTTTCCGGGTCTATTGCTGTAATTGATTCTATCAGTTTTGGAATATAGAGTTTTTGCAAAGATTGTGAATCTGCTTTTAATGATTCTAGAAATTTATAAGCCTTTGAGGTCTTTTTAAAGGTATTATACATGAGGCGGAAAACAGCATTTTTTAGAAAAAGGTAGCCGTTTAGGGTTGCGGTGACGGTTGGTGCGGTGACAATAATTCCCTGGGGCGATAATAAAAAGAAGTCTAAAATGGATGTATGAGTGCCTGCACCAAGATCTAATATAAGAAAGTCTGCTTGTACGGATTGTAGTTTTTTTATAACATCATTTTTCTGTGAAAGTTTAATTGCGGTAAGCCCGGGTATCTCAGAATCACCAGGAATAAAGTGAACATTAGTGTAATCGCTCGGTAAAATTATACTGTTAAAATCTGTATTGCCGTTTAAATATGTTCCCATGCCGGCTTTTGGCGATTGCTGTCCAAGCACAAGATGCAGGTTAGAAGCGCCTAAATCGAGATCGGCCAGAATTACGCTTTTACCTAACTTTCCAAGCGCAATAGCCAAATTTGCTGAGACAAGGCTTTTGCCAACACCGCCTTTTCCGCTGGCAATGGGGATTATTTGCATACGCATCCTTCCGAATCTTCGTTCATACTTTTAATTCTTTTTTCCGCTTTAGAACAAGCAATTAATAGTATAACATCAATTATGAAAAATATCAGTAAAAATATGAGGAAATTTGTAGAAGAGGCCGTGTAAATAGTATATAGATTTTGTAAATAAAGACTGAAATTATCAGCTATGAAATAGAGAATCCCTAGTAAAAAAACTATTTTAGAAATAATAATAATAAAACAGTATTCGCAGTACTTTTTGGGATCTACAGCTAGTAGGATTAGTGCTATCAGCGGTAGGATGAGCAAAGGGGCCGCAGCATACCAGGAAAAAGGAAGTGCAATAATGCTTGCAATGGGCCGGGATACTAGAGAAAAGCTTATTTTAAACAGTTCGTAAACAGCCATAAAAATAAAAAGTGCGCGTATTTTTATCATAATAATGAAGTCTACGTATCTATAGAAAAAGGTCAAGTACCTATGTTTTAGTGGTCTTTTAATGAGTATAACTGAGTCTAAAATAAAAATACTGTTATCCCAGTTGACAAATTCCTTTTTGGTCGTAAAATGATAGAATGAATAAAAATGTCAAGCATAAAAGCTTTTTAACCACACTTCTCATTGTATGTGCGGTACTTTTTACAAATGTACTGTTTTTCACTCCTAAACTTTTTGCCCAAAACGCTTCAGATGCAAAAGTCTCTGCAACACTGCAGGCAAGACAGTATATGGAATTAATTACAAGTGTTTTTAATTTTGTACAAAATAACTATGTTGAAGAAGTTGATCCTTCTGTTTTATATGAAGGTGCGCTGAAGGGTATGATGGATTCTTTAAAAGATCCTTATACCAGCTATCTTGATTATACTCAAATGCGCAGTTTATCGGATACTACGGTTGGAAACTTTGGCGGAGTGGGATTATCAATCACAAAACCGATTGAATCAACTCCCGATAAACCTTCCTACGTAGAGGTAGCTTCGCCTATAGAGGATGGGCCTGGTTATAAAGCAGGAATTCAGTCAGGCGATTTTCTAATGGAAATTAATGGTATACCAACCCCGGATATTACAATGGATGAAGTTCTGTCTATGCTCCGGGGTACTATTGGAGAAAGCGTAACGGTATTGGTCAAACGAGGCCGCAATATGCAGTTTACAGTAACTCTCGTTCGAGAACTTATTGAAGTACCGACCGTTAAGTTTTCCATGATAGAGCAGGGTAATCAGAAAATCGGATATTTGAGGATTATTGAGTTTACACCACAGACCGCAGAACGGGTTCAAGCGGCTATAGATTCATTTAAAAAGAGTAATTTTACGGGAATGATTGTTGATTTAAGAAATAATCCCGGGGGGTTAATTACAAGTGTCGCTGATGTTGCAGATAAATTTATTGATGATGGTGTGATTGTAACCACAAAAAGCAGACTTGCCTCTGAGAATACTGTTTTTACTGCATCAAAAGCAAAAACAACTGTACCTCAGGGAACCCCGATTGTGGTACTGATCAATAAGGGTTCTGCAAGCGCCTCTGAAATTCTTGGCGGTGCTTTAAAGGATAAACATCTTGCGTATCTGGTTGGCGAAAGAACATATGGGAAGGGCTCAGTTCAACAGGTTATACCGCTGTACAACAGTGACGGAATTAAGCTTACCATGGCAAGATATTATACTCCATCCGATGTGAATATTGATAAGATAGGTATTCCTCCTGATTTAGAGGTTCTTTTCCCAGACTTGTCAGATGAGGAAGAAAAAGCATATGTCGAACTGCTTACTTCAATGGCAATAGAAAATTATGTTTTGGATAATCAAAATATGAGTGAAACGCAAATTGCTGCATATGCAAAAGAGCTGCAGAAAACATATAAACTTTCAGATACTCTTCTACGCAGACTCATTCGCGTTGAAGTACAGCGGACAAAGGGTGCTGCACTATATGATTTTGATTATGATATTCAACTGAATGCTGCTCTTGATGTACTAAAAAAGGGGAATTTTGAACAGCTGCTGAAGAATACTATGACCTTAAAGGAATTGCAGGAACAAGTTGTATTAACTGGAGCAGATACTAAATAAATGAGACAATTTATTATAGATAAAGAGCCGGATAATGATGGGTGCGTTACGCTTGATCCAAAAGATGAGAAGTATTTGATCAGGGTATTAAGATTAAAAGAAGGCTCCAGTATTGATGTTAGACACAATGATAGACTGTGTTGTATGACATTAAGGAAAAAGTACAATTCCTGGATACTGGTGCCCGATGCTGATGCTCTGGTATCTTCTGAAACCGGCGTAAGAGCATCTGATATTTCCTCTGCAAATTTAAATTTTACTTTATTGCAATTTATGCCGAAAATACAAAAGATGGATCAAATAGTAAGACAGGCTGCGGAATGCGGTATTAGTGAAATTTATCCTGTTAAGGGAGATTTTACAAATAGTAAAGATTGCCCCGAAAGAACAGACCGATGGGATAGGATTGTAAGAGAAGCCCGCCAGCAAAGCGGATCTCCAATACATACTGTAGTACATCAGTCCTTAGATATAGTGTTGGTGTTACAGCAATTACAGAAAAAAAAGGGCGAGCGCTCTCATTCTATAGTTCTTACAGAATGTTCTGACGAGACATCATCAATTTTTTCTTTACTTTCATCATATAAAGAAAATGAAAAAATTATTTTAGCAGCCGGATGCGAAGGCGGCTTTAGTAAACGAGAGATGGAACTTTTAGACGAAGCCGGGTTCAAGCATCTTCATTTTAAAACAAATATTTTACGGGCAGAAACAGCTGCCTTATACGGAATTGCAGTAATTCAAAATGCAGTTATGGAGAAGAAATCATGGCGCGAACGAGAATAAATTTTCTTTCTGTTCCGGTGGATGTTGTTGAGCCGAATGAACTGGGCTCAGAATTAATGAATATTGTACACTCAGGAGATTTTTCCCAGGTTTGTTTTGTGTCTATTTGGGATGTTTTACGTGCACGTGCTAATCCTGAATATTTGAATTGTCTAAAAAAGGCATCTATGGTGCTGCCTATTTCAAAAAGTATACAGAGAGGAGCCTCTTTTTTAAAATTACCGGTCCCTGTTCGGTATAATCCTTTTAATGCAGTTATAAGTATACTTGGGGAACTGGATAGAAACTATTGTACTCTTTATCTTCTTGGAGGAAGAAAAGAAACCTTAAAAGTTACCGAAAAAAATCTTCGTACAACATTCCCAAATATTCACATTGTAGGGCGTTATGTGGGTTATTATTCAAAAAATATTGAACACGATATTATCGAGGCTATTCGTAAGGCTTCTCCTGCACTAGTTCTCATGGCCGACGGCATAAAAGGAAATCAGCTGTGGGCGTATAAGAGAAGAAAGAGTTTTACATCAAGTATTTTCATTAATTATAAAGAATCTTTTGGCATATTTTCAAAGAGGAAAAAACGTGTATCCTCTGCAATATTTGATAATGGATTAGAAATATGGACTGAGATTTTCCACAACCCCTTAAAACTATTCTTACTTTTTCCCTATATCGGTTATTTATTTGTTCTGCTTTGGCATCGCTGCTTTAGATCAAAATAGCAGCGAGAGGAGGTTCCTTAGTGGACGATGAACTCATATTAGTTTCTTCTAATTATGACGTGCAGCATTTTTGTTATACAGCCCTATCTGGGTTATATTCAGTAAGTGTTGCTTATTCCTGGAATTGTTGTGAGAGTTTACTTTTACGTTGTCCTGCCTGCCTGCTTCTTGTCGATTTTGATGCCTTACAATCCAAAGAGCCCACATTTTTATCGCTCTTTCTAAAATCAAGACAGTCATTGCGGGTTATTATTATTATGCGTCAAGAAAGCACATTTATGGCTGCAAAGTTTATTAAGATGGGAATTTGCGATGTTTTACCCTTCCCTTGCAGCAAGATCCAATTTATCCAAAACATTCAGGATGTAATACATACCCATTCAAAGTGTTCTACTTCTTATAATCTTGATAATTCACAATCTCTCGTGTCCTCTGTTGAAAATACTTCATTATTTGAAAAAGTTGCCAAAACAAATTACTCTGTGTTACTGCTGGGCGACAGCGGTACAGGCAAAACGTATACTGCTAAAAAACTGGTTTCGTTATCATTGCGTAAGGATGAAAGCTTTGTATGGCTGAATTGTAGTACCATTCCAGAAGCGCTTGCAGAAAGCGAGTTATTTGGAACTGAAAAAGGGGCTTTTACCGGAGCCGAAAATAAAGCGGGTAAATTTGAACAAGCGCATAATGGTACTCTTTTTCTTGATGAAGTATCTGAATTATCACTACCAGTTCAAGCAAAACTTTTAAAAACTATTGAAACAGGAACCTTTTATAGACTAGGCTCAACAAAGGAAATAAGGGTAGATATCCGCCTGATATTTGCAACAAATGTCAATTTAAAACAATTAGTTGAGGCGAAAAAATTCCGCTTTGATTTATATCATAGAATCAGCAGGGTCCAGTTTTATCTTCCTCCTTTAAGAAAGCAGACTGATAAAATGACGTATTTTGTACATACCTTTCTTGACGGATCTGGCAAAACGATAGGGTCTGAAGCAATGGATAAACTTAAAAATTATTCATGGGAAGGAAACTTAAGAGAATTGCAAAATTGCCTAATGAGAGCTTGCGTTCTAGCTGAGTCAGATACAATATCAGCAGAGAATGTAGTTTTTGATTCTATTTTACTTACTGTCTGAGTTTTTTTTGGAATAAGCCTGCGGCTTTTGTAAACATTTTTTCAATATATGCAGCTTCTCCTTCTGACAGTGCAGCACGTGATAATATTGAAGTCCAAAATTGTTCCATGTCCTTTTTTCCAGCTTGGGTAAAGAAGCCCATGGAGCCAAGGTTTTGTATGATAGTTTTGGTCGTTTTATCCAGCCGGTGCAAGGTTATAGGAATATAGCCAGGGGAGCGGGGTTTCTCAGCTCTAAAAAGGGTGTATGTAATGATCTGAACTGCATGAGACAGGTTTAAAGAAGGAAAGCTGTTATCAGAAGGAATGGTTATACCCGCTGTACACACTGATAGTTCCTCATCTGTTAATCCGGTTCGCTCATTCCCAAAGATAATTGCAATGTTGCCTGAGGGTATTGTTACTGCGTGTCGTGCAAATTCTTCCGGCAAAAGAAGTTTTTCCTTTCTTTTTTTTCCCTTTCTTCTGGTGGTTCCTGCTGCAATAACACAATCGGCAACGGCCTCGGTTAAACTGGAATAAAAAACAGTGTTTTCCCAAATATTGTAAGCATGAATAGACAGGGTTCTTATTTGTTCTTCATTATAATCTTGTTTGGTTCCTACAATTCTAAGGTTTTTCAACCCTGCATTTGCCATAGACCTGCATACAGAACCTATATTTCTGCTTTCGTCTGGACGGCATAGAATAATACAGTATTGTCTGCTCATGTTTCTGAGTATAGCATTTTTCATTTTTTTGTGCTGTTTTTTTTTGCGTTTTGCGATATAATGTAAGGGTGAATGCAGTAATAATTGGCGGCAGTGGCGGTATAGGGCTTGCGGTGTCTCAGGTTTTAGCCGAAAAGGCTGATTCTTTGTACATACATGCAGGTCATGAATCTAAAAAGTTTAATACACTTGTACTTTCATTAGAACAGAAAACACAGGTTTTCCCGATTGTTCATAATTTTTCGCTTAAGAAAGGGTTTGATTTCTTTTTTAATGAGTTTTATCGTTCTGAGCTTTACCATATATTGCAGTATGCCGACATTCTATGTATCTGTTATGGACCTTTTTTACAAAAACCGGTTCATGCGATGACGGATAACGAATGGTTTGAAAGCAGCTTTTCCAATTTTACCCTGCCCGGGATTATACTATCCCGCGTGCTGCCGTCAATGATGGAAAAGAAATTTGGACGAATTATTGTTTTTGGCGGTACAAAAACAGATGTATTGCGAGGCTTTAAAACAAATCCAGTGTACGGGGCTTCAAAAACAGCTTTGTGTTCGCTGGTCAAGTCTGTGGCTTCGCAGTATAGTGCATATGGAATTACATGTAATGCTGTATTGCCTGGTTTTGTGGATACAGAGTATATTACAAAAGAAGAAAAGAGGGCTTATGAAGAACGCTCTCCTAATGGGAAAATGATAGATGTTCGATCTATAGCACAGGCTGTTTCATTCTTAGTGGATAACGGTGATGTATCAGGATCATTAGTAACGGTTGATGGCGGCTTAAATATTTGAATTTGTAAGAAAATAGAGATATTTGAATTTGACATTGTAGTCTAGTTTGGTGTATCATAGTATAAGAATAAAGTTTTTGTTCTTCATACATGATTTTTGAACATTGCATTACCGTCTTTGGTAATTGACGGGAGGAAAATGAGTAGTAATAATAGTCTTATACCCGGTTTTAATGATGAAAAAGATGA
>CAZLNE010000058.1:0-13447 GCA_964560975.1 uncultured Treponema sp. | reverse complement strand
GATCATTACATAGCAGTTAATGAAAATCGTTCAAAGATTAATGAAGTATTGTTGAAAATTAAATTATTGGATAGTTCTGTGTATGAAAAATATACTGTCTAAGCCAATACAGGAGTAACCTTTTATGTCTGAAGAGCTCGTAACATCTGTACAGGAAATGCTCAATGAAGAGAAATGGACACGTGCAACCATTTCTAACTATACCAAAAATAACTTTTTGGAATTAGCGGCAACACTAGCGAAAGCGCGTGAAGAAAACTGCATACAAGAAGTTAAAGCTGTTTGTGATGAACATTTAACACACACTAAAAACAGTATTATTGCATTGTATCTCTCTGGAATGCTTGGGTTAAAGCTTAAAGCATTAGATAACTCTGCCCTTGTAAACCTGATTACTATTTTCCTTGACAACCATAAAAACAATATTGTTGTTTTTTTATGTGAAAGTATTCTTGTTGAAGATGAAACAAACAAGTTTGCATTAAGAACACTTGCAGACTGCTATAAAGAAGAAAATAACGAAAAAGTATGGGCAATTTATGAAACCATTGTCCGAATAGATTTTGAAGAAGCAGATATGGCAAAGACCCTTGCCGACCATTACGAAAAAGAAGGGCAAAATGATGATGCGATGGATTATTACAAAAAAGCCCTTCTCCGCTATGTTTCCCGAAAATCTATAAATCAGATTAAAGAAATATGGACAAAACTTGTTAGCATGATTCCTGAAGAAATTGATTTCTTCTATCTCGTTCAACGGAAAATTGCAAAAACAATCAGTGAAGATAAAAGCGCACTGCTCATGCAGGAGCTGTACATATATTATAAAGATATTAAAAACTGGAACATAGCAATTGATATTCTCAAACTTGTTCTTACTATTGATGAAAAAGACAGCTGGGCCCGAAAAGAAATAGTCGACTGCTTCCGCGGCAAATACGGAGACCACAGCCAGCTTGATGAATATATCCGCGTTTCTAACTTAACACAAAGCTGGAGAAACGTTTTCGAAGCAATATCAGACTTTGAAAAACATATTGCCTTTGATGCAAAAAATTATGTTTTCCACCGCTCCTGGGGTGTTGGTATTATTCGCTCTGTTGATGGTGATGAAATATCAATTAACTTTGGTAAAAAATACGGCATACGCACAATGTCTCTTAAGATGGCAGTTGATGCACTCCAG
Organism: uncultured Treponema sp.; assembly: GCA_964560975.1. GTDB lineage: Bacteria > Spirochaetota > Spirochaetia > Treponematales > Treponemataceae > JAAZLA01. The sequence continues at coordinate 12,261 of CAZLNE010000058.1, read as the reverse complement.
CCGCTCCAAACTGATCATATCTGGGTATTAAAGGCTACAAAATCAAAAGAAGCTCTCGTAAAGAAAGTTAAGGAAGATAAGGCTTGGACGCTTAAAACTATTATTAAGAGTTTTGGAAACAATTGCGATTTTAAACGAATTAAGGCCGAACTCGTTCCTGGTATCTTAGAACCAGGTCAGTGGACAAGCTGGAGCACGAGTGCAAGAAAACTGCTAGAAACTGATGCAACATTCGGTGTTAATCCAAATGATATTTCCATGTTCACCGTACGCGAAAGAGCAATTTCTCAGGAAGAAAAACTTTCAAACGAATTCAAAGCACAAAAACAGTTTTTCTCCCGTATAGATATTTTAATGAAGTTTACTTCCGATGCAGATACTGAATCTGACCTCTTTGCAGATATGTTTTCTTACTTTACCGGATACCTTCGCGCATTCAGCAATGTAAATGAGCAAATTCTTGCAGCATATCTTGTAGTAAGAAGAATTACTTCAGCCCATCCTCATCTGGATCCGGGAATTCAATATACATTTGCACAGCTTTTTGCAGAAATTGAGAATCCGAATGCTATGTATCTGGCTCTGAAAGACACAAAAAACACCTTCCTCCGCAAAGATTATCTATCTTGTATTAAAACACTGCTACCTGACTGGGCAGATGTGTATATTAAATTATTCCCCACTGTTTTACAAAGTGATATGCTCACAGCCCTCATTGCAGAAGGCCATATTAGTAAGGTTAAACAGCTTGTAATTAACTGTTTTGAAAATTATCGTGATTACCGTGAAGCTGTTATTTTCTTCTTTAAAGAATGTCAGGAAGATGAATGGTTTAATGAAGTTAATATTTCTTACGAGAAGCAGATCATTACACTCATTCATATAATTGATCTCACCTATCGTGAAATTGCCAACCATCGCGAAACGACTGAAAACAGAAAGATTAATAGACAGATCCAGGTATTGCTTTTCAAAAATGATACACTGCTTACGTACCTCATGAAGAGCGATGTTGATACTATCACCCGTCTGTATACACTCATTGATGATGTTAAGGACTTAGATCCTGCAATCAAGATGAATATGAGAAATAAAATTCTTGAAAAGAATCCCGGATTCAAATTCTTTGGTACTGAAGAAAAAACAGTTGTTACAAAAGGTCTCATTGTTACCAGCAAGATGTATGAATCTAAAAAGCAGCAGCTTGATCATATTACATCAGTTGACATACCTGCAAACTCAAAAGAAATCGGAGAAGCTCTTGCAATGGGCGACTTGCGTGAAAATGCTGAGTATAAGGCAGCCAAGGAAAGACAAGCACAACTTAACACAATGGCAACAAGACTACAGGATGAAATTGAAAGAGCTCAGATCTTTGATCCGACAACCATTACAACAATTAGAATTTCTTTTGGCACCACTGTCATTCTCAAGAACAGCAGTACAGAAGAAAAAGAAGAATTCACAATACTCGGACCATGGGAATCGGATCCTGACAATAAGATTATTTCTTACATGTCGCCTTTTGGAAATGCAATATTAAACGGCAAAGTCGGTGAAAAGCTGAACTTTACTATTAATGAAAGAGATTTTGACTACACTGTCATTTCTATAGAGGCCGCTTCCTTCTAAGTTAGTATTCTCAGAGGTACATACGTACCTCTGATTTTTTGGAGCAAAGACTATGAAAAAAAAATTGATTATTTTAACAATGCTGGTTTCTGTTTTTATCCTGTCAGCTCAGGATCGAAAGGCAGATATCGTAGTACTTCTTGATACATCAGGCACCATGCTCCCCCATTATACAGATATTAATGAAAGAGTTCTTGAAGAACTATGTTCAGACTTTGTCCGCATAGGAGATACCTTTCACTTACTATCTTTCGCAGAAAAACCAGCGGCCGAAATTTCTCAAAGAATTACAGAACAAAGCGATATACAAAAAATAGTATCCCGCTTTAGTCTTTTATATCCTCTAGGCTCTTTTTCAGATTTTTTAAATGGACTTCTCTATAGTCAGCAATATATAGCATCATTAGATGTTTATACACAGAAAGTACTCATTATTATTTCTGACGGTATTTTTAATCCGTCAAAAAATAGTCCGTATTACTCTTTGCCATTGGCAGATGTAGAGAATTCAATACAAAAATCAATCCAGACAATGACAGGTCAGGGCGTGTATATTTATTACATAAAAGCGCCATTTCCGGAAAATACGGTGTTACGAGATTTTGCAGGAAACTTAACCAGTTCTCCAGGTCAAAGCCTGCTTGATACTGAATCTTCAAAGGAACTCACAGAATATGCATCGAAGCTTGAGAAAACCAATTCAGTCGTAACAACAGATTTACAAACTATAGCAGAAGACTCAGGAGAAGATTTTATAGGTAACGCTCTGCAGATGCCTCTTATTTCCAGTCCTCAAAATTTAGGGAAAAAAGGATACTCCTTCAATCTACCACTCACTGTCACGAATAAATCCAATAAACAGATTATTTTACAGCTCGATAAGGTATTGGTTAACAATAAAAATATTCTTGATTCAACATCCTTTATCAGCGTAAAACCTGAAAGTTCAACAGTATTCCAGGTTCCTTTAACACTACCATCCTCTTATACACGGGGTGAAACAACTATTAATGCAGAATTTTTGTTTTCAGATAATGTAAGAACCAATCCGCAGAATCTTCAATGGACACTTACCTTGACTGCGGGCTCCTTTCTCTCAGGCTTTACTGCTTCTACGGTACGTATTCTTATCGTAATTGCGGTAATTATTGCATGTATAATCGTTCTCCTTATTATCCTTTCATTATCTAAAAAATTATCTTCCAGCAGGATTCAAAAAGAAAATGAGCAGCCTCAGCCTTCTTCCCAGTACTCAAGTCTAGGTTCTTTGGACAATGCAAGTGTCTCAACATCAAAATTATCGCTTCCATCTATTGCTGATAAAGTAACCGCATACTCCAAACCAGCACCTATCACTATTGATTCTTCTAAGGTTTCAACAATGAATCTCACGTTAGCTGCTAAGCAATCGGTTGTTATTTCAAGTGAAACTCAGAAAAATTCTGCAGATGAATTGGCAAAATTTAAACAAGACCAGACACTATCGCCTTCTCAGACACAGTCTCAAGCAGCAGCTTCTTCAAATAAGATCATGCTTCCTCAGATTACGAAATCTGCCTCATTGTTAACCCTGCCTTCTATAAAATCTTTAGGATTGAACACTTCACTTGCTCCTGCTAGTTCAAGTGATAAAATACCTGTAGCAAAAGAAGGTACACTTATTTTGGAACTCTATGTAGAAGGACAAACAAAAAAGATCGGTACAAGAAATATTCATGCGCTTTCTGCTGGTTCCAGAAAATCAATTGGCGGCGGCCTTTCTGTGTTTTCTATCTTCTTTGTTAAGGTTCCCTCCAATATTGCAGAAATCAGATACGATGGACACAATTGCAGCTTAGCCCTTCTTAGACCCGAATACTTCCCTGAAGCACAAGACAGTATTATTGAAAACTGCCTTAATGTACCAGTTAAGATACGATCTGAGCATGGGTACCTTACAACAATTATGTTTGTTGAATATCAAAGCGAGACCGATAAACTTAATAATCTCTTACTATCTGTCATCCCGGAAGAAGATAAAAAGAAGTATCTTTAATTTAAAGAAATTAGTTAATCAAACCAGCTTTTTCAAGAGCAAGTTTAGCTTTTCGCTGGTTTGATCCTTCTTTATCATTTCCTGCAATTTCTTGTACTTTTGCAACTAAAGATGAATACTGATTTTTCATAAATATGTCCAACCCTATCCCCTTTGTTGCAACATCCTTATGATTCAGAAATGCTTCACAAATGATACTTAATTCCAGTATCTCATATTTAGAAATTTCTTTACCTAAGGCATATCTAAGATTCTTCAATTTGTCATCTTTTAGTGTTTCAAATACTACAGTTTTTAACGGTTCGTATAATTCTTGAATACTATTTTCCAATATAACTGCGCCTGACTTTGCACGGGCAGTATCATTTATTTTTTTATTTTCAAGTATCTTTTTTAAAAAATCCTTAGCTTCATTATTTTTTATTTTTCCCAACGCTTCATAGCAGGCATACTTTACAATGTTCTCAGGGTCATTTTCACCACGGTACATTAGATACGGAACAGCTTCTTCTAATAATAAATTTTTTGCAGCAGATGCAGCCTCTAGTCTTACTTTATAATAATTATCTTTAAAAGCATCCAATATAATAGCTATAGCTTTATCATCTTTATAATTTGCTAAACCCTTTACTGCATAGGTTCTTAAATTTACATCCTGTTCAGTAAACAAGTCCGCTAGAATATCAACTGATTCCTCTTTTTTCATATTTCCAATTGCTTCAGCCGCATACATTCGGACGAAGGTATTTTCATCTTCATCCTTAACAATTTCAACTAGGCTGTCCCACGTTTCAACTGCCTGCAGCTGTCCAAGAGATCTCATAAGCGATTGTTTTCTTGCGATAGATAGATCCCCTGTTTTTAAGTATTCAGCAAGGAAAACAGCATCTTGAGGGCCGCCCACCTTTCCTATGGCGATAAGTGCAGAATCAAAGTATTCTTCGTTTTCATTTTTTAAAAGGGTAGTTATAAAAGGTGAGGCTTCTCTTATTTCTAATTCTGCAACATAACTAAAAACAGAAGTAACAAGCTGTATTTTTTCATCATAGGGGTCTTCGAGAATCTGTAAAGCATAGGTCTTTAAGCTATAATCTTTTAGAGTTTTAAAATAGGTGAATATCTTTTCTTTTACGCTAGGATTTCTTGTCTTTTCAAAGACTATTAGAACATCATTGGAAAAGGAAGTATCTTTTTCTTTTATTAGAGTATCAAGAAGTGTTACGATGTCACTTTCTAAACCATATAAAAGAGTCATGTGCCTTTTTTCAAGTTCTTTTTGATCAGCATCTTGTGTATGAAGAATAACGAAAGCACAAAAAAGAATACAGCATAGAAAAAGAAGTTTTTTATGCATCATAGAGCCTCCTTATTTCTTAGAATTATACCGGTTTAAAAATTCTTTTTTATAATCAACAAAAGAATCATTTGTAATTGCTTCACGCACCTCATTCATCATGGTATGTAAAAATGCAAGATTATGATAGGAGGCAAGCATAGAACTTAAAATTTCATTATTTTTATAAAGGTGACGAAGATATGCTCTTGAATATGTTTTACATACCTTGCACTTACATGTGCTGTCAATCGGATTCATATCTGAAGTGTTTTGCTCTCTTTTAATTGAAAGAGTACCATCCCTCGTAAAATACGAACCATTTCGTGCATTACGGGTGGGAAGCACACAATCGAACATATCAATTCCATTCTCTACTGCCTCTAAAATATAGTCAGGAGTTCCTATTCCCATTACATAACGGGGTTTAGTTTCAGGCAATAATAAGGAGGTAAAATTCAGCATGGAAGCATACTCTTCAAATGGTTCTCCAACTGAAAGCCCTCCAATAGCAATTCCCGGTAAATCTAATAAAGTTACAAATTCTGCACTTTGCTCTCTAAGATCTTTAAAAAAATTTCCCTGCACTATAGGAAAAAGAGCCCCCTTATAGCCCTTCTCCTCTCTCATGGTATACCAGGTGCTTTTGGCCCGCGATGCCCAATCTGATGTTATGTATAAGGCCTCTTTAGCCTTTTTATACTCTATGTCCCATCCTGTACAGACATCCAGCTGCATCTGAATATCAGAATTAAATCTGGTTTGCACTTCAACTATTGATTCCGGTGTTAAAAAATGCCGCGAACCGTCTATATGGCTCTGAAACGTAACACCTTCTCTCGTTATTTTTCGAAATGGAGCCAATGAAAATACTTGAAAACCTCCTGAATCGGTCAAAAAGTTTTTATTCCATTGTGAAAACCCGTGTAAACCGCCTGCTTTTTCTATTAAATCCACCCCGGGCCGCAAGTATAAATGATAGGTGTTTGATAAAATAATTTCAAAACCTATTTCATGAAGATCATCTATAGTAATTGCCTTAACCGTTGCATTAGTTCCAACAGGCATAAAGACAGGAGTCTTAACCTGTCCATGAGGAAGATCTACTATACCTGTACGGGCACGAGACTGAGAATCTTTATGTAATAAAGTAAAAAGTGAAGTCATGTTAAGTCCTTGAAAATCGTAATAATAGTATACTTATAATAACAAAGGTTACAACAGGAAACCATGCACCCATCGCAGGCGGAATGAGTCCGAATCGGGCCAAGAGCATGGTTATCATTTGCAGTACATAAAAGCATACTGCACTCGCAAGGCATAAACCCAAACTCACAAGTAAAACATTTTTTCGAGTTTTACCAGATAGTCCAATAGAGAGAAAAACTACTATAAATACAATAAATGGAAACGAATACTTTTTATAATACTGTGAAAGTGCTTCTGCAGAAGGAAGTCCTGTTCGTTGTAAATGAGCAAGGTATACCTTGGCATCCTTAATATTTACAGCCTCAATATTTGTGACGTTACTTTGAAATGTTTCCGGGGGTTCAGAAATTTCTATTCCGGAAATATCAGTAGTTATTTCAAATATATCATTTACTGCCTTATATACCGTATACCCGTTTATTTGCCAATACGTATTATTCCAGGATGCAGATTCAGCCTGCAGAATTTTATCTATTGCATGTTTTTCATCCCTTCTGACAATAGTAAGACCAAATATTTTTTTTGCTGCATCATCATAATAGTCTGCCTTAATAACAACCCTGCCATTATCTTCAAGGAGAACAATTCTATCATTATTCTTTGATAAATTTTTTCTTAAAGCACTATCTTCTACTTGAATATTTTTAGCATAGGTTGGAACCACAATCCTGTCTTCAAAGTAAAATAAACCAATACTGAATATAAATGCAAAAACAAGCAAAGGAAGGGTAAAGCGGAGAAGCGAAACACCGGAAGCAAATATGGACGTCAATTCATTTTTTGCATACAGATCGCTTAAGACGTATGAAGAAGCAAACAAAACTGCTAAAGGAATAGAAAATGATATTGTTTTTGGGATATATAATAATTCGATATACAATACCTGCATAACAGGAATCTCTGATGAAATATAGCTCCAAATATTCATTAATAAATCTAACAATACAAGAACAAAAGAGAAAAAACTTATGGCACCTATAAAAATGGGTAAAAATTTTTTAAATAAATAATATTGTAGCGTCATTTTTTTACCAGCTTAAAACAAAATAGTAGACCTAAAAATCCAACAATAGCATTAGGCATCCACATGACATAAAAGCCGCTTAAATTATTTCGTATACCAAAGTTCTGTCCCATAATTATAAGAGCCCAATATAATACAGATATTAAAACACCAATAATCAACCCAATTGTCTGTCCATTTACTTTTCCAAACATGAGTGCAAGCGGAAAGGCCAATAAAGAAAAAAACAGAGAGCCAAAGGGCAACGAGAACTTTTTATAATATTCCATCTCATAAAGATTAAGCTGAAAAGTTCTTTCGCCTTCGCTTTCAATACGCTTTTGAGTAATAATTTTTTTTAAATCATATGAAGTCATCTCTCTAGGATTTGTTGAATTTGATGATGTCATAAAACTGTTTGCAAATAAATTCATTATAGCTTTATCTGATTTCATATGAGTGTATGTCGATGACGATTTACTATCAAACTGCATAATCTCAGGATTTTCCATATTCAGCTGCATAAAAACAGTTCTATCCTTTGACTCGAGAATGGTTGTGTTCCCTGCAGTTGTTATGCGCTGATTATTTTGAGAATCAGCATCAAACATTAATAAATCTGAAACACTGCGCTCATTAACATCACCAATAATCAAGATAGAATCATTTGTTCTTTTTATAGAATTAGATTCAAGTTCAAGTCCGGGATTAGATAAAATTATTTTTCTATATAAGTCATTATACGAAATAGTACCAAGCGGTAAGAGATAATCATTCACTGCAAAGGAAACACACGAAATTATAAGGCCTAATACTAATACAGGTTTTAAGAGAATGGTAAAAGATAAACCGCTAGCACGAACAATGAGAATTTCATTATCAGACACCAATCTGCCTATGCACATTAAAAAACCAACAAGGGTCGCAAAGGGTGCTGCTTGAGCAATTACAAAGGGTAAAGAATAAATTATTAGTTTTGTTACATCAATTACAGGAACCCTCTTTTTTAAAATATCCTCTACCATCAATAGAAATTGATTAACAAAAAAAACAAAAAAGAAAAACAAAAAAGCTATAAAAAAATAGAGAAATAATTCCTTCATTAAGTAATTAAACAATACATTTTTTCTCATCTATGCTTTACCTGTAGAACCAAAACCGCCGCTTGATCGTTTTGTTACACTTAACTGCTCAACTTGAGTAAACTTTACCTGTAAAACAGGGGCTGCTACCATTTGCGCAATTCGGTCTCCATGCTGAATTATAAAATCGTTCTTACCATGATTTATTAAAATAATCTTAATTTCGCCCCTATAATCACTATCAATCGTACCAGGGGTGTTTAAACAAGTTATACCATTTTTAATTGCGAGCCCTGAGCGCGGGCGAATTTGTACTTCATATCCTTGTGGAATTTCAAAAAATAATCCGGTAGGCACTGCACATATATCTCCAGGTTTCATACACAAAGGAGACTCAAGGCATGCATGAATGTCTGCACCAGCAGAACCTTCAGTCTGGTATTCAGGCAGCACAGCACCTTCTGTAAGATGAACTAAAATATGTATATTTGATATAAGCATAGTATTTCCTATAAAGTATTAAATAGCTTTTTTAATGCGTTTTTCTGCCACTGTAACAAAGAGGGCCCATATAAAGCAAGAACCTTTTCCTTTTCTATGGATAATTCATATATTAGTGATTGAATTTGCTCAATCGATATATCCATAATTCTTTCAACTCTTTCTTCTGAACTTAACAAGGGCAGATTCAAAAAATGCAATTTTGCAAGCATTTTCATTCTCTGCTCAGGATCTTCAGAAGCAATTATTTCTTCACCGCAAATGTGCTGGCGGGCGGACTCAAGTTCATCTACAGAAATTCTTCCTGTAAAAAAGAGCTTCATCTGATCAAATAAGTCTGCAATGACCTTATACACATTTTTTTTAGAAGAAGATGCATAGGCACACCAAAAAGCACTGTCGCTCAGCATGGTAATGTAACTATAAACATTATAACAATAACCAGCCTTTTCCCGCAAGCTTTGAAACAGTCTTGAACTCATAGTATCACCGATTATTGCATTTAATAAGCACCACTGCAGAAAAAAATCTATAGTTTCAGGTTTTTTGATTGAATATAAAAGAAAAATTTGTTCCTGTTGAAAACCGGCTCTTATTAGGTGTATACCTGGTTTCCATTGCGGTACCGGAAAAAAAGTGTCCTGAAAACTGTTTCTCATAGGATTTTTCTCTAGTAATTCCCGTACTTCTATTTCATTAAAATTGCCAGATATACATACAACGAGTTTCCCATGAACAATATTTTTATTATACCATTCATATAAATCTTCCCTTGTTATTTTACGTATATCTTCTACAGAACCTGAGATTGATTGTGAAACTGATTGATGCGGCCATACTGTTTCAAAAATGGCATCATTAGCTGCTTCTTCAGGGTCATCCGAACTTGCCGCAATCTCGCTTTCAATTACAGATCTTTCTTTTTCAATATCTATTCTCGTCAAAGTTGAATTGAGCATCATGTCATTCATAACAGTCAAAGCTTGTGTGGTGAATGATGAGGGAACAACGCAATGTACACAAATATTTTCACGATCCGTAAAAGCATTTATGTATCCTCCTATACGGTCAAAGGATACAGCAATATCAAAGGCGTTTTTCGTAGTTGTTCCTTTAAATAAAAGATGCTCGACAAAATGTGATATACCTCTCGTGTTATCAGTTTCGTACCTGCTGCCGCTGTAAAACCAAAAACCGATTGCAGCGGTTTTTGCCGTTGCAACCGGTTCAGTAATGAGTACTATACCATTATTAAAAGACAGCTTGGAAACAGGCATGCCCCTTATTTTGACTGTTCCTCTATTGCATCAATATAAGAAAGATTTAATCTTCCCATTTTATCAATCTCTAAAAGCTTAACAGGTATCCGCTGTCCTTCTTTAACAACATCTGATACAGTATTAATCTTAGATCGTGAAAACTTCGAAATATGACACAATCCTTCTTTTCCAGGAAGAATTTCAACAAAGGCTCCGAAATCCATGATGCGTTTAACCGTTCCGTTGTAAATAAATCCTATTTCAGGATCTTCAACGATGCCTTTAATTGCGCGCTTTGCATCATCTGTAGCCTTTGAGTTTTTACCATAAATTGTCACCGTACCATCATCATCAGTATTGATAGTAACACCATATAAAGCAGAAATTCCTTTTACTGTTTTTCCGCCGGGACCAATTAATGCGCCGATTTTATCGGTTTCAATTTTCATTGTTTCAATTTTTGGGGCATACTGGCTAATCTGAGCAGCTGGTTTACTGATTGTCTGATTCATGATGCCTAATATATGGAGTCTGGCTCTCTTTGCCTGATCCAAAGCCTTAGTCATAATTTCTGTTGTAACACCGGCGATTTTAATATCCATCTGGAAACCGGTAATTCCCTTTTCTGTTCCAGCAACTTTAAAGTCCATATCGCCAAGGTGATCTTCTTCACCTAAAATATCGGATAAAACTGCATAGCGTTCATATGGGTTGTCTTTTGTACCTTCGGTAATAAGGCCCATTGCAATACCTGCAACGGGGCGTTTCATAGGCACACCGGCTGCGAGCATACTCAAGGTTCCGCCGCAAACAGAAGCCATTGAAGAAGAACCATTAGATTCCATAATCTCTGAAACAACACGTACGGTATAGGGAAATTCCTCTCTTGTAGGTACCATGGGTTCAAGTGAACGGCGGGCAAGGTTTCCATGTCCAATTTCACGTCTGCCTGTTCCCATTCTTCCTACTTCACCAACTGAATATGGAGGAAAATTATAATGAAGAATAAAGTGTTCTCGTCTGTCACCATCAATATCGTCATAAACTTGTTCATCAAGAACAGTTCCAAGTGTAGCAACCGCAAGGGCCTGAGTTTCACCGCGTGTGAAAACAGCAGATCCATGCGGACGAGGCAGTACATCAACTTCGCATGAAATTGGCCGAATATCTTCTGTTCCGCGTCCGTCTACTCGTATACCCTTATCAAGAATACTCTTTCTTAAAATGTTATATTCCATCTGTTCAAAAAGTGCATCAAAAAGCTTTTTCTGAGTTTCATCTTCAAGCTGGTCTGCATATTTTTCTGCAAGTGATTTTTTTACCTGTGCAATTGCATCGTGTCGAAGGTGTTTACCTTTAACAAAACAAGCTGTTTCCATCTTAGGCATTGCTTCTGCGAGAATTGCATCCTTATTTTCAAGAGCAACTTGTAAAGGAGCAAGGGGAAGTTTTTCTTTCCCAGCAATCTTTTTTAATTCGTCCTGAAGCTTGCACATTTCAGTTATAAATTCCTGTGCCTTAGCTAAAGCACCAAGCATAACTTCTTCTGAAACTTCTTTTGAACCGCCTTCAACCATGGTAAAACCATCTGCAGTACCGGCAACAACAATTTCAAGCTCACCTTTTTCAATTTGTTCGTAGGTAGGATTGAGAATATATTCGCCATTAATGTAGCCTACCCTTACAGCAGCAATTGGACCATTGAATGGAATGTCTGATATATGAACAGCAGCAGAACTTGCAATAACCGAAAGAATATCCGGCGGATTAATCTGATCAGATGATACGCAGGTAGGAATAACCTGAATATCGCGACCGAATGCAATATCAAAAAGAGGGCGCATAGGACGATCAATAAGACGGGAAACTAAAATTTCCTTATCCTTTGGTCTTCCCTCTCTCTTAATAAAGCCGCCGGGAATTTTTCCAGCAGCGTAGTATTTTTCGTTATAATCAACAGTAAGGGGAACATAATCTAACCCCTCTTTTGCGTCTGATGAAGCACATACAGTAGCAATAACTGCAGATCCGCCGAACTGTGCATAAACAGAACCATTAGCCTGTTTTGCAAGTCTTCCAGTTTCAAGTATAAGCTCGTCATTGCCAATTTTATAGGTAACTCTTTGAACCATTTTTTCCTTCTTCCTAAATTAATAACCGGAGGTATCAGTGAGGGATGGTATAATTTGGTAGCCATCCGTGTGATT
>CAZLNE010000057.1:0-13734 GCA_964560975.1 uncultured Treponema sp. | reverse complement strand
TTTCTTTTTTTTCTAGAGCCGGAATGCCTTATCAAGGTGTTCCGGTTTTTTATATTTTAAAAAGTATTGCTTTTTCTTTAAAGGGTGCTAAAATGTTTCCTATACATTATCTCCTGGAGTTGGAATGTCTATTGAAAGAAATACATATATTTTAGCATTAGATCAGGGAACAACATCGTCAAGAGCTGTTTTGTTTGATCATGATGTACAGAATATTTGCAGCCTAAACGAGGAATTTCCGCAGTATTATCCTCAGCCGGGATGGGTGGAACATAATGCAATGGAGATTTTTTGTTCACAGCTTAATGTTATGATAAAAATACTTGAAAAAGCAAAAATATCAACAGAACAAATTGCTGCAGTTGGTATAACGAATCAGCGTGAAACGATTGTTTTATGGGATAAGAACACTGGGGAACCAGTGTATAATGCCATTGTTTGGCAGTGTAGAAGAACCGCCCCCTTGTGTGAACAGCTCATTAAAAGGGGTTTGAATGAAGTTATAACAGAAAAAACCGGTCTTCTTATTGATGCTTATTTTTCTGCTCCAAAAATTAAATGGATACTTGATAATATTCCGTCTCTTCGAGACCGCGCAAAAAAGGGTGAAATTCTAGCAGGTACTATTGATACGTGGCTTATATGGAAACTTTCGGGCGGAAAATGTCATGTAACCGATGTAACTAATGCAAGCAGAACCATGCTTTATAATATTTATCTTAATGATTGGGATAAGGATCTTTTGAATCTTTTTGATATTCCCCGCGAGATGCTTGCAGAAGTTCGCGATTCAAGCGATGTATACTGTTATACTGATACAAAAGTATGCGGTTTTTCTGTACCAATAGCAGCTGCAATAGGGGACCAACAGGCATCTTTGTTTGGACAAGGCTGTCATAATTCGGGAGAGACAAAAACGACGTATGGAACAGGTTGTTTTATGTTGATGAACACAGGTAATAAACCTGTTGTATCAAAGAATCGTCTTCTTACAACTATAGCCTTGGGATTAAATGGTAAAATTCAATATGCACTTGAGGGAAGCGTTTTTATGGGAGGGGCAATAATAAAGTGGCTCCGTGATGAACTGGAATTAATTACCAGCGCTCAAGAATGCGATATTCTTGCGGAAAGTGTGCCTAATTCTAATGGTGCTTTTTTAGTTCCAGCCTTTACTGGTCTTGGAACACCATACTGGGATATGTATGCACGGGGTACCATTGTCGGTTTAACCCGCGGTGTAAAAAAGGCTCATATTTGTAGAGCAGCTCTTGATGCAATTGCGTATCAGGTCAAAGATGTTATAAATTGTATGATAGATGATTCTGGAACTTCTCTTTCTTCGTTTAAAGTTGACGGCGGGGCTTCTGTAAGTAATGTTTTACTGCAGTTTCAATCAGATATTTTGGATGCAGCTGTGTTTAGGCCAAAAAATGTAGAGACGACTGCCTTAGGGGCTGCTTTTTTGGCAGGGCTTGCAGTTGGTTTTTGGAAAAGTCCGGACGATCTTTTAGATTACTGGCAGCTGGATAAGATGTTTACTCCTTTAATGTCGAATACCGATAGAAATAGTTATTATCAGCAATGGCAAAAGGCCGTTGAAAGATCGAGAAAATGGGCCGAGATGGAAGCTCCTTATGTTTAGAGAGGTACCCGGCAATAAAGGGTATGAAAGGAAAAACACATGAAGTATGATGCAGCTATTATTGGAGCTGGAATTTCGGGTTCTTGTATTGCCCGATATTTATCGCAGTTTAAGCTTTCTGTCTGTATGATAGATAAGGAAAGTGATGTTTCATGCGGAACCTCCAAAGCAAATTCAGGGATTATTCATGCCGGATATGACCCTGAACCACATACATTAATGGCTAAATTGAATGTGCGCGGAAATGAGTTATTCGCTTCACTCTCTAATGAAGTGCATTTTACTTTTAAAAAAACCGGGTCTCATGTAATTGCTTTTTCAGAAGACGAAAAAAAAATTGTGCAGCAATTGTTTGAGCGCGGAAAGATTAATGGTGTTAAAGACTTACAAATACTAAATGGTGATGAACTTAGGAGTATGGAGCCGTATGTTTCAAACGAGGCTGTTTGCTCTTTATATGCACCAAGTGCAGGGATTATTAGTCCGTATGAGGCTGTTTGGGCAATAGCTGAAAGTGCTGTTATTAATGGTGTTAAGCTATTTTTAGAAACAGAAGTATATGGAATTACACCTCGTGACGAGCATGGATATTTTACACTTCGAACCTCTAATGCGGATATTAGAAGCAGGTTTATTATTAATGCTGCAGGTCTTTATGCTGATGTTATAAATACAATGATAGGGGCAAGACGTTTTTGCATACAGCCTCGTAAGGGTGAATATAGTCTTTTAGATACTAAATGTTCTTCGCTCGCGAAATCTGTTCTGTTTCAAACACCAACTGAAGCAGGAAAGGGAGTTCTTGTTGCACCTACTGTTGATTACAATATTTTAATCGGGCCCTCTGCAGATGCGAAAGCAGAAAAGGATAGTAACCCTACAACGAGAAAGGGACAAGACTACATTGTCGAAAAGGCCGAAATAACGATTCCTGATATTCCACGAAGAAGTATTATCAATTCTTTTTCTGGTTCGAGAGCAATACCCTATGAATGCGGTGAAGATGGAAAACCGGGAAAGAAAATTAACGACTTTATTATTGAAGAAGATGAAAAGGTTAAAGGCTTTATAACAGTTGGAGGTATATCGTCTCCAGGTCTTGCCTCTGCTCCCGCGATAGCTGAGTATGTTTGCACTTTGCTTGAAAAAGCAGGGCTGGTTTTCATTAAAAATTCTGATTATAACCCTATCAGAAAAGGAATTGAAATTTTTAGAAAAGTTTCGTCCGAAAGAAAGGAAGAGCTGATTGAAGAAGACCCATTATATGGAAGAATTATATGCCGTTGTGAAATGATTACAGAGGCCGAGATTGTTCAGTCCCTTCATTCTGTTATTGGTGCGAAAGACCTTGATGGGGTAAAGCGGCGTACAAGGGCGCAAATGGGGCGGTGTCAGGGCGGATTCTGTTTGCCTCGTATTACAGAAATTATCAGCAGAGAAATTAATATTCCTATGATTTCTGTTACAAAGAATGGCAGAAGTTCTTTCATATTACATAGTAAAACAAGGTAAAGGGTACGCTCATGAAACAGGATTTTTGTTATGACATAATCATTGTTGGTGGCGGTCCTGCAGGTCTTGCAGCTGCTTGTGCTGCACGGGAACAGGGTGTGGAACGTATTGTTATTATTGAACGGGACCTGCATCTGGGCGGAATTTTACAGCAGTGTATTCACAATGGATTTGGTCTGCATCATTTTGGGGAGGAATTAACAGGTCCTGAATATGCCTTACGTTTTGTAAAAAAAGTTAAAGAACTCGGTATTGATTATGAGACTGATACTATCGTTCTCGATATTAGTGTAGGCGAGAAAAATTGTTTTAATGAGCGGCGAAAGGTGGTAACTGTATTAAGTTCAAAGAAGGGTTTGCAGCAGTTAGAAACTAATGCACTTGTATTAGCCATGGGATGCCGTGAACGAACCCGCGGTGCGCTCGTAATACCCGGAACACGTCCTGCAGGTATTTTTACTGCAGGGGCAGTCCAGCGTTTTGTTAATATGGAAGGATACCTGCCGGGAAAAAAAATTGTAATTCTTGGTTCAGGTGATATTGGGCTCATAATGGCGCGCCGTTTGACACTTGAAGGCGCGGAAGTAAAACTAATTTGCGAACTCATGAGTTATTCTGCAGGATTAACACGGAATATTGTTCAGTGTGTAGAGAACTTTAATATTCCATTGAAATTTAATCATACGATAACAAAAATTCATGGTAAAGACAGGGTTGAAGGTGTCACTGTTTCGAAGGTTGATGCATATAGAAATAGTATTGAGGGAAGCGAGGAGTATGTTGAATGCGATACCCTGCTTCTCTCTGTTGGATTGATTCCTGAAAATGAATTATCAGTTTCCTGCGGGATAGCCATTGATGCTGCAACATCCGGGCCTGTCGTTAATGAGAAAATGCAGACTTCAATAGAAGGTGTTTTTGCATGCGGCAATGCAGTTCATGTTCATGACCTTGTCGATTATGTAACTGAAGAAAGTATTAGGTCGGGTAAGAATGCTGCGCTTTATGTACAAAAACATATACAACCTAAATTGTTAAGAATACCAGTGCGATCTGGAAATAGAGTTCGCTATACGATTCCGCAGTATATAGATAGTATTGATGATCAAATAAAAATTTTATGCAGAACAACAGATGAATATAGGAATATTTTTATTAGTGTGTATAGCAATAATAAAAAAATAAAATCTTTCAAGAAGAAAATTGTACGCCCTGGAGAAATGCTATCGTTTGAAATCGGTAAAGAGGATCTAGCTAAAATTTCTCATGATGTCACTGTTGCAATTGAACTTCCGGAGGAGGATGTAGATTAATGACAAAGCTACAAACAATAGATGAGCAAATGACTTGTATTATTTGTCCTATGGGTTGTTCGATGGAAGTTAGCGTTGAGTATAACGATTTTGAGAAAAAAGTAACTTCAGTTAGGGACAATAGTTGTCCTCGCGGTGAACAATATGCGATTAAAGAAATTAGTAATCCTACACGAACCTTAACTACAACTGTTTTAGTTAGAAATGGTGAAGTTCCGCTTGTGAGTGTTAAAACTGCAGCAGAAATTCCAAAATTAATTTTATTTAATGCAATGGAAATTCTTAGAAGGACTACTGTCGATGCCCCTATTACATGCGGGCAAATTATAATAAAAGATTTATTAGGCACCGCTATTTCTGTGGTTGCCTGCACAGATGTTGAAATTGCAAGTAAGGAGAGAGGTAAAAAATGAAGAGAAACAAAAATATTTATGTGAGTGTCCTGGTATTATGTTTTATAGGACTGGTTTTATCGTGTCAGAATAACAAGACCGATACTGCAAATAGAAATAATGACACCGTAAGTGAAAGAGACGAAGAATTCTCAATTATGAATTATGAACCTTCTGGAATTTTACCGGGTGGAATGAAGTATCCAAGCATCTTTGTTCAGTTTTCTAAACCCGTTGTAGCGCTTCAGAAACTTGGCGAAGTAATGACTTCTTCACCTGTCATGAGTATTGAACCTCCTCTTGAAGGAGTATTCCGCTGGTATGGAACAAGTCTTTTATCATTCGAGAGCAGTGAAGAAGTAATTCCGCAAATGGAATATACAGTAACCATTCAAAAAAATCTTGCTTCAATCGATGGACAGAAGTTAGACGGCTTAACATCATTCACTTTTAAAACAGAAGAATTATCATTACTGTCAATTATTCCGGGTTACGAGGCGCAAAAAAATGGGTCATTTATAGACGATCGTGATGTTCCTTTGAATCTTGCAAACGATATTGCTCTTGTTTTTTCGTATCCTGTTAATCCTTCAGTTATAAAAGAATATATTGAAATAAGGGATGAACAAAAAATATATTCTTTTACTGTTAAAGCTGCTTCAGATAAGGTTTTACAGCTTGCTATAAACGGCTCTTTTAATGAAAATTCTACTGTTGTAGTAATGCTTAAAGCAGGGGCGAAATCAGAAAAAAATTACCTTGGAACTACTTCTGATCAAACCTTTACTTTTGGAACTTTACAACCCTTAGTGAATTCGGGAGTTCATACAGAGCTGCAGAGTTATGGAAAATATTCAAATCCTGTTCGTTTAATATATTCTCACGAGCTTTCCAAAGAAATAGAAGATACACTATATGCAGGATTTTCAACCAATCCTCCAATGAATATTACGAAGAATAATGTAGAAGTAAGCGGTCGAACTATTACGATTTATGGACTTCCGGTTAGTTATGAACAAGATTATACATTGATGTTTAATGGAACGATTGCAGATATTAATGGACGCAGTATTAATGAAAACGTTTCTGTTAATGTCCATGTTCCTGCGGCGCAAAGTTATGCGGGTTTTAAAAATTATGGATTTGCCCTTCTTGAGTCTCAGTATCATCCTAAACTGGCGTTCGAGTATCAGAATATATTACCTGGTTCTTATTACCAGATTAACGATAAAAAAATTGAGTATGATGAAACTTCAATTCCAAAAAATTCAAGAATGTTTGAGACTATAGATATTCTTCCATATCTTAAAAAAGTTGGACAAGAAAATTTTGGTTATGCTTTTTTCAATGCTGATATTGCCTATGAATATAAAGTTAAAAATGGAAAGAAGATAGGACATGTTAAAAATACACAGTATGTTCAAGTTACCGATGTTGGAGCGACTGTTCGTTATGCTTACAATAAGATACTCGTGCTGGCTTCTAGTTTAAAAACTGGGGAACCTTTAGCAAATGCTTTGGTATCTGCAATTAGAGTTCCGTATCGTTCTACCACAAATGACATTATAGAGAGAAAATCAGGTTCTGTAATTGCTCAAGGTATGACAGACAGTAATGGTCTTATTGAAATACCTCTTAGTAAACAGGCTTATAAAAGTTATTTTTCAAATAATGAAACGCTTTATGTAGATATTGAAACAAATAATGACAGACTCATTTTTAACCCGAATATCTTAAGTATGTACCGGTACGATGTTGGAAGGGTTACGTCACCTCAGACAGCAGCGGATTCTTCCATGCAGACCTTTCTGTTTACCGACAGATCCTTGTATAAGAATGGAGAAAAAGTAACGTACCGCGGAATAGACCGTAACTTAACAGAGGGTAAGTATGCTCCTTACATCGGATCATATGCTGTTCAAATAACAACATCTGACTGGCGTCCTGTGGTACTTGAAACAAAAACTGATAATACAACTGCTACCGGAGGCTTTTGGGGGACGTATACGATTCCAGAAGATTTAAAGCCTGGAAATTATATTATATCTTATTCGCGAACTGTGAATAATAAGATAGAAAAACGAACACAATCTTTTACGGTTGCATATTTTGAGCGATTGCGATTTGAATCTTCAGTAACAATTCCTCCTATTACATATTATAGAGGTTCTCGAGTTGATGCTCAAATAAAAGCCTCTTATTTGGGAGGAGGAAGTCTTGCGAACAGTACGTATAGGGCTTCATGGTTTTCTGAACCTTGGGGCTTTACGCCTGACGGTGATGAATTAGCAGCCTATAGATTTGGCCCTCTTCTCGGGTATGATGGAAGATCCTATATAGGAAGTACTGATGGTGTTCTTTCTATGGATGGAAGTGCAGGCGTAAGTCAAAATACAGGGGACGAAAAAATACTTGGTATGGCATACCGATACAAGGTTGAAGCAAGAGTAACCGATGCAGGTAATCAGGAAATTTCCTCTTCTTCTTCTGTAATTGTACATCCGGCAAAATTTTATATTGGTTTGAAAAAAACAGGTTCTACCTTTGGGTTTGCGAAAAAAGGAACACCGGTTTCATATACTTATATTCTTGCAAAACCTGATGGTCAGAAGCCGGATGTATCTCTTTATTCTGATAAGAGTAAAAAATCAAAGTTAGTGGTAGAGCTTGAAAGAGAAGATTGGAAAAGAGTTAATCAGGTTGGTGTAAGCGGACAAATTAATACTCGTTATGTGCGCGACCTGGTAAAAGAAACATCGTTTGAAATAGATTGCGATGTTCAGGGTTCATTTTCTGTTACTCCTCAATCAGGCGGTGTATACATTTTACGTATAAGTACAAAAGATAATAGTAAAAATGAGGTAATAACAGAACAACGGTTTTATGCGACTGGTTCTTCATATTATTCCTATGGTGCAGTTGATGCACAGGAAATACAGCTGGTTTCAGATAAGTCATTGTATAACACGGGCGACACTGCTCAGATTCTTTTACAAAGCCCGCTGCCAAAAGGAAAATATTTAATATCAATAGAAAGAGAAGGAATCTTTTCTCATGAAATTATTACACTCAATGATTCTGTAACGGTATTGGATATTCCAATAAAAGAAGAGTATCTTCCGGTTGTGTATGTTGCAGTATCATCGTACTCGCTTAGAACGGGAGAACCTTCACCAGATTACTCAACACCTGACCTTAATAAACCAAAGGGATATTTTGGTGTCTGTGCTTTACATGTAAGTCCTGAAGCTCGATCGTTTGATATAGAAATTATGAAGGACAAAGATTCTTACAGACCAGGCGAAAAGGCAAAGATTACACTTATAGCGAAAAAAAATGGAATACCGGTTCCAAGTGCAGAAATAACTTTTATGGCCGTAGATCGCGGTGTAATAGATCTTATCAATTATCATGTGCCTTCTCCTATTGAGTTCTTCTATGATGAATGGAATTTCCGTTATGGTGTAAGAGGCGGGGATTCTCGTTCCTTGTTAATAGATCCGGTAACGTATGAGGTAAAAAATCTTTTTGGCGGTGATGCTGAAGAAGATGATAAAATGAAGGAACGGAAAAATTTTGATCCAACAGCGTATTTTGAACCATACTTACTTACAGATTCTCAAGGAATAGTTAGTTTTGAATTCACTTTGCCGGATTCATTAACTGAATACCGGATGACCGCAGTTGGTGTAAATAAAAATGACTTTGCGCTTTCAGAGGGTAAATTACCTGTGAATAATCCTTTATCTGTTCGCGATGTTCTGCCCCGAAGGCTTCGGGTCAACGATGTTTCAGAAGCAGGGGTTGTTATATCTAACTTGGATTCATTAGATCACGAGGTACAGGTAAGTTTAAAATCTTATAAGGGCGTTGAGCGGGCTGGTCTTTCTTCTGTTGAAAACGGCATGATGAAAGAGGAAGGAAGTTTGATTGTTAAAGAAGAAGTAAAGAGTATAAAGGTTCTTGCTAACCAAACATCAAATTTATTTTTTACTATACAGGCTCTAGATTCCGGTTTTGTTTCACTTGAGTTTACTGTGAAATCTGATGTGCTTAATGAGAAAATTATCAAAACCTTACAAATTGATAAAACGTATATTTACGAAACTGTTACAACGGTTGGTCAAATTGATGGTGATGAAACAGAAACAGAGCTACAGAAGGAACTCATAGTTCTACCAGATTCTACAGGAGATGGTAGTTTTTATGTTCAGCTGGATCCGACTCGTCTTGGGGTATTACGTGAAGCAGTACAGTTTGTTTTTAATTATCCATACGGGTGTCTGGAACAGCGTTCAGCTGCTATACTTCCTCTAGTATATTTTTCAGAATACTTGGAAATATTTGATTTAAAAAGGAAGGTCACTGATCCGCTCGTTGTTATTAAGAAAGAACTTGATTTTTGGGCTTCTTGTCAAAAGCTCGACGGTGGTTTCCCATACTGGCCTGGCGGTGAAAGTTCCAATTTTGCTGTAACACTTAGAATTGGTGAAATTTTGGGAAGTGCAAAACAGAAGGGAATAGCGGTACCTAATAAAGTAGATATTACTAAACTTTGCGATTATATCTATGCAGCCCAGGCAGAATATGGCAGAAATAATACGTATATTAAATCATATGCTTGTTATGTATTAGGCTTGCTTGGCCGTGATGCTTCATCTATTGAATTAGAAGCCATCCTGAATTCTCCAAAAGCAGATATTAGTGATTTAGCTTTTACAGGACTTGCATTTCTTAAAAAGGGGAATCAAGGAAAGGCTAAAGAAGCTGCACAGAAAATTCGAAAGTATATGCGTCCAACTGTACGCGGTATGGATATTCAAAGTATTCAGGGTAATTTTACTATGTGGGGTTTCTTAAATAGTAAAACCGAAAACTATGCTCTTGTCTTAAAATTGTTAACCCTCCTGGATAAAAACGATAAGTTCATTGGAAATCTTGTGTATGAACTTCTTGAATTCCAAAAAGCAGGAAATGGGTACTGGACTTCTACGGCTTCAACTGCCCGTGCCTTAGATGCATTAGACACCTATATTAGAGAAAAAGATCTTCAAAATTTAAACTACACCGCAGAAGTTTTACTCGATGGAAATCAAATAATGAAAGATTCATTCAGCGGTCTAAATGCATCTCTGGTTGAAAAAACAATGCTCTTTAATGATGAGCCGTTAAAGAAACTTAAAAGAAATACAGAACTTCCCTTAGAGATTAGCAAAAAGGGAAAAGGATCTTTATTCTATACCTTGAGTTTAAAATATCCTGTATCAGTAGAAAAACAATTTCCGCGGGATGAAGGCATTAGCCTATTTGTGGAATATATTGATATTGAATCAGGAAAGAGAGTAATTGAGGATGAGCTTGTTTCCGGAAAGGTGTATAGGGCTAAAGTTATGGTAAGTACTACTAAACTTCGAACCTTTATGGCGCTGCGGGTTCCAATACCATCCGGAGCAGAAGTTCTAAATGCAGCATTTGTTACAACAGGCTCTTTTGAAGAGTATAAAGAAGAAAATAGTTCTTCAACTGATATTGATTTTGGTAATCAAACGTATACTGATTATAATGCGGGCTTATCGTATCAGGCAATTTATGACAATGAGGTTCAGTACTTCTGGAATTACTTCCCGCGCGGAAGACAACAGGTGGAGTTTTTATTTAGAACAGTAAGAAAGGGTATGTATGATACACCTTCACCCCTGGCTGAATGTATGTACGAGCCTGAAATATTTGGACGATCCGGTGGTAGAAAAATTGTTATTAAGTAATGGATCATAAATGATACATCTATTAAAGGTAGTAAAAGCAGCTGGTAAAAAACGGCTTCTTTTACTATCAATTGTTTGTTTTTTAATGTTAATTTTTTCTTCTCTTCTATTACTGTGGTTATTACCATGGCATGAATTGGACAGCTTTCTTGAGAGACAGCACTCTTCGCGTTTCTATGACAGAGAAGGCGAGCTTGTTTATATTCTTAGTCTAGAAGAAGGTCTTCGCAGAGAGTGGACAGATCTGGAAAAAATACCAAAAGACTTGACAGAAACTTTTATTCGCTCAGAAGATAAAAATTTTTATAAACATTGTGGAATAGATATTTTTGCACTTACAAGAGCTCTATTTCAAAATGCTTCATCTGGTAAACGGATAAGTGGAGCTTCTACAATCACAATGCAGCTCTCCCGTATGGTGCGGCCTCGAACTGTTTTCCCTGTAACAATTCGTGTCAAACTTACAGAGATGATTAATTCACTGCGGCTTGAATTAAAACTTAATAAAAAGGAAATTTTGGAATTATACCTAAATTCAATTCCTTTTGGGTATCAGACGGAGGGAGTTACATCGGCTGCAAGGAATTTTTTTGGTAAAAATTTATTAGAGTTATCTGAGCGGGAGAGAGAAGTTCTTTCCTTAATTCCCCGTAATCCTTCCTCGTATTCTTATCTTTTGAAAGAAACAAGGATGTATGAGTATCCAAACAAGCTGCCTCATTTTATGCAGTGGATTATTACGCAGAATAAAAAAGGCTTTGATAGTGATGTTTATCTTTCAGTAAATTTGCGTTTAAATGATCTTGCTCTTTCAGATATTCAAAATAAAATACGCGAGTATGAAGATGCTAGAATCTCGAGCGGAAGCGCTTTTGCAATTAACAATAAAACTGGTGAAATTCTTGTTTGGGTAGGCAATGAAAATTTTAGCGATCCAGATACGGGCTATGTTGATGGTGTTATTGCAAAAAATCAGAGCGGGAGTACGATGAAACCCTTTCTTTATGCTATGGCCCTCGAGAGGGGTTTTTCTCCGAACACAATTCTCCCCGATATTCCTATGGATTTTGGTACTTCAAAGGTATATGTTCCACAGAATTTTAATAACCGTTATAATGGGCCTCAGCTTTTACGAACATGTCTTGCATCAAGCTTAAATATTCCTGCAGTGTATTTATTATATAGAATAGGTATTGATTCTTTTTATTCAAGACTTTTATCGTTGGGATTTAATTCACTAGAAGGCAAGAGGGATTCAATGGGTTTATCATTGGCTCTCGGCAGCGGTGAGATAACCTTGTTTGAGCTTGTTCGGGCATTTAGTGTTTTTGCACGAGACGGCATTCTTCCTTCTCTTACCGGTACTAAAACTACCTCGGTAATTATAGATGAAAAACAGATTTATGAAAAAGATACTGCCAGAATTATTTGCAATATACTGGGTGATTCAAATGCCCGTTCCCTTGGTTTTGGTTTTGCAAAAGTTTTTGATACACCCTATGCGTCAATATTTAAAACTGGCACTGCAAATCAGTATCAGGATATTCTTGCGCTAGGCTCAACTCCTTCATATACGGTAGGAGTCTGGATGGGAAATATTTCCGGTGAAACTGTTATTAGTGAGACGGGGAGTTCTATTCCAGCTCAAGTAGTACGGCTCATATTAGACGAGCTGGAAAAAGCGCAGTCTTCTTCCTCTGGTTTTCAAAAGCCGGAGTCGTACACTAAACAAAAAATTTGTGCTTTATCTGGAATGAGATCTGGTGATTATTGCAGAAACATAATTGAAGAATATATTTTAGACGGACCATACGATGCTTTAGATGTTTGCAGCTGGCATATTGAACATGATGGTTCTATTAGTGTGGAGTATCCGGATGAGTATCAGCGGTGGTTTAATGGACGAAATATGGCTGGTACACTTTCCTCTTTTAAGGAGCTGCGTTTTCTGTATCCTGTAGATGGAGCTCTTTTTATTTATGAAGCAGGAGCCGCCGATGAAACTCAGATGCTGCGCATTGAGGCTGGCGGCGGTACAGGCGAGATTGCAGAATTATTTGACAACGGAAGGAGTGCCGGTGTAAGTGCAAGGCCTTTTTCCTGGTTTACCTATATAATGCCCGGTACTCATACCTTGGAAGTTACTACCGGCACTGATACAGCATCAATAACAATTGATGTGCGTTAAGTTACTTTAATTCGTACACAAAATTATAGGTTACTGTTATAGTGCTGTCTTCAGGGTTTATCGGCGTAGAGGCTTTTTCGGCCATAAGCATATCTGCCCTATACATAACGTTTTGTGAAGGAGAACTGTAAGCCTCTTCTATGCGTATTACTTTTCCTAGTGTTCCACCTGTTTCCTTTGCTAAAGTTTCTGCTTTAACACGGGCGTTTTCAACTGCCAAAGAACGTGCCTTATCATATGCTTCGGCTGTTTTTGTTGAAAAAAAGCTTATTTGAGAAAGCTGATTAGCCCCGGCTTTAAGGGCAGCATCTATGATAATACCAGATAGGGATGTATCGTAGACGGTAATTGTAATAGAGTTTGAGGCTCGATATTCAATTTTTTCAATTGTTCCATCTTTACCATAACGATAATTTTCGTACAAAGAATAATTATTTGTAACAATAGCATCCTTTTTTATACCTAAGACTGAGACGGCATTTTGAACATCCACCATTATTTGTGCGTTTTTTTCAGCTGCTGCAGAAGGATTCTCATCATTTGTTACAACTGCAAGTGTTATAGCGGCTGCATCAGAGTCCAATGTAACAACTCCAGTTCCGCTAATACTTATTGTACTGGTTTGATCCATATTTCCTGACGCCCATAGTGAAAAGAAAGCACTAAAGCTTAATAATACGTAAAATACTAGGATTTTTTTCATGTTTTCCTCGCTTTGAATAGACTGTAGTATAAGAATAACACTTAACATTACTAAAGGAAACAGGTAAAACATTATTTTACTTGTAAAAAAACATACTATGGTATTCACTGATACATAAATCACAAAAAGAGGAATCTTCTATGAAGCTTAAAACGAGAATCTCGCTATTATTTATTTTTGTCTCAGTATTTCCATTAGCTATTGTTATATCTATAA
>CAZLNE010000056.1:0-13762 GCA_964560975.1 uncultured Treponema sp. | reverse complement strand
AAAACTCTTTACATCACGCAGATTACTATTTCTTTAGGAGGAACTATGGAAACAAGGGTCGCGCTGATAGGTATACTCGTCTCAGACACAAGCTCTGTCGAACAACTGAATCAGTTACTGCATGAATACGGTGATTACATCATCGGCCGCATGGGAATTCCCTACAAAAAACAAAACCTTTCAATCATGAGCATTGCACTCGATGCACCGCAGAATGTTATAAGCGCGCTCTCGGGTAAGCTTGGAGCATTGAGCGGAGTCTCGACTAAAACTGTCATGCCAAAAATTTCGGACTAGGCATTTATCCATGAATGAAATTATAACAAAACTCTGCCAAGGCAACGGTCTTACACGCGAGGAATTTATTCTTCTCATACAAAACCGGAACGCACCTCTCCTCTCATCCTCTTCTTACAGCAATAAGAACTCAGGAAAATCAGGAGATGAAATTAAAACAGTATTCTCATATATAAAGGAAAAGGCTTTTCAAAAGAGGACTGACATTTTTTCAAATACGGTGTTTCTGCGAGGTTTAATTGAATGTACAAGCTATTGTAAAAACAATTGCCTGTACTGCGGCATCAGATGCGGTAATAAAAAGGCTTCGAGATACAGATTAACAAAAGAGGAAATTCTTTTATGCTGTTCACAAGGCTACGAACTCGGCTACAGAACCTTTGTTCTCCAGGGTGGAGAAGATCCTTCATTTACTGATGTCTTTGTTGCAGATATTATTACTACAATAAAAGAAAGGTATTCAGATTGTGCAGTAACACTTTCGCTTGGAGAACAAACACGCGCTACATACAATCTTTGGAAAAGCTGCGGAGCCGACCGCTACCTCCTGCGCCATGAGACCGCATCTAAAGAACACTATGAAAAACTTCACCCTCATTCAATGTCGTTTACGAACAGAATGAACTGTCTTTATACTCTTAAAGATTTGGGGTATCAGACGGGAGCAGGATTTATGGTTGGTTCCCCGTATCAGAGCGATGAGACTCTTGCAGAAGATTTACTCTTTCTGCAAAGTTTCCGGCCCCAGATGACGGGAATTGGTCCTTTTATTCCTCACCGCGACACTCCGTTTTCACACTATAATGCAGGCAATAAGGAATTAACACTGTATCTTTTATCAGTTATCAGACTCATACTGCCTCATGTTCTTCTGCCTGCAACCACGGCACTTGGCACTATTGATTCTAATGGACGGGAACTGGGGCTGCTTCACGGGGCTAATGTTATTATGCCCAATCTGTCGCCTTCACAGGTACGCAGTAAATACAATCTTTACAACAACAAGGTTTCGACAGGGAAGGAAGGAGCTGAGAGCACAAGACTGCTTTGCAGCAGCATTAAAGATGCAGGATTTGAAGCGGTCATAACACGGGGCGACTACACCGAACAAAAAATTAGTAAGGAGAAATTATCATGTATAATGTAAAATCAAACAAAGCACAGGAATTTATTAACCACGAAGAAATTATGGAAACCCTTTCATGGGCAGAGGAACACAAAAGCGACAGAGCTCTCATAGAAAGTATTTTAGAAAAAGCAAACTCTTTTAAAGGTCTCACACACCGGGAAGCGGCTGTTCTTCTTGACTGCGATCTTAGTGATTTAAATGAAAAAATGAAGTCGCTTGCAAAGAAAATAAAAGAAAAAATCTACGGCAAACGAATCGTTCTTTTTGCTCCTTTATATTTATCCAATCACTGTATAAACGGCTGCGTGTATTGTCCGTATCATTCAAAAAATAAACACATTCAAAGAAAAAAACTTACACAAGACGAAATTCGAAAGGAAGTTATTGCACTGCAGGACATGGGGCATAAGAGACTTGCATTGGAAGCGGGAGAACATCCGCATATGAATCCTCTTGACTATATTTTAGAAAGCATTGAAACAATTTATTCCATCAAACATAAAAACGGCGCTATACGGCGAGTAAATGTAAACATTGCCGCCTGCGAAGTTGAAGATTACCGGAGGCTCAAAGAGGCAGGGATCGGAACCTACATTTTGTTTCAAGAAACATATAACAAAGAAGCCTATGCAAAACTTCATCCCTACGGACCAAAGAGTAATTATGATTACCATACCGAAGCGATGGACCGCGCTATGGACGGCGGAATAGACGACGTAGGAATCGGAGTTCTGTTCGGCCTCAATCTTTACCGGTATGATTTTACAGGCTTATTGATGCACGCTGAACACTTGGAAGCAGCTAAGGGGGTCGGCCCGCACACCATTAGTGTACCGCGTATACGCAATGCAGATGATGTTGATGCTTCCTCTTTTTCTAATGCAATCGATGATGAAACTTTTGCTAAAATTGTTGCCGTCATTAGAATAGCCGTTCCCTATACCGGCATGATAATCTCTACCCGCGAGTCACAGGAGTCAAGAGAAAAAGTATTGGAACTTGGAGTATCTCAGTTAAGCGGCGGGTCAAGAACAAGCGTCGGCGGTTATGCAGAAATAGAAGGCAACATTGAAACTGAAGAAGAAAATACAAAACAGTTCGACATAAGCGACAACCGAACACTCGACGAAATTGTTAACTGGCTTGTTTCCATGGATTATATTCCGAGCTTCTGCACAGCATGCTACCGCGAAGGAAGAACGGGGGACCGCTTTATGACGCTTGCAAAAGACGGGCAAATAGCAAACTGCTGCCAGCCGAACGCACTCATGA
Organism: uncultured Treponema sp.; assembly: GCA_964560975.1. Taxonomy (GTDB): domain Bacteria; phylum Spirochaetota; class Spirochaetia; order Treponematales; family Treponemataceae; genus JAAZLA01. Next base: position 11,064 of record CAZLNE010000056.1, on the reverse strand, counting down.
CCTTAAAAGAATACCTCATGGATTATGCTTCACCTGATACAAGGCTCAAGGGTGAAAGACTAATTGCAAAAGAAATTCTCAATGTGCCAAATTTAAACATACGGGCCATAGCAAAAAAAAATCTAGAGAGCATAGACTCAGGTCTAAGAGATTTCAGGTTTTAAGGAGACAAGTATGGGCTTACAAGATACACCTCATTCACAGCGTATAACAATCGGTTTTTTCGGAAAGACTAACAGTGGTAAATCTTCTATTCTAAATCTAATGACCGGACAGGAAACATCAGTTGTATCGCCCATTGCAGGGACAACGACTGACCCTGTATACAAAGCTATGGAAATACATGGAATCGGTCCTGTTCTTTTTATTGATACCGCGGGCTTTGACGACACCACAGACCTTGCACAAAAGCGCATGGAAAAGACAGAGGAGGCACTGGAAAAATGCGACATCATCTGTGCGGTTATGACTCCCGATGAATTTTCATCTCCTGCAGATTGTGAGCTTCCATCCTGGTTTATACGCATTATTGAAAAAAATAAATATAAAACGGCCGTTGTACTCAATAAGACAGATCTATTCACCCCAGAAGAAGTTCAAAAAAAGGCAGAGTGTATTGAACGAAAGGCGCAGCTCATACCGGTTGTAATGAGTGTGCTTAAAAAAACTGGAATTAGAGAATTACAAGAAACCTTTATGAGGCTCATACCTTCTGATTTTTGTGAACGGACTATTACCGGAAATCTTGTTCATAAAGGGTCTCTCGTTCTTCTCGTCATGCCTCAAGATATTCAGGCCCCGAAAGGCAGACTTATTCTCCCTCAAGTACAGGTTACACGGGAACTCCTCGACAAAAAATGTACGATTCTTTCATGCACGACAGACTGCATCGATGAAGCGCTCTCAGCCCTCTCACGGGAACCGGACCTCATCATCACAGACTCTCAAGTATTTAAAATTGTAAACGAAAAAAAACCGGCAAAAAGTCTTCTCACCTCTTTCTCCGTCCTTTTAGCGGCAAACAAGGGTAATATAGAAGAATTTGCAGAAGGAGCAAAGGCCATTGCAAACCTCACGCCGTCCTCGCGGGTTCTTATAGCCGAAGCCTGTACCCATGCACCGTTAACAGAAGATATAGGAAGAGAAAAAATTCCACAGCTGCTAAGAAAAAAATATGGAGAAACCCTAACAGTCGATATTGTAAGCGGTACCGATTTTCCCGAAGACCTGAGAGCGTATAATTTGATAATTCACTGTGGCGGCTGCATGTTCAACAGAAGCTATGTTCTTTCGCGGCAGCAAAAAGCTAAAACCAGTGCTGTTCCCATGACAAATTACGGCATCACGATTGCCTATTTAAATGGAATACTTGATGAGGTTTGCTGGCCTAAAAACGAAAATTCTGGTGTATGAGAAAATACCATAGTTACTTTTTTATCCCGCTTATGGTATACTGTATGACTATGATAGATATTAATGAAATGAAACAAGCACTTGATGAACTTCTCTCTTCTTCAAAGTTAGCACAAGTTTTTAAACTTGGAAAGCTTCATGTACAGGAAACTAAACTACCTCACCTAGTGAGCTACAGACTTAAATTGCATAATCCCTACACTTTCCTTGAATTTTATATAGCTGATAAAAAAACCGGTCCCAAATTCGGCATCCAGCATCTAAAAACCATACCAAAGGAATTACGAAAAATTCTTTTAGATTTAGGCGGAGCCCCGGACAACAGCAATACCATTTTTGAATTCCCATTTGACGGGACAAACGGCAAGTTAAAAAACACGCTCAATTCAATCTATAAAGAACTTTTAACTCCCCAATTAATTAAAATCTGTGAAGCTCAGGACTACAAGCCTATAAAACTAATTCTCGAGCAAAAAGTATAACACGCACCAAAAAAATACTAAAAAAAAGACCCGAAAAACCAACGAGCATTCTCGTGTTATCGGGCCTTTCTTTTCATTGCATTATCAGTTCACTCTGATATCTCTTTACTTGAAGCTCTTAAGCTTTCCGTAATGGGCATTATCTCCCATACTTTCCTCTATACGGATAAGCTGATTGTATTTTGCAACGCGTTCACTGCGCGAAGGGGCGCCTGTTTTAATCTGACCTGCATTAAGAGCTACCGCAAGATCTGCAATGGTCGTATCTTCTGTTTCACCTGAACGGTGTGAGACTACAGCAGCAAAGCCTGCATTATGAGCCATCTTAATTGCTTCCAACGTTTCCGAAACAGAGCCTATCTGATTAAGTTTTATGAGAATGGCATTTCCGCATCCTTCATCAATTCCTTTTTTGAGTCGTTCTGTATTGGTCACAAAGAGGTCATCGCCTACAAGCTGTATTTTAGTTCCAAGCTCTTTTGTCAGCATTTTCCATCCGTCCCAGTCTTCTTCATCAAGACCGTCTTCAATAGAGAAGATCGGATACGCACTGCACAAATCTTTCCAGTGCTCTACAAGTTCCTTTGACGTGTAGGTTTTTCCGCTCTTGGGCATCTTATATTTTCCAACAGCACCACCCTTCCACTCGCTTGCCGCTGCATCGACTGCAAGAACAAAGTCGTTTCCTGGTTTGTATCCGGCTTTTTCAATTGCACTAATAATCAAATCCAGTGCTTCTTTGTCGCTTGAAAGATTCGGTGCAAACCCGCCCTCGTCCCCTATGCCGCTTAAAAGCCCCTTAGATTTTAAGATGCCTGCGAGTGAGTGGTATACTTCTGTACACCAGCGAAGCCCTTCGGTAAAAGAAGAGGCACCCTTGGGCATGATCATGAATTCCTGAACATCCACCGTATTTGCAGCATGTGCTCCTCCATTAAGAATGTTCATCATAGGTACAGGAAGTACTGTAGCGTTAATACCGCCAATAAATTTAAAAAGCGGAATTCCAAGAGATACCGCGGAAGCACGAGAGGCTGCAATGGAAACCGCGAGAATCGCGTTCGCACCAAGCTTTGATTTATCCTTGGTGCCGTCTGCTTTAATCATTGCCTGATCTATTGCATAAATATCATAGGGATTCATTCCAACAAGAGCCTTTGAAATTATAGTGTTTATATTCTCTACGGCCTTACTAACACCCTTGCCCCCGTACTTTTTTTTATCGCCGTCACGAAGCTCAAGAGCCTCAAAAATTCCGGTAGAAGCACCGCTTGGAGATGTCCCTAGGGCACTTGCCCCGTCAGATAAAAAAACCTCAGCTTCTACAGTAGGGTTTCCGCGTGAATCTATAATTTCACGGCCTATTATCTTCACAATGGTTACATTTTTCATATCATTATCCTCCATACATAACATTATTCTTTTTTCTACATTCGTCAAGCTAAAATTATCTTTTTGAAAAATCTTTAAATGCTGCATCGAGATTGATTTGAATTGAATCATCATTGTAAAAATACCGTATATAGTAAGCATGATAGTCATCTTCAATAAGCATTAGAGGCTCTGAATATGTTGATTCGTTACTGTTCATGGGACTCTCGACCGTCATAACGTTCCTTGCTGCTTCCTTGTTGTCTATCACCAGGGAATACTCAATAGTAAATTGAGCAGTCTCACTCGATACCTGATCACCCTTAACTGAAACTTCAATCTGACCTGTGAGCGTTTTTTTCTCAAGATTGCCTCGGGTGTAATAAAAATATTCCTGACTTGATTTTCGCATTTGCTGTTTTTCATCATCCCGCAAAAATAAGTTTACCTGAACACTGGGAAGTTCTGACCGGATAAATTTGGCAGGAAGAAAGTTTTTCCCGGGCCCGACTTCAAACTCATAAAAATAATGGACAATATCAGATACGACAAAATGAATCACATGGCGGCCGTGCGCTATGGGTATCAGTGACTTCTTGGTATTATCTGTTCCTTCAACTTTTGCAAGTACAAGAGGTGTTTCTAAATCCAAAATAGGTTCAAACGCATTAAGTGATATAAAATAAACTTCGCTCTCTTCAACGATCATGTCAGGACCTTTGTTTGTAGTTTTGACATCCTCAGGCCCAGGTAAAAGCGGTTCTGCCTGCTCTTTTTCAAGTAGAACTGGAGCTGAAGCTGTTTGACCGCTCTGTATTACCGGAGCAGCCAACGATGTTTTTGTTCCGTTAGTCAGCAGCAATCTAGGTCCTAAAAGCAGTATAAGCAGCAGTAAACACACCGCAGTTGTACATACTATAAGTAATTTACCATTGATTGCTCTTTTTTTGCCCTTTTTTGGAGCTTTTGGTTTAGTAATACTGATATTGTAGACTTCATATATATCTTCCGGTTTGTCTATTCCCTTTAGCAAATACTGACCATGATATGTATATGCGGCATACTTTGCTTCAATAAGCCAGGACTTAATACTATCAAAAACTGGGTAGGAAATAAAAATATGGCCTCCATCGGCCAGGCTTTCAATCCTCGAAGCCTTGTTGACATGTCTTCCAAAGAGGTCAACATGCATTTTATTTTCAAGAACAGTCTGCCCCATGTGCAGACCTATCCTAACATACAGGTCGACTAGATCAGGATGTTCATGATTGAACTCATATAAACGCTTTTGTATCTGTAAAGCTCGGTCAACTGCAGCAGTAGGTTCGGAAAAAACTGCCATGACAGAGTCTCCAATATACTTAATAACGATCCCGGCACCATCCCGTTCAACGCAGTCAACAATTATTTTATCGTGCTCGCTATGAAGCATATGAACATATGATTCCCCGCGTTCCTCAGTAAGGGACGTAAAACCCTGAATGTCTGTAAACATAATGGTTAAAACAGCACTGTTTCTGCTTTTCTGATACGATTCAATATCATTGAACTCTTTTGCCGTTAATCCCAGACCTGGTATAACTTTTTCATTTATCATTTTTCACTCCTGTAAGAAGCTTATAATATTTATTGTGGAGTCATGTTGTATGAATGTCAATCAAAATTTTCATTTAAAAAGAAAGCTCTACAGCCATTAAAGCACTAAGCACAGATACACAAATAGAATAAAAGTCCAAATATGACATATGTAATTATCTAGACTCATCTGTCATCCTCAGGTAGAATGAATTTGTTAAAAAAAACGATTATAAAGGATGTACCATGAAAGATTTTAAAAAAATACCTGCTCTCGTTATAATCATGCTGTTGTCGATATCCGCCTTATGTGCTCATCCTCATGTCAGTATTGTGAGTAAGACAGAATTTGTCTGGAACGGAGACAAATTATCAGGCGTATTTCTAGAATGGAAATTCGACCATTTTTTTAGCAGTGACATTATAAGCTGGCTCGATGAAGATAGAAACGGCCAGTTTGATGATAGAGAGAGTGAACTTGTGTACAATAATGCGTTTATCAATCTGCAGAACTATTACTATTATACTTTTATACGGCAGGGAAGCAAAAGAACAAATCCTCCCGAAGTTGAACAGTTCAAAGCCCGCGTAGAAAAGGGGCAAATGATATACAGGTTTTTTATAGACCTGAGTTCGTACCCAAAACAAGACATCTACATTGCGGTCTATGACTATACCTTTTTCTCAGATATTTCCTACCCCGACAAAGAGGCCGTTACACTCAAATTCGACGGTACAAAAATAAAGCCGAAATTTTCAATTGTTGAAAACAAAGACTATCCTGTGTACTATAATCCCTTAGGGGCTGCAGACGACACCCGCGTCTACTATAAATGGGAAAAAGGACTTCAAACATACTATCCTAAAGAGATTAGAATTTCATATGAGTAGAAAAACGTTTATACTCGTTTATTTTATCTGTTTGGGTGTTACTTTTTTTGCCAATCCCCTTATCAGTCCCGCTTCAAACAACAAAACCACGGCGGAAAGCATTGAAACTGCTCCCTCAGTGCGTTTGAATGCCGCAAACAGTACTAATTTAAAAACTCAGCATAACTTACGGGAAACCTTAGGAGAGGCTTTTTATACCTGGAAGGCGTTACATACATCAGAAAATGAACAGGAAAAACACGATGCGGCATCTGTTCTGTTGCTCATTTTAAGTGCTTCTTTTTTATTCGGTGTCATACACGCGCTTGGCCCCGGACATAGAAAAACCGTGGTATTCTCCCTCTACATATCGCGTCGCGCCCCCTGGTGGGAACCGCTTGCAACAGGCAGCGTATTATCAGCCCTTCATGCAGGAAGTGCTATAGTCATTATTTTGCTTTTAAAAGGTCTTACCGGGTCAATTTCACAGAAAGCTGACATCATTGCAAAATGGATGGAAGGGTTTTCTTATCTTTTACTTATAATCACTGCAGTCATTCTTATTCTTCACAGTATTATTGATTTTTTGAGGCATCACAAAGAGTTGAAAGCAGGAAAAACCTCAAAACGAAAAGCACTTTCGTTAGGTGCATTCATTGTTTCCGGCATCTACCCCTGCCCCGGCGCGGTTCTCGTCCTTGTTCTCTCCTTCACACTCGACATCATACCACTCGGTATTCTTTCTGTCTTAAGCATGTCTCTGGGTATGAGCCTGCCCATCATTGCAAGCGCATATTTTGCATGGGCAGGACGAGAAAGCATATTTTACTTTTTCAAATCGAAACAAAGAATAATTGGCTTTATATCATTCATTGCAGAAATTTCAGGCTATGTCCTGCTTTTTGTGTTTTCTCTCTACATCGCATGGCCTTTTATAGCAGGATTACTTACATGATTACCACAGATGTACGCTGATAAACACAGATAACTTAATCCGCAAATTGTGCTTTCTTCCCACGCCCGTAAAAAACATAGTACTAAGCTTAAAAAAAGTGACCTAAGGTAGATGTACAAGGATGTACACCTACCTTAGGTCACTTTTTTTTAAAGCTATAATACTAATGCTTTTTAGTAATTTTTTACATCTCTCATGAAATATGCCTTTGGATGATCGCAAACAGGGCATTTTTCCGGAGCAGTTTTACCATAGTGAATGTGTCCGCAGTTGGCGCAAATCCAAGCAACTTCACCGTCAGCATTGAAAACCTTTCCATTTTTAATATTGGCAAGTAATGCATTGTATCTTTCTTCGTGGTGTTTTTCAATTTTTGCAACAGCTTCAAATAAGTAAGCTATTTTTGTAAAGCCTTCATCCTTTGCAGTTTGAGCAAAGTTAGCATACATACTGGTCCATTCATAATGCTCGCCTGCTGCTGCATCTATAAGGTTTGTTTCTGTATCAGGCACTTCACCATTGTGTAAAAGCTTAAACCATATTTTAGCGTGCTCTTTCTCATTCCCTGCAGTTTCTTCAAAAAAATCTGCAATCTGGTTAAAACCTGCTTTTTTAGCAACTGATGCATAATACGTGTATTTATTGCGTGCCTGGCTTTCACCTGCAAATGCTTCACGTAAATTAGCTTCTGTTTTTGAACCTTTTAATTCCGGCATAATAACTCCTATAGTTTTCAATATAAAATTTGCAACGCAAACTTGAAAAAAAATTCTAATTATCTATAGTTTCAATACTATAAATTGTCCATAAAATACGACTAATAATCATAAAAGTCAATGAGCAATACTCTACTAATATACTTTCAAAATATCTTCCAAACGACTTTTTCCGATTATCTTCATAAAATTCGCAAGACGCGGTCCCTGATCCTTGCCTATCAAGGCCTGGTACGTTGCCGCAAATAAGGCCTTCGGTTCAACTCCGCATTCTTGGGCAACGGCATATACAGCTTCTGACAAGGGTTTTTCTTCCATCTCGTCCATCTTAGGAAGAATTTCAGCATAAATTCTCTGAATTGCCTTTAGCTCAGCTCCCTGTAAAGCAGCTTTTGAACCGTCTTTGCGAAGTGCAAAACGGAAATCTTCCGGTGCACATTCTGTAATCCAATACCACGCACACTTACAACGGACTCTAAAGCGTTCTTCCTGATCCTTGGTAATATCAGATAAAGATGCAACTACTGCATCGATGTCGCCTGAGTTTGTCTGTAAAAGATTGCATAAATGCCGGAACGGTATTTGATACGGCATACTTGACGGCATAAGTTCTACTTGAGAAAGCTCATATATCCGTCTTTCTTTAGCATATACTTCATCATTTTTAGCTTTTTCGGTACCCCAGGCTATACGTTCTGTCTTGTCGTAATCTTCATAGGTCTTAATAACATCAAGATCAAAGCTGATAGAAAACTCTGTATTAGGTCTGGTTCCTGCAAAAAGGTAACGCACTAATTCCGGCTGATACACGCGAAGAACATCATAAAGGTCTACAACCTTGCCCTTTGAAGATGACATTTTTCCCGGTGTCCCCTTAATTCCAATAAAGTCATAGCGGAACGTTACAGGAGCCTTCCATCCGAATATTTCTTGAGAGACAAGACGTGCAGTATCAAAAGAGCCGCCCTGACTGTGATGATCTTTTCCAGCAGGCTCAAATAGGGTATTTTCAAATTGCCATCTCATAGGCCAGTCTACCCGCCAGCCGAGCTTCAACTCTTTTGAAGTTCGTAAATCGGCCTTTTCGACGTGTCCGCAGCTTGTACAATGATAGGTAAGCCCGTATTCACCATCATATGAATCCATTTCGGTCGTATCTTTATTACATGAAATACAAAAAGCAGCGGTCGGCCAGTATACTTCGTCTGCAGGAATTTTATGGTCATCATCACGGTAGCGGTTTAGACAGTCCTTTATTTTTTCCTTATTCTGCAATGCTGTTTTCATACCTTCGGCATACCTGTTGCTTCTGTACCGCTCTGACTGATATAAAAATTCCGGATGAATACCTACAGCCGGTAAAATTGATTCTACATCAACTTCATGGTGGCGTGCATAGGATGAATCGCGGCCGGTTGTATCTGGAACCATGGTAATTGGAAAACGAAGATACTTTTCGAGAATTTCTGGATTGGGCATATTCTGAGGAACCTTACGGAATACATCGTAATCATCCCATGAATAAATAAAGCGGACGTTTTTTCCTCTGGAACGAAGAGCCCGTACAACTAAATCTACAGAGATTATTTCACGGAAATTTCCAATATGAACAGTTCCCGACGGAGTTATTCCCGAAGCGCACGTATATACCTCAAGATCGCCGCGCTCGCGGATAATCTTTTCTGCGGTTTGATCAGCCCAATGGCTTAAGTTGTTTTGATTTAAAGCTTGTGAGCTTTGAGATGTATTTTCATTAGTCATACCAAAAAGTATACATTTTTCTGCATAAAAATACAATGCCTTCCAAACTTACAGATGAAACCTTTTTTTTACTTCTCTTTTAAAATCCTTATCTGCAAAGAGATAAAGACCAAGAAGCATTATTAAAGAAAACAATAAGGCTGCATACCCAACCCAAGCTTGTTTAGATAAAGAAAAAATACATAAAACAGCAGGCACTATAGAAATAAGAAGAGAAGTCAGAATGTATCCCAAATATTCCATATAAAGGGCTTTTTTGCTGGCCGCAAAAACAGTAATGACAAAAGAAGACGCTGTAGAAAGAGCAGGTATAACATAGGTCGTTGACCACATGGTAAAACCTGAAAAAACGTCAATTATTACTGCAAGGGCAGACAGCATAATAAGCTGAAAAAGGAATTTAGTTCCGGTGTGTGTTTTCTTTGAGGAAACCGATTTCAAGCTTATAAAAACATAAAATAAACATGACACAACAATAAACGACCAAAAAGAACGATGTATAGTTAATGAAAAAAGATTTACAAAGACAGCTATGGCGCTAAACGCCACTGTTATAAAAAAAACCGCCCTCTTCGTCTTATCCAGTTTAGATTCCTTGTATTCAGGATACTCCGGAAAAAACTCATTATCCCGAAGAACATCCGATTCTAATGGTTTTACAACCGCACCGCACAAGGGGCATTTTTGGTGTCTGGAAATAACTGTAACAGAACAATTAACGCACTTCATAGCCTTCTCCCCACTCATTTGAATAGACTTTTACATCTAATTTCTCCTGCTCTGCTAAAAACTTTAAGAAAAAAGCCATACAGTCATTTTCCTCTATAGTTTTCGTAAAACTTATACACATTGTATCCCCTACCGTAGAAATCGTGCAGGTTGCGGGACTGCGTACAGAACAATAAGATAACACTTCCAGATGAGACATATAATCATACATTTGCGGAGGTATTTTTACTATTCCTAAATTGGACAAGGTTATGGTCTTTTTTGTTTCGCTCATGATGGAGTAACCCGCTTGAATAAAAAGCTTCTTTACTACAAGAGGTGCAAAACGTAAAACCTTATGCACAGTAAACTTACTTGTTCTGTAAATCTGCTTTTGAAGATATTCTTTGGTTATCTTATTTTTTAATACCGTAGTAACATACGCACAAATATCAGCAAAAGAAAGTGCTGAATCATACTGTATGGGACAATTTACTACAGAAAAAAAATTCCGCAAAGTTCTGGAAGGAAATATTTTTCTAAGATTTACAGGAACCGCTATGGTAACGGGGGCCTTACTGCGGTCAAATTTGAGGTGTGTTTCAAACAAGGAGTACATCATGAGGGCCGTTAAAAAACCGGTTACTGTTGTATTATACTTTTTTGCCGCCTTATTTATAGCCGAAGCGGATACAAGGCCGGATAGTACGTTTACTCCTCCCTGCGGATACACAGTGCCGCGCAATCTGTAAGCATTTTTCTGTTTTTCCAAAAAGTCTTTTTGTTTACGCTCCTCTTTTAAAGGATCGTAATAACGGGCAAAACTGTCATCCGTATATTCAATATCAGCCTTACCTTCTGCACCAATAACACTTCCATCGTTTTCAATGTAGTGTCCTAAAAAAGTAACGTAATAATAAAGTAAGGATTTAAGAAACTCGATTGCACCTCCGCCGTCTGCAAGAGCATGAAAAAGTTCTACAGAAACCCTCTTGTTATAGTATAGTACACGCAGCATAAAACCAGAGTTTTCTACCCTGTTTATATCTCTACACGGATACTGTGTCTCGCTTTGTATAAGAAGTTTTTTGTAATTGGCATCAAAATAATTCCAAAAAAAACCCCGGTGAATACGTACAAATAAAAATGAAAATTTTTGGCTTATAAAATCCAATGCTTGCTGGAGAATAACAGGATTTACGCTTTCATATAA
>CAZLNE010000055.1:0-13978 GCA_964560975.1 uncultured Treponema sp. | reverse complement strand
GACTTATTTTTATTTGACGGCGGCGAAGGAACACAAGTTTCTTTACGCAGACTTAATCTAAAATGGAAAAAAATAAACGCAATCTTTGTAAGTCATACACATGCAGATCACGTAACTGGAATTCCCGGCCTCATGATGCTTTCATCACAGGTTGACAGGGATGAGCCCTTATACATCTATGGCCCGCCAATAATTGCCGAATACATTGAAACAAGTAGAAAAGTTCTTAATATGTATATTAATTATCCTATTATAGTTAAAGAAATTACCGCTCCCTGCATCGTCCATGAGGGTGATGGTTTTTATATTCGAGCATTTCCGCTAAATCATACAAGAACCTGCGTGGGATATACACTTGAAGAACTTGATCGCCCTGGCGAATTTAAGCCTGAGATAGCTAAAGAATTAAACATACCCTGTGGTCCTTTATGGTCAAAACTGCAAAATGGCGAATCGGTGACATCATTAAGCGGCGAAATAGTAAGGCCGGAACAAGTTTTAGGCCCTAAAAGAAGCGGCAGAAAAATTAGCTACGTAACCGATACAGCGTATATGCCTAGTATAGCAAAAGAGGTACAGGGGTCAGATTTATTGTTTTGCGAAGGAATGTTTGACGAGCAATACAAAGATCAAGCGCTCGAAAAAAAACATATGACCGCAATACAGGCTGGAACCATTGCGCGTGATGCAAAAGTAAAAAAGATGGCAATGATTCATTACAGTCCACGCTATACTGATAATGAACTAAAACTGTTACTTACAGAAGCTCAAAGTGTTTTTACTAATACAGTTCTCTCACGGGATAGAATGGTTTTTGAAGTACCCTATGAGGACTAGTTAGGGTTATGAAGGTTTTGCGTGATACAATTAGAAAATTTTTCAAAGTCATATGTTAAAAATAAGGCAGTCTCTTCTGTCTCCTGTACTGTGGAAAAAGGAAGAATTACCGGTCTTTTGGGTGCAAACGGGGCAGGGAAGACTACTATTTTAAAAGCAATTTGCGCAATTCATTATCCTACAGAAGGAGACATCATTGTAGATGGAATCTCTATTTGGGATAATCCTATAGAAATCAAAAAAAGAATAGGCTACGTAAGCGAAACACCGCAATTTTATCCGCAATTTACGGTTAATGAGTTTCTTTCTTTTAAAAAACAAGTATATAATGCAGATAGACACGATGTAGAAAGAGTTATATCAGTGTGTACACTCGAAGATGAACTGCATAAAAAGATAGGAAAACTTTCTAAGGGATACCGCCAGCGGCTTGCCTTTGCTCAGGCTCTTCTACATAATCCTTCTGTTCTAGTCCTTGACGAGCCGACCTCGGGTCTGGATCCTATTCAAATACACGAAATGAGAAATCTTATATCTTCCCTGGAAAAAGATAAAACCATTGTCCTCTCAACTCACCTTATGCAGGAAGTAGAAGCTGTTTGTAAAGACCTTTTAGTTCTGCACCGAGGCTTGCTTGTGTATTCTGGTACGGTAAAGAATGTTTTGACTTATACAAACCAGGATACACTTGATAATGCCTTTCTTTTACTCACTCAAGAGGTTTCAAAGTGAAGATAAAATTTGGAGCCCTTATAAAAAAAGAATTATTTTTCATGCTCATTTCTCCCTCTGTATACGCTTCGATACTACTTTTTGTAATTGGAAGTGCGGTTAATTTTTTTATTGGTGAGCATTTTTTTACAATCGGCCTTGGTTCATCTGATTTACGCTTCTTTTTTGGTTTTATGCCCTATGTATGCATCTTAGTTATTCCGTCTTTGACCCTCAACCTTTGGCAGCATGAGCACGACTCGGACAGCCTTCCTTATACTTCATTACACATAATCCTTGCAAAATTTACTGCATCCTCGCTTTTTTTTACAGCAGCCCTGCTTATCAGCTTGATTGTTCCTCTTTGTGCTTCCTTCTTTGCTGATATTGACACGGCTCAGCTTATTAGCGGTTTTTCTGTTATGCTTTTGTGCGTCCTCAGTTATATTTCTCTCGCCCTGTGTATTTCACTGCTTCTTGTTCATCAAATAGCTTCTTTTTTAGTTACTTCAGTTATTCTTTTTACTATAAATACTGTTCATCTCATACCGCTTTATACTCATGTTTCAACTTCTCTGTCAAACATAATTAATGTTATTTCATTTGCATGGCACTTTGATGCGGCAGGAAAGGGAATTCTCGACTCCCGCGATATCATCTTTTACCTAATGGTTATTGCGGTTTGTATAGCAGCATCGGTATGTATTAAAGAAAAAAGAAAGGGTAAAAGGTTTTCATTTACGGCAGTTTTTTTAAGCATTCTATCGTTCATCTTAATTCTTATAACTTCGTCGCTTTATTACATTCGTATAGATACTACAAAAGCAAAACTTTTTTCTGTGTCAAAAATAAGCGAACAGGTTATTTCTGAAGCAGAGGAAACTATTCAAATTAGATACTATGTTTCAGAAGACCTCACAAATCTGTATCCGCAGGTAAGAAATGTGAAAGATTTTTTACGTACCCTTGCTTTACGAAACAAAAAAGTATCAGTTGAAATTCTGGATCCGGATAAAGAAGGTTCTATACAAAAGTTAACAACACTTGGGGTACAAAGTCAGCAAATACAAACAGTGAAGGGTAATGCGACAAGTTTTACTACGGTTTATTCATCAATTGTCATAGAATATCTCAATAATTTTGCAATAATTCCATTCATTTTATCTGCAGAGACACTGGAATTTGATATAATTACTAGAATTGACACGCTTTTACGCGGATACAGTAAAACAGTCTATCTTTTAGAGGGTACAGACTTATCGCTCGAAACCGATTTTTCCTATGTTGTTCCCTGGCTTGAAAATTCAGGCTATGAAACTATTGCAATTGAAGGTACTTTAGAAAGTTTTATGCTGGAATCAAAAAATCCGCTTGTAGTTATAGGATCACAGTTCGATGATACTACTGTACAAAAAATTGAAAATTTTATAATGAACGGCGGACGGGCCTTATTTTATGTCTCAAAAAATAAGACGAATATTATAGACTGGATCTCCTATCCGCTCTCAGATAATAATCTTCTTTCTATGCTCTCATACTGGGGTTTTTCATTAGAAAGCGGCCTTCTCATGGATATTGCAAATTACAGGATTACCATGCAAAGTTCAGACGGAAATTCCTATGACTATATCAATTATCCCTTATGGATTACGATTCTACCACGGTATGTTTATAAGCATCCCGTCACTGAAAGTTTTTCTGGCTTGGAATTGTACTGGGCAAGCCCTTTAAGTGTTTTTTCTACCGAACAAAGCACTATATCTGTACTTGCTGAATCTTCTGAGCAAAGCTTCATTCAAAAACCATTTTTGCTAACGAACTCGTCTTCTGACGAACTTACCTATGAAACAGATCCGTATTCGTTAAAAACAATGAATTTTTCATCGCTGGAAAAGCATTCTTCACCCGTTTTTGCAATGCTCGAAGGAACAGTGCCCGGATACTACACCACATTACGAAGCCCGTTTACCAAAATAGCTCTTATTCCGGATCAATATGCAGTTTCAAACATGGTTGAATATACCAATAGCGCACATAATTTAGATTTCCTTATCAACACAATCTTATACCTTTCTGATAATGAGAATCTTCTTTTAATTAAAAATAAAAAAGCTCACATGTATAATGTAGCTAAAATTATAGATGAGCAAACCTTTATGTATACAAAAACTATTGTCTATCTTGTAATTTTTATAGTGCTTCCTTGTATAATTCTCTTTGTTCCAGTCATCGTTTATATACGAAGGAAAAAACATGCATAAGGTAAAACAAACGAATATAATTTTTTTTAACCTCATCTGCATAACCGTATGTACAATACTCATCTTAGTATACGTTTTATTCGCTCGTAACAGCACTAATTTAAAAACAGAGCAAACAAGTTTACTCAATAAAAAGTATCTGCCGCTTATCGATTCAATCATTATCGAAGATCCGCTTACAAACGAAAAAATTGAATTAATTAACAATAATTTTTGGCAGGGAAGAATAGAGACCAAAGAGGAGACCTTTCCACTACGACTGTCAATTCCTATAATGCTTGAAGAGCTTAGTAAAACCCGGAAGGTACAGCTCGTATCAAACTCGATCAATTCCTGGGCTTCATATGAACTGCTGCCTGAACAAGCTCTATCCATATGTTTTCAAAATTCAAAAACCGGTGAAATCTATTCTAAAGTATATTTTGGAATAGAAAATTTTTCAGGTTCTAATATTTATTTTCGTACCGATAAATCAACGGTGTATCAAACCCGCAATGATTTTTCAAAATATTTAACTGCATCAAATTATTGGGCCGATACTGCCTTAATTCCTTCTTATCTAGGTTTTACAGAAAACACTATTCAAAGAATTATTGTTACTACTGAAGATTCGAAAAAGACGATACTAGAAAAGGACTCTGAGCCTTTTTCTTCGTTTGTAAACAGAATGCTATTAAGTACTGGAAAACCGGTTTCGTATGGGTTACTTAACCCAGTCACGATTATTACTATTGAAAACGGAGACGGTTCAGAAATTACGCTAAACATCTATTTTGATAGTGCTTCAGACCTTTATTATGTGTATCATAACTTATCGTTTACATATGCGCTTGAAATAAGTGCATGGAGCTACGATAGGCTTTTAGAAACCTTATACTAAGTCTTTTGCGTTATAATCATCGCTAAAACCATTCTATATAATACTTCTCATAATGTATATTCTGTCTACCAATACATACCGATAACTGAATACCTAACTACCCTGTACCATGGGCGGAGAAAAAATAATGTGCTTTTGATTCTGATGTTTACTCGAAAGCTTTTATATCAGTTCTATATGCTTTTGTGCAATATCTTCATAAGCTTTGAAAAAAGTTACAATTTCATCATTTCTGATAGCATAAGTTTCTATTCGTTCTAAGGCAGCAAAAGAAAAAATATTTTCATTAACGGCTTCTTCCATAACCGTTCGTAGTTTTTTATCAAGTGCAAAAGGAACCTTAATACTCATCTTAGATTCTGTTTGCATCATAGATGTATCCTGTTCACAACACTGAGAGAGAACTTCCAATACCGATGGATTCGATAAAATTTTCTCCTTGTGCTTCTTTAGCGTAATTTCATAGGAAGCTCCCCAATATAAAGATGCCAGAGATTCTCTTTTAAGCTTATTTGATACAGGAAAAATACTTGATTTAGTAATAATTATTCCTTCAGGAAGATTGCTGTTTATTTTGGCAATAAAATCTTCCTGATTTTCATTATCATACAAAAGACAGGAGGCAATTTCGCCTCTAGAAGCGATTCCTATAGATAAGCTGCATGCTAACTCCAACCGAGGTACCGGATTAAAGCCTGAAGTGTACACTATGGGTAAGGCTGATCGTAAAAAAGCCTTATGAAAGAGATCCTGTAAGGCTAAATGCGGCAGCAAGATTCCTTCATGTATCTTAGAAAATTGAAATATAACTCTATAAAGGACAGGAATGTTATGTTCCTGTCTTTCAACATTAATTTTTGATAATTCCGCAGGCAACTGTATATTTTTGTATACATCATAAGAAGTTTTCTCGATGTATATCTGAGTATCTTTACCACATATACCGCATGGATGATCACAGCCTGTAGAACACTGCTTAGTAAGCAGGCCTTGCTGAGACTTGATGGCCTCATTTTTAAGATAAGTCTTTGAAACTCCCATCGAAATATCGTCCCAAGGTAAGGGCTGTTCAATATTCCTCTCTGCCAGGAGACTCTCCACATCAAATTTCGATTCGTTAATTGCTTCCTGCCACAAGTCTTTTTGAATATGATCTTCCCAGGCATCGAGACGGCATCCCTTTTTATATGCAGATATCAGTATGTCTCCAACCCTTTCATCCCCTCGCGTTATCATGCCTTCAATAAATGAGACAAATTCGTCGTGAGTACTTACTTTAAATTTACCCTTAGGCAAGGAGTAGCGAATATAATTAAGTTTTCGCCTTGATTCTTCCATGCTTAGTTGTTTTGACCATTGATATGGGGTATGAGGTTTTGGTATAAAGGTACCAACGTTTACCGTACACTGTATATGCGTTGCATTTTGTATCTTAATTAAAAAATCTATAATTGCATCTTCTTCTGTTTTATCAGTATCATTCACAGGAAGACCAATCATAAAGTAAAATTTTGCCTTACTCCAACCGCGTTTTTTAGCATTCATAATAATGTCGAACAATCGTTCTTCAAAGACTTCTTTATTAAGTGAAAGCTGCCATGTTTCATCCGGTGTTTCAACTGCAAAGGTTAGTCCGCTCTTTCTTACTTCAGATATTTTCTCAAGAAGAGGAAGTGTAAATGAATTAACCTTCAATGAAGGAAGTTGAAAGGAAACATTTAAGTGTTTGTACCGTTCTGTTAAAATATCCAACACATCGCCGATTCCCTCATAATCACCAGAGGAAAGCGAGTTAAGACTTATTTCCCGGCATCCGGCTTTTAAAATTAGTTCATCTGCTTCCTCAATAATTTTGTCAATGGGCTTCATTCTTTGAGGTCTATAATAAACTCCTGCATGACAAAATCTGCAGCCGTTTGGACAACCCCTCATAATTTCTATAACCCCATGTTCCTGAACAGGTTTTATATTAGCAATGGGGAAGTAGGAAGAAACAGAATTTTCTTTGCCGAAATTTTTGTACACTGCCCTTTTTGCTTTTTTACCGGGAACCCAAACAGATTCATGTGTACAGAATTCATTGAGCATCTGGGATCGCGTTGCTCCCCCAACCTTCATTTTTGAAATTTTTTCAATAAGTGAGAACATCTCATGTTCAGCTTCACCAATAAAAAAAGCATCAAAAATATTTTGTAATGGTATTGGATTTGTAATACCACAGCCGCCAGCAATAACAATCGGGTCTTCCTCTGTTCGTTCTTTTTTTAGTAACGGTATGTGTCCTCTTTCAAGCATACATAAGACGCTGGTAATACCAAGCTCGTATCCTATTGAAAAGCCGATCATATCGAGCTCATGAAGCGGTATACCGCTTTCCAGTGTATATAGAGGAATATCTTTTTGAATAAGCAGCTGTTCAAAATCTTTTTCCGGAGCAAAAACTCTTTCTGCTCTAATAGTATCATACGAGTTAAGATTATTATAAATAATCCTAATTGCCTGATTACTCATGGCTATTTCGTATAAATCGGGAAATGCCATACCAAAATTAAAAAGACTTTCATGTTCAGTAAAAGGTTTTACAATTTGTCCAAAATCTCCGCCTACATAGCGGGAGGGTTTTTGGACCTGCATAATATCAGAAGAAAATACTTCTAAGGGGTTAATTCTTTTCAAAAGCTCATCCTATTAATTAAAATCTAATCGTCTAAAGTTAATACTCATAAGCAAGCCCATACAGATCATTACATTCCATAAGGATGAACCGCCATATGATAAAAATAACAAGGGTATTCCTGTAATAGGCATGATGCCCATAACCATTCCTACGTTTACAATGAAGTGAAAGAAAAGCATGCTCATAATGCCTGTTGCAATATAGTATCCAAAGGGATTATTTGCGCCCTTCATAATAAAAAAAGATCTAAAAATAAGAACAAAATACAAAAAAAACACAAGTAAACCGCCTACGAAACCAAGTTCTTCTGACAAAATACTAAAAATGAAGTCTGTGCTTTGCTGCGGTAAAAACCTGTAATGACTCTGTGTTCCTTTTAAAAAACCCTGTCCAAAAATATTTCCAGAACCAATGGCAATTTTAGATTGTATAATATTCCACCCGGAACCTAAGGGATCTGTTTGAGGATCTAAGAATACTATAAGTCTCTTAATCTGATAATCTTTAAGAACCTCGTCTGCTGAAACTGATGCCAGAAGTGAAAATGTTACAATACCAAACACAAATGCAATCCAGAAAAAATATCTTCTTTTTAATACCAAGTTTCCAATGATACCGGTAAGTGTTACCAGTGAACAGGCAAACACAACAATCATGCGAAGCTTAAAATTGGTAAATAAGGTAACCCAAGGTACATCATGCTTTACAATTTCTGACTCCCATACCGGTAACACTGCCATAATAATGGTCAACAAACCGGAAAAAAAGACTAGTAACAGGTAGCGAATTGGAACACCCGCAACAAAACACATGACAAGAAAGATTGGGATATACACACTTGCGGTTCCAAGATCAGGCTGTGTTAATATTAATCCAACAGGTAAAATAAGAATGAACAAGGCAGACATAAAGCGTTTTCGCTCTGAAGTTTTTTCAGTTCTTTCAAGGTACCATGCAAGAAATAGAATAAATACTGTTTTACCAAATTCAGAAGGCTGAATACCAAGATTTCCAAACCCTAACCAGCTTCTTGCACCATTTACATGTCTTCCAAAAAATCTTGTTAATAATAATACAAGCAGTAAGGCAGGAAAAATCCATTTTAGCCAGCGCTTTATCTTTCTATAGTCGATTAACGCTGCAAAAAACATGAGAACTAGACTGCTTGCTGCCCACACAATCTGTTTAACATATTCATTTGATACAAGAATATTTTCTGAGTTTACACCGGAAGAATATATAAAGAAGATACCTATAATTATAAGACATACTGATGCGCTGAGTAATAAATAATCAAATAATGATAAAATCTTAAGCCTGTTCATTCCTGCCTTCCTGCGGGCTTTGTTAGGTATTTAAAGCCTAGGTTATCAACTGCTTGATCATAGGTTTGATTAGCAAATATGCCTTGAAAAATAATGGCAGAAGCATATGGCGCCCACCATTCCCATTGATTTTCTGCTTCAACAAGAACCGCAACAACCACAGCATCTTCCACTGGTGTATTATAAGGTCCATATGCAACAAACCATGAGTGCCAGCTATTTTTAATACCTGCTACTTCTGCGGTTCCTGTCTTTCCCGCAATCTCTACTACCTTTGTTCTCATTAATACACTTGAGGCTGAACCATCAGTAACGGTGTATCGTAAGTATTCTTTAAGAACCTGCCAATATTCTGTATCTATGTTTGATTCAAAAAGTACTTCTTTAGTAACGCTTTGTACCGCCTCTCCTGTTACAGGATCAAGAACTTCCTTAAGAAGATGCGGTTTATAAATAGTTCCGTTGTTTACAACCATTGCCATCATATTTGCAACCTGAAGCGGTGTTGTTTGAAGATAGCCCTGCCCGATTGATAAATTCATAGTATCACCGCCAAGCCATTTTTCATGATAACGTCTTTCCTTCCACTGGGAAGTTGGAACGAAACCAGTAGACTGGCTGGGTAGATCTAGTTGAGCAGATTGACCGTAGCCGAATTCCTGTGAATAAGAAGATATTCGATCTACACCAAGATGATCCCTGCCAATCGTCCAAAAATATATATTGCATGATTGCGCTAAAGCATTTTTCAAATCCAAGTATCCATGACCCGGTTTTCCTATATGACAATTAAAAGCCCTGTCGCCATAATTAATTGAGCCGGCACATTCGACTTTTTTATCTACAGGAAAAGACTGTTCAGATAACACAGCTGCGGTCATTATTACTTTAAAAGTAGAAGCTGGTGAATAGGCAGCATTAACAGCTCTATTTAAAAGCGGTTTAGTTTTATCATTTGCAAGAGCATTATATACAGAGGACGAATCACCCCTTGAGAATAGATTTGAATCAAAAAAAGGATACGAAACCATTGCAAGGATTTCTCCGGTAGCAGGTTTTAATACTACAGCTGCCCCTATTCTATTTCCAAGAGCCTTTTCTGCAAGGGTTTGAACATCAGAATCTATGGTAAGTACAAGATTTTTACCCATAACAGGTTTGACTACAATGGAATTATTTGTAACAAGTCTCTCTTTAACATCAACAATTCTAGATTCACTTCCAGGAGTTCCCTGTAAAAGTTCATCGTACTGCTTCTCAATACCTGTTTTTCCAATAATGCTATTATTGGTATAGCCCTTGTTATAAAGGATTTTTAATTCTTCACGAGTTACGTCGCCTACATACCCTATAATATGAGACATAGAACCAGTTTGAACATAATTTCTAAGAGGCTTAGATCTCCATGATACACCAGGCATATCATGAATATTTTCTGCAATATTAGAAACTATAGCAAAGGAAACACCGGACTTTATCTCGATAGAAGTATACGATCGTCTGACACTTGGAGGTACTTTTTTATCAATATCTGATTTAGAGATACCTAAAAAACCGGCAAGTTTTAATGCAACAGTATCATACAGGTCGCTCGAAATTTCACCGGGAATAAAGTCTATAGCAAAAGAATCTATATTCAGAGCTAAAGGAAGCTGCGCATTCCTGTCATAAATTTCGCCGCGCTGCGCTGGAATTTGCTTTGAACGCTGTGAAAGGGTTTGTGATTGTTTTCTATATGATGAGCCTTCTATAACCTGCATAGAAAAAAGTTTTAATATATAAATAGCAAATACGACAGCAACAAAAATCATCATTCCAAAAATTTTGTCCTTTTTAGCTATTCCTTCATCTTTGCTATTTACCTGTTGAAATCTCATGATAAAGATACCTCAGGTTTAATAAGAAGAATATTTGAAAAGATATTCAGCAAAGAAAAAAGCAATGGAGTTAAAATAGTATTTGCTATTAATTCAAATAAAAATACATACGAAAATAACGAATACGTAATAGTACCATTTGGGAAAAAGAAAGAAATGATAAAAAGCAGCAGAGCTTTAAAAATAGTAGCAATAAACCCATATAAGGCTGGAAGGAAAAAACCTGCAGTATTAAGAGTTTTTGAGAAAAGTCCAAAAGTATAACCCATGACAGTTCTTAGTAAACTATTAAGGCCCAATGGACCCGCACTCATAAAATCTATCATAAGACCGGATGCAAAGCCTGTTGTTTGACCTAGCATACAGCCATTATGCAGAGAAATATAGAGAGTTAGCATCAACATTAAATCGGGAACAGCTGGAAGAACAGTTATATTAGATAATATTGCAGTTTGGAAGAGTATGCATATAAGGTAAAAAAGGAGGCTTGAAAAAAAAGCGCGAATCATAATGCACCTCTATCTATAAGATCTACTGCAAGCACTGTTTCCAGCCGGGAAAAATCAATAATAGGTGTAAGCTCAATTTCAAGTGATGTATCATAATCAAGTACAGATATTTTTGAAATTGTACCCACGGGTATATCTTTCAAGTAATTATCATTCTCGCCGGATGTAACAACGATATCACCATATTGTAATTCTTCAAGAACTCTCTTTTTAATGTATTTCATGAGTAAGGGGGCGTCAGGTGACCCGTTTCCAGTGACAATACCAATATCTCTTGTAGTCTGAATTCGAGATGATACATTACACTGATAATCATACACGGGTATTACTATGCTGGTTGTTAAGCCGACAGTGGTAATCTTTCCAACCAGACCTACGTGTCCATTTTGGACAGCTATAACAGGCATATTTTTTTTAATGCCGTTCAAACTACCCTTATTGATTGTGATACCTGAATAAGTATTATTTGGATCTCGACCAATAACAATTGCAGGATAATTAATCTGCTCAACACTTTGAGAAAATTTTAATTGTTCTTTGAGTCTTTCATTTTCTTTTCGTATTTCTGCATTATTTCTCTGCAGGTATTCATAATCCTGCAGCTTTTGAGTTAATAAAGTGTATTCTTCTTTCAACACCGCTAACTCTTTTACTGCTGTAACAAATCCGGTAACTCCAGATGTAACAGCATGAGTACCTTTTTGTATTGCTGAAAAAAAAGAAAATCCGACAGTTTTAAAATTTACAATAAAACCCCCAGTAGATAAAGCAAGCATTGTACCGGAAGTAATTATTAAAAGTAAAAAGACGAGAATATGAAATTGAAAGGCGTTAGGTCTTTTTCTTTGAGCCATGGCTTAATTATTTAAATTATCGTAGAGGCTTCGATCAGAAGATATTCCCTTAAATAAATCAAATGCCAACCCAGCACCAATAGCAACACATTCAAGAGAGTTTTCAACAAGAATAACAGGAACGCCTGTTTCTTTTGAGATAAGTTTAGGAAGACCTTTAAGAAGTGAGCCGCCTCCTGTCATAACGATGCCGTGAGTAAAAATATCAGCGGCAAGTTCTGGAGGTGTTTTTCCAAGGGTTCGCTTAATTTCATCAACTATCTGTGTAATAGGATCTTTTAAGGCTTCTCTTACTTCAACTGAATCTATTTCTAATCTGCGGGGAAGTCCAGTTATAGCATCGGTACCCTTAATTTCCATCTTTTCAATATTTTTATCAGGTGTGGCATTACCAATTTCCATTTTTAGTCTTTCTGCAGTTTGCTGTCCAATGATGAGGTTATGAACACTTCTAACATGCTTAATAACCGCCTCATCAAACTCATCACCGCCTAAGCGAATTGCACTTGTTACAACCATACCGCCTAATGAAATTACCGAGACTTCAGTTGTTCCGCCTCCTATATCGCAAACCATGTGTCCTGCTGGTTCATGTATTGGAATCTGAGCACCAATAGCAGCTGCCAATGACTCTTCTATAACTTGAACTTCTTTAGCTCCGGCTTTTAAAGCAGCTTCTTGAACAGCACGTCTTTCAACCTCTGTAATACAACTTGGTATACCAATCTTCATTCTCATAGATCTGAAAAGTCCGTGTCTCGGCATTATCTTAGAAATAAAATAACGAATCATCTTTTCGGTGCTGTCCATATCTGCAATAACACCGTCGGCAAGCGGTCTAATTGCAATAATATCACCCGGGGTTTTCCAAAGCATTCTTTTTGCTTCAGCTCCAACAGCAACGACCCTATTTGTACCGCGTTCTACCGCAACTACTGATGGTTCGTTAATTACAATGCCCATTCCTTTTACATATATCAAGGTATTACAAGTACCTAAATCGACTCCAATATCAGTTGTAAAACCGCTAAACAGACCCATTTTTTCCTCCATTTTTCTTATGAATACAGTATATCATAAACCTAATTTTTTAATAGCCCCTTGATGATTCCCTTGTATTTTTAATGCCTTTCTCCACTCAGCACGAGCTTTAACACTGTCACCTTGAGCTTCATATATAACACCTACACCGTAATATGCGTCAGCGTTATCAACATCTTTTTCAAGAATAGCGGCGTACTCCTGTAAGGCTTCATCGTATCGTTGTTCTTCAACATAAATCTGCGCTAAAAGCAGTTTACTTTTTAGTATAAGAATATCATTAGTACTTTCTTTTGAAACTTTGAATAAATATTGTTTTGCAATTTCCAAATTTGAATTTGATATATATTGTTGTGCAATAGCAAGTAAAAGAATATCAGACTCACGAACTAAAAGAGCCTTAGTAAAAGCATCTATACTTTTCTGTGTTAAACCTAAGTTTGCATAAGATAATCCAAGATACTCAGGTATATCTGTAGATTCATATCCCATAGCAGCTGCCTGTTCTAAGTATTCAATGGCAAGATCTGCATAATAATGATACGATGAAAAAAGGTTTCGTTGAAAATAAGCCTTTCCTAAAATGTAGGAAATTTGAGGTTTGACGTT
Organism: uncultured Treponema sp.; assembly: GCA_964560975.1. GTDB lineage: Bacteria > Spirochaetota > Spirochaetia > Treponematales > Treponemataceae > JAAZLA01. The sequence continues at coordinate 397 of CAZLNE010000055.1, read as the reverse complement.
AATGGAAGCAAAATGGAGAGCCATACGAAGATTATGTATACCCTCATCCAAATAAGTCTGTGCCAATACAGTATCAGTCTGTGATATAGCTAAATAAAAAGAGCTTAATCCTCTGTACAACAATGCAGTCTCATTAAAATTATTTTCTTCCAGGAGAATACCGGTTTGTGAATAAACCTGTTCATATTCAGATTTATCCCATAATGAAGTTATTGTTTTATTGGTTGGAGTACTAGAAGTATTAGACTTAGTAAAGAATTTAGATATAAAAAAAAGAAGAGCAGAGACACAGATAATAAAAAGAAAAAGTACTAAAAGGCGGGCGAGTATTTTAGTTTTTCGTCTAACAACAATACTACTATTTGAACGTATATTTTTCATACAAGCCTATAAAAAA
>CAZLNE010000054.1:0-14109 GCA_964560975.1 uncultured Treponema sp. | reverse complement strand
GTAAAGTATTTGACAAAGTTTGCAATTTTGCTATAATATGTTTGCTTATGTTAGACAGCATGGAAGTTAAGGCTGCGGCGAAAATAAATATTCATCTTACTGTTTTACCACGCCGTTCTGATGATTATCATGGAATTGAAAGTATTTTTCAAAGGGTTTCGCTGTACGACTCTCTAGATATTAGTATAGGTACTGTAAACGGAATCTGTACTGTTGTTTGTGAGGGAATGGAACTTCCAGATGAGAATACTCTAACAAAAGCTTACGATGTGTTTAGAACTGCGTCCGGAATTAGGTATGGAATACATGTTTTATTAAGAAAACAGATTCCTTCCGGTGCCGGCTTAGGAGGCGGGTCCTCTGATGCAGCTTCTTTACTGCTTGCGTTAAACAAAATGTTTGATACCGGAATGAGCTCGAATCAACTTTTTGAATTAGCTGCAAAGGTAGGAAGCGATGTAATGTTCTTCTTGTCAAACGGCTGTGCTGTTGTGACAGGGCGCGGTGAAGTTATAAAAAATATTTCACCGAGAAATGATCTTTATTTTGTATTGGTGTATCCTGAGGTTCATTGTTCAACTGCTCTTGCTTATGCATGGGTAGATGAAGAAATAGCCCAAGGCAAAACAGTAAGGGGTCCCAGTCTATCTGAGCTTGAGAAAATGTATTATCAGCCGGTATCTAACTGGCGTTTTGTTAATTCTTTTCTAGCTCCGGTAATGAACCGATTTGACGAAGTGTCTAGTGCCTTTAGTGACATTAACGCTTCTGGTTCTGTGTTTACACAACTGTCTGGTTCCGGATCCTCTGTTTTCGGTGTTTTTGCGACAAAAGAAGAAGCCGAAACTGCCCATATAAAACTTAGCCGAAAGTGGAAGAGGTGTTATCTACTTACTTCCTCCTGATTCTAATGAAGCTGATTTTTTAGTACTTTTACGATATTTTTGTACTTTTAAATGGAGGACAGACTTATGCAAATCACTGAGATTCGCATTAGAAAGGTTGCGGCTGAAGGCAAGTTGAAGGCGTATGTCACAGTAACATTTGATGATTGTTTTGTTGTACACAATGTCAAAATTATTGAAGGAAAAACAGGCTTATTTATTGCAATGCCCAGCAGGAAAACCAGCGGAGGCGATTACAAGGACGTTGCACATCCTATAAGTCCCGATTTTCGTACTGAAATGCAGGATAAAATACTTGCACAGTATGAAGCAGGCAATATAGAAGATGAGACTGCAGCTGACGAGTAGAAAATAAAAGGTCTTGTAATATTCTGGGACGTCGGCAAGCGGTAAGCCACCGGTTTTTGGTACCGGTATTCACAGGTTCGAATCCTGTCGTCCCAATTAATTAACAGATTTCTCCAGACTGTTAATCAGTTTTATGATAGTGAGATTTCTTAAGTATAGATAAGGAGTTCCTCAAATGGATCAATTAGTTTTAAAAGCTGCAACCCGTGATATGGCCGGAAAAAAAGTTGCAAAAAATTTAAGAATGTCAGGCAGTCTTCCTGCTGTAATGTATAATTCCAAGGGCGAAGCTACAATGCTTTCTGTTCAGGAAGAAGCATTTACAAAAGTATGGAAAGCTGCAACACCTACAACACTTGTAAATCTTGAAGTTGGTGCTAAAAAACATCTTGTGTTCATTAAAGACACACATTATGATATTATTAAGGATGCAAACCTTCATGTTGATTTTCATGCTATTGATGAAGATAAACCATTAAAAGTAACTATTCAAATGCAGGTAGCTGGAAATCCGGCTGGTGTACGAGAAGGTGGTTATCTTGCAAAGGGTATTTCTTCAATTCAAATTGAATGTTTGCCAAAAGATCTTCCTGTTCGTATTGTTGCAGATGTGTCGAGCTTATCACTTGGTGCTAATCTTTTGGTAAAGGATGTACCATTAGGAAAGGGTGTTAAGGTACTTAGTGATCCTAATGCTGTTGTAGCATCCGTTAATGTAATTAAATAATTCTTAACACTTCTATAAAAGGCTGACGGGATGACCTGTCAGCTTTTTTTTTAACTGTTGTTTTTTTTGATAGTAAGGATACATGCAAGAAACTGATGTAATTGAAAAAAGGTTTTTATCAGCTTTACAAAAAAGCACTAATCCCTTACATAGGGTTCTTCTTGGTGTATCTGGGGGTGCCGATTCAATGGCCATGCTGTCTTTGTGTATTGAACATCTGAAACGTTTATCAATACCTTTTTCTGTTATGACAGTGAATCACAATATCCGAAGTGAAGAAGAAAGTGCTTCTGATGTGCTATTTGTTTCTTCTTTTTGTGCTGAACATGATGTAGCTTTTATAGAAAAAAAAGTTGATCAGGGCACTATTAATGCGCTCGCTCAAAAAAGAAAAAAAGGTCTTGAAGAAGCCGCACGTTTTATCCGCTATTCTTTTTTTGAAGAGGTTGCAGGTGAACTTGGAGCCTCTCATATCTTCTTAGCTCATACAAAAAATGATCAGATTGAAACCTTGCTTCAGCGCTTTTTACAGGGATCAATATCAGTCAGCGGTATAGCGATGGAAAGAATACCATATTTTAGACCACTGCTGGAGATTGACCGTGCGGAAATAGAAGCGTATCTTCAAAAAAAAGGTATTAGTTTTTGTACCGACAAAACAAATGCTGATAATTCATATTTTAGAAATAGACTTCGAAATGAGGTTATACCTTTCTTAACTGCAGAAGTCCCCGGCTGGCAGCAAGGCATACTAAACGGTGCTAAAAAAGCCTTATATGATGCTGATTTTTTTGACATGCAGCTTAGAAATATTTGGACAAAAGAAGGTGAGAACTCTGTAAGTACTGATGCAGAGGTCTTTTTATCGTTTCATATGGCATTACGCATTCGTTATATCTATAAGGCTCTTATTGCTTTAGAAATTGATCAGCGGGTGCCTTATGCAGTTATAGAAACGGCTTCCGAAGGAAAACGCTGCGAAACGGGGCAGGTTTCTTTTTATAAAAAAGGAAAAAAACTATGTGCTAAAAAAGTATGTACTACTGGTAAATATGAACAATTTTTTGGTATAATAGAAAAAGAGTGTTCGATTGTCCTCGATGATGGTATTCTTAATGTTAGCATTGCAGAGGGTAAGAGAATTCGAACTAATGCATCTTGTATTACATCACTGCCTTTTATGGTGCAGATTGATCAAAAATCACTAAAAATTGAGCAATTATATGGTGTGCCTCAGGGACAGCCGGTTAATGTTGAGTTTATAAGGAATAATGATGAGTAGTATTCTTAATAGTAAAAAAGATCCTAAAAAAAATGCGGGCTTTATATTTTTCAGTATAATGTTTCTTCTTCTAGTGTTGTATCTTTTGTTTAGTAATGGTTCAAGAAATTACGTAGATATTACATATACCTCATTTATGAGTGCTGTTGAGCAAAATCAAGTAAGAGAAGTGATTGTTGTAGATCAAAGTGAAATTCGGGGTGTAATAAATTTATCAAACGGCGATGTTTCTTTTTTTAAAACAGTTATTCCCTATGATGACAGCTCGTTAATGCCTCTTCTAGCTCAGAATAAAATTCCTGTATCGGGCGCAGTATCTTCTCCCGGCTTATTAAGTATTGTTGTGTCTATATTGCCCTGGCTTTTGACATTTTTATTTATACTCTTTATTTTTAGACAAAATGCAATGCAGAATTCCCGTGGTATGCAGTTTGGAAAGAGTAAAGCACGTATATATGATAATACAAAAAAGAAGCTTACTTTTGCAGATGTAGCAGGTCAGGAAGAAGCAAAAACGGAACTTGCAGAAATTGTAGAATTTCTTAAAAATCAGCAGAAGTTTTTTAACATGGGTGCAAAAATTCCCAGAGGAATTTTGCTTGTTGGAAGTCCAGGTACAGGAAAAACGTTACTTGCCCGAGCTGTTGCCGGTGAAGCGGGTGTATCTTTTCTACATATTTCAGGAAGCGACTTTGTTGAAATGTTCGTAGGTGTCGGCGCCAGCAGAGTTCGTGATCTTTTTGAACAAGGGCGAAAGATGGCTCCCTGTATCATTTTTATTGATGAGCTGGATGCTGTTGGGCGGGCGAGAGGAGCCGGTTTAGGCGGCGGACATGATGAACGTGAACAAACACTTAATCAAATGCTCGTCGAAATGGATGGTTTTGAAAGTAAGGAAGGGGTTATCGTGCTTGCTGCAACAAACCGTCCTGATGTATTAGATCCGGCTCTGCTCAGACCAGGCCGTTTTGATCGTCAAGTCTATGTTTCTCTGCCTGATATTAAAGAACGTGAAGCAATCTTAAAAGTTCACGCAAAGAACATAAAGATTTCAAAAGATGTGGATCTGTCTAAATACGCTAGAGCAACTTCGGGTATGAGCGGTGCAGATCTTGCAAATATGATTAACGAGGCAGCCTTATTTGCCGCAAGAAAGACAATGATTGAAGTTACTGATTGCGAATTTGAGGAAGCAAGAGATAAAATTTTGATGGGATTAGCCCGAAAATCTATGGTGCTTCCTGAAAAAGAAAGAATAATCACTGCATATCATGAAGCAGGACATGCACTTCCTTATTATTATGTAAAAAATTCACATCCCTTACATAAGGTTACTATCATTCCTCGAGGAAGAGCTCTGGGGCTTACCATGGGAATTCCTAAAGAGGATTCATACGCACATACAAAAAGCTGGATTATGGATCAGCTGATAATACTTTTTGGCGGTTGGGCTGCTGAAATGGTTGTGTACGGTGAAACAACAACAGGAACACAAAATGATATTCAAAGAGCAACAGAATTAGCACATAAGATGGTTTGCGAGTGGGGTATGTCTGAGGAAATTGGACCAATTTCTTATGGACAGGATGAGAAACCGATTTTTATGGGTAAGGAAATTGCCCGCCATAAAGATTATTCAGAACATACTGCTCATCAAATAGATACTGCTGTTAAAGGTATTTTGGAAAAGGCAAAAAATTCTGCTATCGAAATTCTTACATCACAGAGAGAAGGGCTTGAGAAACTTGCAAAAGCACTCATTGATCATGAAACACTAAACGATTCAGACATTCGAATCCTTCTTTGTCTTCCAGAAACGGCGGTAGAAACAAGTTCAATGTAAGGAGAGGTTTTTATGGTGAAAAACAGGTTTATAGTAAACAGATTAACTCTCGTTATGGTAGTTCTTTTATATTCGATAGTACCTGTTAGTACCCAAACGGCCGCCCCTTCTTATATTCAAATGGCCAATTTTAGAACGGCACAACGGTGTCTGGAACTTGCAAAAAACGCTTTAATTAATTTTAATTACGATGAAGCATATTATCTTGTTCTTACTGGTTTGGATTATGATAATACAATTCCTGATCTCTGGTATTTAAAAGCACTCTTGTTATCGTATCAAGATGGAAAAAGGTATGAGATTATAGAAGCAGTTGAAACTTCCTTACAAGGTGGACAATGGCTTTATTATACCCCCGAAGCTGCACGAATTTTAACTGCCCAAGTGCTTGTCAAAACCGGTTCGCCAAAAAAAGCTCTTGAAATTTTAGACGCTAAACCGCTTGTTATTACAAGCGATGCTGAGTATATACGTGCAGATGCCTGTTACAAAATATCTGAGGTACAAAAGGCACGGGAAATTATTTCCCGAGCACGCAAATCTTTTCCTAAAGATACCCGATTTCCTCTTTTGTTTTTTGCTCAAGAACGCTTCACTTATGATGAGGGTGATGCATATTACAAGGAACTTCTCCAAAGCCTTCTAGTCATGACTGATACTTGGAAAGAAACGGACGCAGATGTCCTTTTATTTGCATCTTATTTTCTTCAGGGTTCACAGAAAGAAAGATTTTTAAAAGAATATAGACTCAAAGAAAATAAAAATCCCCTTTTTATAGCAGCCTTTTTAGAAGCCGGTTTACTCTCAGAATTAGATGCAGTTACTGCTTTATTTTCTTATGCTGAGTCTAGAATATCTGGACCTGCGTTTTTTGAGGTGCTTTCATTATTGCGCTCAGAAGAATCGTTTATGGCAGTTGCAGAAAAACTTTCGTCTTATTCCGGAACATTAGTATTTGATACAACAAATGATGGAGAGAATGATTTTTACGTTTCATATTCTTATGGTAGACCTTCGTCCCTCTCATTTGATGAAAATGCAGATGGTAAGCAAAATTGGCTTATAGAACTTGATTATGGTGTACCTGTAAAAATGTTTAATTATGAACAAGATGTTGAACTTTACTACGGCAGGTATCCATATATTACTACTGTTTTGTATACTGAAGAACATAGCCTCATGGAAATACAGCTGGTAGATGGAAGTGTTGATTGGCAGCCTTTTTCAATGGAAACGGTTCCAATCGCACCCAACCTTGTTTTTTATCTTCCTGTGTTAGCAAAGCACATTGAATATATACCTCAAAATCTTTTTTTACAAAATGCGTCGGATATTATTATTAAGAATGGTTTACATAGCGAAAATTCCATTCGATTTACCATGAGAGACTCTTTACCAAAAACCGCAGTCTATACTGCAAATAGTCAGCCCTATGCATATGGTTTTTTTGAAGATGGAATTCTTGTCTTCAGAAATGTTGATATTGATAGGAATGGATCATATGAAGTCTCTGAAATGTATGCTTTTAATCCTGAAGTGAGTTCATTATATTTAACCGAAGAACAGTCTTCATTACTTTATAAAAACCTTTTTGGAAGTTTACCCGCAAATGAAGGGCTTTTTGTAACAAAGGTAATTGGAGACACCAACGAAAATTCTCTAATAGATTTTATGGAAGAGTACTTAAATGACGGTACAACAAAGACATCTTGGGATTCGGATGAGGATGGAAATTGGGACATTTCATATGAGAAAAAAGATATTCCAAACAAAGGGATAGAGGAAACCATTACTTTTATTCATCCTATAGATAAAAAACAAGCAGTAATGAAGTTTGAAAATAAGGAACCCGTCTATGTTACAATTGGACAGAAGCAAACAACTGTAACAAAACACCCTGATCTTCCCTTTTATTGGATTGGCTCTGTACCTGATGCTTCTTTTGCTCTTCGTGCTATTAATGAGCTTAAAAAAGAAGATGTTCAGGGCTTACGCATACTTATTAAACCGGAAGGAAATTTACACGGACTAGTCTTGGCAATTAAAGTAAATAATTTGTACTTTGGAGAGTTTATTGATGAATAAAATGTATTTAATTCTTTTTTCCCTGCTTTTACTTTATTCATGTAATACTAACACTATACCAGAATATACACCTCTAAATTACTCTGAATTGGATGTACGAAAAAACGAGATTGAGAGCATTTTAAAAGTGCGTGACACAGAACCAGTAAAATCTTTATGGCGTTCTTATTTACTAGTAAACACCAAGAATTCTATTAATGATTCAAGTGAATCATTATTTGCAGAATGTGAAGATATTGTGGATAAATTACTGCAAAAAAGCATTGAGAATAACGAATTAGTTAGCGCTTCCCGGTATTATACATCTCTTAAATCTGTTGGTTCTAAAAAAATAGATAACTATATAGCTTATTTTTCAGAGAAAACAGAAAACAAAGTAATCGTTGATGAAACAACCTCTAAAATAGAACCTTTAAGTGAAAGTAAGGTGAGCGATTTTTTATCAGGTACTGTAACTGTATGGGTTGACAGGGGCATTAAAGTTGAGAGGGGAATGGGATATGCTGACCGGGTTATAGGTTCCGGTTTTTTTATTGATAACAAGGGACACTTTGTAACAAATTATCATGTTATTGAAAGCGAAGTGGATACCTCCTATGAAGGTTACTCGAGAGTTTACGTTAAATTATATAAAGACAGCGCAACACGCATACCTGCAAAGGTAATAGGATATGATAAGGCCTTAGATCTCGCATTACTTAAGACTGAAGCAATGCCTCCATATGTTTTTTCACTTGGCTCTTCTGTAGATCTTGATGTCGGCGATGCAATTTATGCTATAGGTTCTCCTCTTGGACTTGAAAACACAATTACAAGCGGTATTGTCTCTTCAAAGAATAGATCCTTGTTTTCTATAGCACAAGTTATGCAGATTGATGCAGCAGTTAATTCCGGTAACTCCGGCGGTCCTATCATTGATAAGAATGGAAATGTTAAGGCTATTGTGTTTGCGGGAATGATTGAATATGAAGGATTGAATTTTGCAATACCTGTAGAATACTTAAAAGACTTACTTCCGGCACTTTATAATGGTAAAGTTGAACATTCCTGGACCGGTTTTTATGGAATAACAAAGAAAGAATACCCATCATCTGTCAACGGCAGCGGAATAGAGGTTAAGTATGTTATGTCAGGAAGTCCTGCTCAGCGATCCGCTTTATCAGTAGGGGATGTGATAACTCATGTGAATGGAATTCCTATTAAGGATGTGGAACAACTGCAAATTGCAATTCTAAGTATTCATCAAGACACAATAATTCAATATAAGGGCTTCAGTTCTGAGGGAGCTGAATTTAGTAAAGCTATTTATACTGAAGTTCGGCCAGAAAATCCTTTGTATGAGGTGTATAAAAGAGAGCCTGTATCACGATCTTATTTACCCATTTTTGGTATGGCTCTTACCCCTAGTTCTACAACAAATAAAAATATGTATACAATCTTGTCGGTCATTCAGGGAAGCGTTGCTGATGAAAACGGGTTTTCGGCTTTAGACCCTGTTGAAGTAAAACGAAGTAAGCTGCTGGAAAAAAATCAAATTCTTTACACAGAATTATTTACACGGAAAAGAAGCAATGCTTATTTTGAAGTGAATATCGCCGTCGCTGCTCCACTGGACAGTCCCTTCATTTTTTAATATACTGCATCAATGATAGATATATCCCGTAAACGAAATTTTTGTATTGTTGCCCACATTGATCACGGCAAATCTACCTTAGCAGACAGGCTTATACAAAAAGCAAAAATTGTTGAAGATCGTAATTTTCAAAATCAAATGCTTGATAATATGGATATTGAACGTGAACGCGGTATAACTATAAAAAGTCAGGCTGTTACTATTCCATATATTGCTAATGACGGGTTTGAATATGAATTAAACTTTGTTGATACTCCCGGTCATGTGGACTTTTCGTACGAGGTTTCCCGTGCTATAGCCTCTTGTGAAGGTGCACTTCTTTTGGTCGATGCAGCCCAGGGTGTTGAATCTCAGACCCTTTCAAATATGTATCTCGCTCTAGAGCAAAACTTAGAGATTCTTCCTGTTATTAATAAAATAGATCTTCCTGCAGCCGATATTCCTGATGTTAAACATCAAATAGATCACGATTTAGGACTCGACAGCGATACTGCTGTTTTAGTATCCGCTAAAACAGGGCAGGGAATAGATGAGCTTTTCGAAGCTATTGTAAAAAGAATTCCCCCTCCAAAACTTGATACATCGGGTAAGACTAAGGCCTTAATTTTCGATTGCCATTATGATCCGTATAGAGGCGTAGTTGTACATTTGCGTATGATCAGCGGCTCAATTAAGAATGGACAAATGGTACGATTCATGAGATCTGAGACCGATTATAAGGTGGAAGAATGCGGAATTTTTAGACTTAAACTTTACGAAACAGGGGAGCTTACCGCCGGTGATGTAGGCTACATCATTGCAGGTATAAAAACAGTTGCCGATGTCCGCGTCGGCGATACTGTAACCCTTACAGATTCTCCTGTAGATAAACCGCTCCCTGGTTTTAAAGAGGTAAAACCTGTAGTGTATTCTTCAATATATCCGGTTGATTCGAATGATTATGAAGAACTGCGCGACAGCATGGAGAAATTAAAGCTTAATGATGCGAGTCTAATATATGAAAAAGATGCTTCCCTTGCCTTGGGGCATGGTTTTAGAAGCGGATTTCTAGGTTTATTACACTTAGAAGTTGTACAGGAACGCCTTGAACGTGATTTTGATCAGTCTGTAATTTTTACAGCACCTTCTGTCCGTTATCACCTTACTTTGGCAAACGGTGAAGAGAAGTATATTGATAATCCTGCGGATTATCCTGAACAGTCCAAAATTGTAAGCGCAAGAGAACCCTATATTAAGGCTTCTATTATAACTCCGACAACGTATCTTGGTAGCATCATGTCGCTTTGTACTGAAAAACGCGGCGTGCAGACAAATATGCAGTATCTGGATCAAAAGCGCGTTGAAATAGTGTACGAAATGCCTTTAGCCGAAGTTTTATTTGATTTTTATGACCGCCTTAAAAGCTACAGCAGAGGATATGCTTCTTTTGATTATGAAGTTATTGGATACAGAGATACCGATCTTGTAAAAATAGATATTTTGATAAATGGTAAAAGTGTTGACGCTCTTGCTCAGCTTACATTTAAAGGAAATGCATACGATAAGGCTCGAAATGTTTGTGCACAGCTTAGAGAAGAAATAACACGGCAGCAGTTCAAAATTGCTATTCAGGGTGCAATTGGAAGTCAGATCATAGCACGAGAAACAGTAAATGCATTACGAAAAGACGTATTGGCAAAATGTTACGGCGGTGATATTACAAGAAAGAGAAAACTCCTTGAAAAGCAAAAAGAAGGAAAAAAGAGAATGAAGATGGTTGGCGATGTCGAGCTTCCTCAGTCAGCTTTCCTTGCTGTTTTAAAAACAAAAGAAGAATAGTTTTTATTAAGCTCCGTCAATATCCTTAAGAAAAAAATCAATCTCAGCTCGTATACGTTTTAAAAAACTCTGTGAAAGATTTGGTTTTTTGTATCCGTCTGGAAAATGCAAGTAAAGATATTCGTGTTGCTCAAGAAGGTTTAGAAGTTTTTCCTCTTTTAATGAACCATACATTAGAGCATCTTTTATAGTAAGTAAATTTTCTTTTTCATGTTTTAATAAATTCTCAACCCTTATTTTTATACTATTATCAACAGGTGAAAAAAAAGATAGAGGATTAAGAGTATTATCAACTTGTTTATAGTAAGACTGTATGGAATCTAGATTAATAAAAGGAACTTTTTTAATAAGGCTTGTTATTGAAAGATTATAGAGTTTATTACAACTAGAAAATTCTTCATCAAAAAGAAGAGCATATCGTTTTAGAGGAGCATCTGTGATGGTGTTGTTTGATAAAAATTCTGTACCCTTGGAAAAGTATCCACTATTCGAGTTGGTGCTTGTAAGACGGTTCGAGGTAATGAGCGTGCTGCGATGTGCAGGTGCGCTTTTGCAATGTGTTTTTCCTGGAATGTATGAAAAATCTAATCCTGCAAAAAAAATAGGTACCTCTGAGGAACGAAGATATAGTGCTGTTTGAACTGCCGTTAATCCTACAGAACCAAGAGGCGGTATAACTCGTACAGGTATAGCTTTTTTAAGTCTAGATAGAAAATGAGAAGATTCATATTCAGAAAGAAAAAAAGAAACCTCTCCAGCTGAAATATTTTTTACACGAGGCCTGGAAGAAAGATCTGTATCAAGGTGAATGCGGGAATTTTTTGTACCAATGAAGGCCTTCATGTTTGCAAGCTGGCACTCGACTGCCTGTACAATTTGAGGTGATATACCATGTTCAAGCAGCGGAAATAAGGCACTATCAACACAGATAATAAAAAAATCCTGTGCATGCAACTTCAAAAATGGTATAATTGATTCCAGGGAAATTCCTGCCCCAAGAACTATAATAGGTTTTTGAATGCTTCCTTTTTGTAATTGGACAGATGAATGTATGGAGTGCAAATTCTTAAAAATATTTCGGGCGTATAATCTGCCCATTTTAGTGAGAGTTATCCGGTTTTTCCAAAAAAAATCTATAAATGAATCTGTATATGTAATGAAATCTGTTTTAAAATTTTCTATTTGTGTAACGGCAGCAAAATTCAATGTATGTAACCGTTTAAAGAAAAAGGATTTATCTACTTTCATTATGATGTTTATACGATTTAAAAAGGCAGATACACCAGTTTTATCTGGGGAAATATATAAGTATTCAAAATGGGTATTTTTCTGAAATTCTTTAATATGGGGCAGGGAAAAATCGAAGAGTTCGGGATCTGTTTCTATGGCAATAACATAAGAATCTGAGTCAATTTTTTGAAGAAGATCTTGCAGCCCATAACCCAGTACGGGTGAAAAAACAACAATCAAACTTCCAGGAAGAATCTGCAAGGTAGAAACTAAGCGTTCACAACCTTGCATTGGATTAAATTTTGAATAAAGATAGCGATTTTTGTAGCTTACAGAAAAACCCTGCCCAGCAGGTACTAGACAAGGTTTTTGATCATTCATAAGAATCTCTATTCGTAGTCAAAAAAGTTATCAAGGAATACTGTGAAAACATTATTTTCAACTTTATCACTCTTTAAAAAAGAATCATGTAATGATGATTGGTCATATTCCTGTATGTAATACGGGTACACAAATGTAAAGTTATCTAAATCTACTTGTGTTACTTCTGTTGAGCTATGGGTTAACTGGAGCACTAAAATGTTTGATCCTAAAACAACAGGATCAGAGATTTCATTGTCTTGTAATGAAAACAGAGTTTTGAGGAAGGTTTCATTAGTTTGTGCGCCATTCAAAAGGGGGTAGGTTGCTGAAGGAACATAAGTCATTACATCTTTATTGTTATAGTTTAAGGGGAACGGATCAACAGCGGTTTTTACTACATTAAACTGAGTGCATGCTGCATCAAATCCTTCACGGTCTGCAACGAGAGTAAAGTCCTTTGCTATATTGATAAAGTACTCTTCAACACGTCCTTTTTCGTTAGTTGTTAAATAAGAAAAAGCAGCATCAACAAAACTTGCATCTTCAAAATTTGGAGCAATGCTTTGTTCATCAGCTCTAAAAATTGTGTATGAATCTATTGTTTTAACTGCATTGCTAATTTCACCCTTTGAAAGCGATTTAAGCGCTGCTAAATCATCAGAATTTGATAAAATTGGAGTGATTTCATACTCATACTTCAATGTAAAACTACCATCATCTGAACTATAGGATTTTGTTGAAAAAGCACTTACGGCGTCTTCGAACACAACTTCATTTTTTTGTATTTGATTTATAATGTTTTTAGCTTCGTCTTCGGTTTTAACTGTAATGACAGTAAAATTATACTTATTAAAAAGATCTGAATTTGATTTACCAAATAAGGCTGCTTCAGATTTAGGATAATTGTTTGTTGAAAAGGCAGTAAAATTAAAACCTCTTTTGTTAGCATTTAGTTTTGCCATAAATGGAATTTCTTTAGAGGATCTTTTTAAACCGAAAATAGAAGCATTCATTTCTCCGAAGTAATCATTTATATAAGTTTGATAATTGATTGAATCGGTAACAGACTGCTTAATTTCGATTTTTCTGCTGTCAGGAGTATCTCTAAAAATTTTATTTGAATATTTACCTTCAGAATCATAGAAATATGGTATCATTTCTCTATTTATTTGTGAATCAGGTGCAGTAAACCCGGATTGCTTTACAGCATCCTTCACTGCCATATCTAAAACCGTACTTGAAAAGGCACTACTAAGTACATTATAAAAATTTGCATTAGTAACTTCTTGACCCGATTGTTTTATACTATTTGAATAGTATTCAACCATTTGTGTAAAATATGAGTTAAGTTCATACTTGATTGGTTTGCCGTTCCACTTTCCCATTACGAGCGTGTCATTGCCGTATGATTGTGATAAAGCGGGAATTAGAATAAAAGCGAGTGCCGCTAAGACCAGAATAAAAACAGAACCAATTGTGTAAAACAGTTTTTTACTTACTTTCTGTTCTTTCTTTTTATTTTCCATAACAAAGCTTCCTTATTGTAATATCAATAGTTAGTCATCAATTTTATCATGGAGCAATACCTATGTCAACGTATTAATGTAATTATGGGACTGAAAGTGTTGAAATTTTTTTAAGGTACTTGACATTTTTTCCTGTTTTTACTATAGTATTTTTTATCACGGGGGCGTAGCGAAGCTGGTTATCGCGTCGGCCTGTCAAGCCGAAGATCGCGGGTTCAAGCCCCGTCGCTCCCGCTCAAGCCCATCCTTACGGATGGGCTTTTTTTTCAATTCTACGGGTAGTAGCGCAGGGGTAGCGCGCTTGGTTCGGGACCAAGAGGTCGGGGGTTCAATTCCCCCCTGCCCGAAA
>CAZLNE010000053.1:0-14124 GCA_964560975.1 uncultured Treponema sp. | reverse complement strand
GCAGGACGGTTTCGCCCCTTCATCATTTCCTGGGAATCGTCAAGTATATAGGTTGTGAGAGTTGCATCTTCCCGATTTTCATAAAGTTTAATTGTATTACAAATCACCTTAATGCTCCTGAGTATTACTTATATTTCCCCTGTCATATAAATTTTATAATAGTTAATGTACTGTTTTTTTCCAATGAGTAATACTACCTACTTTTCTTATCTTAAATAGGTAAACTGCCTGATTTAATGTATAGATATAGTACACTATACTTATAGTACTTCGATTATCCTGGAGACTTACATGAAATACTGTGCTCTGACCTTTGATGACGGCCCCAGCGCTCTTACTCACCTTGTTCTTGACCGCCTCGAAAAATATGCAATTCCTGCAACCTTTTTTGTGGTTGGTGAAAATATTTCAGAAAAGACAAAACCTATCATAAGCCGTATACTCACTCTTCATTGTGAATTGGCCAATCATTCCTGGACCTACGACTCCATGGACACCATGACTAAAGATGAAATTGTCTCCCATATTTCCAAAACCGATAATGCCATTAGTACATTCACCGGTTTGCCTGCTGTTTTTTTTAGACCACCTAATCTTATGACAAGTAAAACCCTATATGATGCAGTTGCAAAACCTTTTATACAGGGAATTGTCGGTAATGATTGGAGCGCCTGTAATACAACGGCAGAACAAAGAGCATCCCTTATCCTTGACCAAACTAACGATGGTACAATCATTCTTTTACACGATACTCAGCCGGAACCGCACCCTACACCGGAAGCCCTCGATATAATTCTTCCCGAACTCATAAAAAGAAGTTTTTCGTTCGTAACTGTGTCAGATTTATTTAAAATAAAGGCAGTAGATCCACTTTCTCTTTCCCGCGCAATGTGGAGTTCAGTCTAACAAAAAAAATTTGAAAATTTGTTATTTTTCATTTGACAAATCCTAAAAACCATGCTTAACTATATTAAACCGGTTTAGTAAACCGTTTTACAATACCGGTTTGATCAATAATGGTAAACACTGGAGAAATCCAGATTAACTAGGAGGAAAAAATGAAAAAACTCTTATTTGTCTTTTTGGCACTGAGTTTGGTTGTTTCTGCATTTGCTGGCGGAAATAAAGAAAGCAAGGGTACTTCAAGCAATGTGATTGAACTTGAAATGTACTATTACAAACAAGAAAATCAGGAAGGATTGATAGCTCTTCTTGATGCGTATATGGCAAAGAATCCAGGTGTTAAAATTAAAACCCTGATTATTCCAAATGATGCAGATGCTACCATGGCGGCACGAGCAGCACAAGGGAAGCTTGCAGATATTCTGCAAATGCAGTCTTATGCCCGTGTTCAAGAGTATGCAGCAAGCGGCTACCTTGTAGATCTCTCAAATGATCCTGTTATGAAGAAAGTAGTTCCAGGTTCTCTTCCATCTGTTACCTACAATAACAAACAATATGCACTTCCAATGGATATGGCAGGTATTGGAATTATTTATAACAAAGATATTTTTGCAAAGCTTAACCTCAAGGCTCCAACAACGTATCGTGAAATGGAAAATGCTGCCAAGGTTCTTAAAGAAAATGGTATTACACCGTTCTCAGGTCTTTTAGCGGAAAACTGGTCAGCAGGTCACTTTATCACCCTCGTTCAGACAGCTCTTCTTGCAGAAAAAGGTATTGATTTCAACAAGTTTGTTGCAGATATGGATGCTGGAAAAACTTCTTATGGTGTAGTTGATACTGCAAAGCTCTTTTCTGTAATGGATTTTTATGCTGCAAACATGGACACCAATGCCGGTGAAATGGCTTGGGATCAGCAGCAGAATGCATTCGTAAGCGGAAAGGCAGCCATGATGGTACAGGGTTTATGGTCTTTACCGGCAAAAACAAGTTTTAAAGTTGGTTTTATACCCTTCCCGGTATCGAACACAGCTGCAAATAATAAATTCTATGCGGATGTTGACTCCTGCTTTGGTATTTCTTCACAGGCTAGTCCAGAAAAACGACAAGCAGCTCTCGACTTTCTTAACTGGCTTTCTTCAGCCGAAGCCCAAAAACTTTGGATCGAAGGCTACCGCTTAACTCTTTCATTCTCAGGTGCTGATGTTTCAGCTCTTCCCCCTGCCTTTACAGATCTTATAAATGGTGTAAATGCACAGGGTTCATACCCGTGGTTGTTCTCAATGTATCCAACTATTGTATTTGAAGATGCTTGTAAAAATGGTGCTCAGCAATACATGCTCAAGAAAATTACCTCAGACAAGGTAATTGCAAACATTGATGCAATGTGGAAATCAGCTAAGTAAAACTGTAATTATCCTCGTTAGGATGTAAATGTTGTTGTATGGCATGTCCGTTCACGCGGCATGCCTTTTACAAAGCAAAATAAGGAGGGGTCCTGTGGTAGAATCAAAACTTAAAAAACATGGATATTTTATTGCCTTCATCTTACCATGTGTAATTCTCTACGCATTTTTTTTCATCTACCCATTTTTAAAAGGCATCTCTATTTCAACCACTAACTGGGATGGATTAACACCAAAAACACCTATTAGTGTTGCAAAAGATGAATTTGAAATTCAAATTTTACAAAATATTAAAAAAACATCAAACAAAGAGTATCTATTGTCAGTATATTCCTTAGATACAAGCACTGACACTTACAATAGATTATCTGTTTCCGGTCTTGAGAGAATGAAAATTGAACGAATTCTTTCTTCGTCCGGTTATGCACCAGAGAAAAATCGTTTTGTAGGAATACAAAACTATATTGATATAGTATCAGGTAAGGTTAAGGATACTTTTTATCCTCAAAAGTATACCGAGGTTTATTATAATGCAGGTTCCAGTCTACCCTCTCATATTGAAGTTAAACGCGCTCAAAAAGAAATTCTAAAAAAAGCTTCAATCGAACAAGTCAACGATTTTTTACAGCACTATACACTCAGTGAAGATGTTTATGTTTTAAAACAAGAATATAATTCATACGACATCGAAGAACTTATATGGCAGCTTCCTGAGCATTTAGAAGAAAATGTAAGCGATGCATCAATTGATGAGTTTATACGTTCCGTAAACAAGGCTGCAATTGAAAAAAATGAAACAGAATTGAGAACAACGGTTTCCCTCTTCCTTAATAAAGAATCATTAAGTAGTAAAAGCAAAAAAACTGTACAAGAAGCAAGCAACAAACTTTTTGACTTAGGGGTTTTTAAAAATTCACTTTCAACAATGTGGACTGCAGAAAAAACTAAAATGGGTGTGGTCGGCTTTACCTTCTTTTTTGCTTTTTTCTCCGTTATAGGAATTAATGTCATTGCTTTTGTACTTGCACTCATTCTCGACTCAGGAATCCCAGGGCAAAAGATTTTAAGAACGATTTTCTTCCTTCCGAATGTTCTTTCAATGATTATTGTTGCCCTTATTTGGAAGATGCTTTTTTATCAAATACTTCCAGCTGTCAGCGGAATTGATGTTTGGCTCAGCGATGCTTCTAAGGCTCCTTGGCTTTTAATACTTGTTGCTGTCTGGCAGGGCTGCGGATATTACATGATTGTATATCTGGCAGGTCTTCAAAATATTCCAACAGACGTAATTGAAGCTTCCCGCATCGACGGAGCAACGAGTTTTCAGCGTTTTAGATTTATAACACTGCCGCTCATAGTTCCTGCTATTACTATTTCACTTTTTCTAACTATTGCAAATGCACTTAAAAGCTTTGACCTTATCTATGCAATGGTTGGTCCATCAGGCTATGCAACAAGTACTGTACCTTTTGTATTGGATATTTATTACGAAGCTTTTGCACAAAGACAGGCAGGTATGGCGACATCCAAGGCTCTACTTTTATTCCTTGTAATTCTCCTAATTACTGGTCTGCAGCTCTACGTAATGAAGAAAAGGGAGGTTGAACAATAATGAAAACAATATCAGCTAAACAGCGAAAACCTGCACAGACTATACTATTTTGGTCGGTTATAGTTTTTTCAGTATTCTTCTTCTACCCGATGCTCTATGTCATTATTAACTCGCTTAGAGAAAGCTCTGATATTACACGATTCCCGACTGGTTTACCCAAAAGTCTTTTTGTAGGTAATTATATAAAGGCATGGCAGGAAATGGAATTTCCAAAAGTGTTTTTCAATACCTTTGTTATTACCACACTTGGTGTTGTCGGAATTATTCTAACTAGTTCAATGTGTGCTTACATGCTTGCCCGAACAGATACGAAAATATCATGGATACTATATTCTATTTTCACCTTTGCCCTTGTTATACCCTTTCAAATAATTATGGTGCCGATTGCTGTTCTTGCATCGGATTTTAATCTAACAAGCATTGCTGGAATTATTCCCATGTACTGGGGTTTAGGTTGTCCGACAGCTATTTTCATGTTTCACGGTTTCGTAAAAAGTGTACCGCGTGAACTTGAAGAATCTGCTGCAATAGATGGAGCCGGAAGGTTTTACACCTTTTTTGTGATTGTACTTCCACTTCTTAAAACAATTATAGCAACTATAGCTGTTATAGATGCACTTTGGCTTTGGAATGACTTTCTTCTTCCTCTCCTTGTTGTTCGAGAAGGAACCATTCAGCTTGCGCAGATGAGATTTAACGGACAATTCTTAAAAGATTATGGAGCTATGACCGCTTCCCTTACACTTTCATCACTGCCGATTATTTTATTTTATCTTTTTTTGCAAAAATACATTATCAAAGGAATAGCTGCAGGTGCAGTTAAAGGATAATCAACATGAACATGAACCGATCGAGCGGAATATTACTTCACCCGACATCATTACCTGGCACTCCCGGAATTGGTACTATAGGTAAAGAGGCATATAGATTTATTGACTGGCTTCACGAATCAAACCAGTCACTTTGGCAGATACTCCCTGTAACTCCAACAGGTTATGGCGATTCACCGTATCAGTCCTTTTCTACTTATGCTGGAAATCCGCTGATTATAGACCTCGACATACTTGCACAAGACGGATGGCTTGATGCATCACAGATTATTCCTCCCTCCTACATAACTATCAGCTCACGCGTTGATTTTGGTTCAGTTGTAGTATGGAAGATTCCTCTCCTAAAAACAGCAGCACGGCAGTTTCTGCAAAGATCAAAACCAGACAGTAGAACAGCCTATGAGGCCTTTAAAAACAATAATGCTTCGTGGCTCGACAACTATGCTGTTTTCATGAGCATTAAGGAAGTGTATGATAAAAAAGCCGCTGAAGAAGGTACATGGGGCGCTATGTGGAGCAACTATTGGCCAAAAGAGCTTGCTTCTCATAACCCCGAAGCAGTTTCAAAGTGGCATGCTGAACACGTTACAGAATGTGAAGTTCATAAAGTCATACAATACTTTTTCTTCTCCCAGTGGAATGCCTTAAAACAATACGCTAAAAATGAAGGTATTTCCATAATCGGTGATGTTCCAATATTCGTTGCTTCAGATTCAGCAGATGTCTGGGCTAACCAGCACCTGTTTCAGCTTGCACCAGACGGTAAGCCTCTTTCAGTAGCGGGTGTACCGCCTGACTACTTTAGCGCAACCGGGCAACTTTGGGGGAATCCTTTATATGATTGGGAGGCTCACAAGGAAGAAGGTTACAAATGGTGGATAAATCGAATTAAGGCTATGTTATCTCTTGTGGACTATGTACGCATAGATCATTTCCGCGGCTTTGAATCCTATTGGAGTGTTCCCGCAGGTGAAAAAACAGCGATAAAAGGAAGATGGAGAGCAGGTCCTGCTCACGGCTTATTCAACATCATAAAACAGAAACTTGGTGATATTCCAATCATTGCAGAAGATTTAGGTTTTATAACCGATTCGGTAAGAAAACTGCGCGATGATTTTGAACTTCCGGGTATGAAAATTCTCCAGTTCGCCTTTGATGCAAAAGAAGCAGGCGAGGTCGGCTGCACTAATGCATTTTTACCGCACAATTACCATAATAATTGTGTTGTATATACTGGAACACATGATAATGCAACTATGCAAGGCTGGCTTAAAAGTGCTACAAACGAAGAACTCGAACTTATAGGCAGCTATACCGGCTTTGAAAGCTCAGAGATTCCGCAAGCGGTCCAAAATGGAAGGCTCTGCAAAAGTCTTATACAGCTAGCTTTCAGCTCTGTTGCAAAATTTGCAGTTATTCCCATGCAGGATCTTTACGCCCTGGATAATGAAGCTAGAATGAATATGCCTTCTACAACAGGCGGAATTAACTGGCAATGGAGAATGAGTTTTGACCATTACAATACCGATACATCATCATGGTTAAAAAAGATTTCTTTATTATATGGCAGAAATCTAAGTTAATAGGGAACAGTCTTATTTATTAATCTTGGTTACTGAATGACGTTGAATTATATGAGCCTCAAGGACGGCAGAATCACACTGCTGTCCCGCTATCAGCTTAAAAAGAAGTTTGGTAGCCATTCGACCCTTTTCATAGGCGCTCTGGTGTACACAGGTAAGTCCTGGTATTAAGGTTTCTGTAAGTGGTAAATCATCAAAGGATACAACAGAAAGATCTTCCGGAATTGAAAGCGACAATTCTCTCGCAGCCTTATAAAATCCATACGCTTGAACATCGGCCATACAGAATACAGCAGTAGGTCTATCTTTAGCTTTTAACAGAGAAAGTGCAAAATCATACGAGTCTGTCAGTGTTGCAGGTGTATTAATATAAAGAAAATCTTTTGTATCATCATGAGTTAACCCATGATTTTTAACAGATTTAAAAATACCATTTAAACGTGCCTCTCGCGTGCCAGATGTATCAGCTTTTTGCAGGGTTGGAGAAATTGACTGTAAAAGACAAAAACAGATTTTCCTATGACCGTTAGCGAGTAGAATATCCATCAACTTTTCAGATAACTCTTCATCCTTAATACCAACATTAACATAATCGCCCGCTTCTGCCGCATCAATAGTGACATAGGGCATATCTCTCTGCTTAAAAGTCTCATGAACTTCGCTGTCTTTTGAAATTCCCATTATCAGTATGCCGTCTACAGCAGCATTAAGGATGGTCTGTGTAACTATCCCTTTAAATGGCGATAAGACAGAAACAGCAAAACCTTCCTGATCACATACAGAACCTATTCCGCGCAGAAGTTCGCCTAAATATGGGTTTTGAAAAAAAACTGATATCGTTTGCGGTAGTACTATTCCAATATTTTTCGTTTTTTTATTACTCAGGATACGTGCAATGGGATTTGGGGAATAGCCTATTTCACGGGCAATAGTCATTATTCGTTCATATGTATCAGAAGAAATCCTATCTGGACTATTGAATGCAAATGATACTGTTGTTTTAGACACACCGGCTTGTAAAGCAATATCTTTTATAGTTATTCCCACTTTATAATCCTCAATTTTTAGTTATTGAGAAATTATATCAAAAATGTAAAGCATTGACTACACCGGTTTACTAACCAAAAGAGAAAAAATATGTAAATCTTTTTGCGTTAATCAGAAAAAGGCTGCCGGAGCTAGCCCATCATTCCGCCGGAACCGCCCAGCTGCTGCATCAATTTGGCCTGCATACCCTTATTCTTAGTCATTTTTTTCATGGCAAGGCGAGTTTTCTCAAACTGCTTTATAAGTTTATTTACTTCTGCAACTGATGTTCCCGATCCATGAGCGATGCGTTTTCTTCTGCTTGGACCAATTATAAGGTGATTTGCCCTTTCTTTTTTATTCATCGAAAGAATAATAGCTTCCTGGCTTTTCATGCCGCTTGTATCAATATCCTGATCCCCAAGCTGTCCTGCTAAACCAGGCATCATTTCGATGAGAGACTGCATGGAACCCATCTTTTTAACACGTTGAAGCTGTTCAAGCATATCCTGCAGGGTAAACTCGTTGCTTGCCATCTTCTTTTGAAGACGTTCAGCTTCTTGTTCATCAATGGTTTCCTGAGCCTTTTCAACGAGCGACACAATATCACCCATTCCCAGGATTCTGCTTGCTATTCTTTCAGGATGAAATGGTTCAAAATCTTCAATTTTTTCACCAGTACCAATAAATAAAATAGGTTTACCAGTGATTGATTTTAATGAAAGGGCAGCACCGCCTCGTGCATCAGAGTCAAATTTGGTTAGTATAACACCGCTTAAGCCGAGACGCTCATCAAATGTCTTAGCAACATCAACAGCACTTTGACCGGTCATGGAATCTGCAACAAGAATAAGTTCATCAGGACTGAGTGCTTTTTTAATATTCTCAATCTCGTCCATCATGAGCTGATCAACCTGGAGACGTCCTGCAGTATCTACGATGAGGGTGTCATAGCCATTTTTTCGTGCAAAGTCGCGTGCATTTTTTGCAACACGGACGGCGTCCTTTGTATCTTCTTTATATACAGGTACGCCTATTTTCCCGCCAAGTATGCTTAATTGCTCTACAGCTGCGGGACGAACTAAGTCACAGGCAGCTAAAACAGGTTTTCTACCCTGTTTTAATAAACGGGCTGCAAGTTTTGCGGCGCTTGTTGTTTTACCAGAACCCTGTAAACCCAAAAGCAGAATGACAGATTGTGTGTCAGGACCTTTGAGCTTTAAATCCTGTTTTTGATCACCAAGAAGGGAAACAATCTTATCGTGTACAATCTTAATAAACTGCTGACCCGGGTCTACAGAACGTAAAACTTTTTCACCCTTTGCTTCTTCAATGGTGCTGTTAACAAAGCGTCTGACAACCCGAAGATTAACATCGGCTTCAAGCAGGGCTATTTTAATACTTTCTACTGCTTCTTCTATATTTTTTTCTGATATTGATGCTTTTCCAGAAATTCGTTTAAAAACATCAGAAAAGGTGTTTGTAATTTTTTCAAGCATAGTCTAGCGCAAGACCTCCTTCAAAAAGTCTACAGGTTCAATTTCTTTATTCAATATTTTATATAAACCATTGCAAATCGGCAGTTTTATATTTCTTTCTGCTGATATCTGCTGAATGTATTTACAGGCGACTACTCCTTCAGGAAGGTATCCAATCTCAGATATTCTGGAAATAAGATCATCAAGACTTGAAAATTTATCTAGAAGTTTTTTATTAATAATATCATGCCCGAACCTTCGGTTTCTTCCATATTTACTGCGGCATGTTACATCAAGGTCTCCAACTCCGGCAATCGAAGTAAACGTTTCAGCATGGGTTGCGCCCATAGCAAAACCAAGTGCTTGAATCTCATTCAATCCTGCAGCAAGAAGAAGTGACTCTGTATTATCGCCAAAAAATTCAGAATTTTGTGCAACAGCATCAAGACAGCCGAATACAACCGCAACAACGTTTTTCGCAGCAGCACAAACCTGAACGCCTACAACATCAAAACTTGAAAAAACCATAAGACTTTGCGTCTTAAGAAGTTCCCTAAACCGTATAGTATTTTTGGGATTTTCACTGGCGGCAATAAGACCGGTTAATTTACCCAGTGCAACTTCTTCTGCATGGCTGGGACCAGAAATATATACTAAGGCTTTTTTATATGATGGAGGGAGAACTTCTTCCAAGGTTTCAACAATTAGTTTTGCACCTTGACTGGACGGAACAAAACCCTTTGTCAGTATACCAATGCAGGTAGAGCCGTCAGCGATAGAAGGAACAGATAAGATTCTTTCAACAGTTTTTGCAAGATACAATGAAGGACTTGCAAGAATCAGAAACTCCTTATTTGAAGCTGCCTTATTAATATCTTGAGTAGCTGTTACATTTGGAGAAAGAGTGAAACCTTCTAAGAATCTTTGATTCTCATGTTTACTATTAATACTTTCAACAACATCTATCTCCATAGCCCAGATTTCTACAATATGCCCTTCTTTTGCTAAAGCATGTGCTATTGCGGTACCCCATGCACCTGCACCAATTATACCAATATTCTTACTTTCCATATTAAACCTCTTCATAGGCAAAAATCAGCCCGGTCCTTCTTTTTAATGTGATTATAATAAAAGCATAAACCCCTTATTCCTTTATTATAACAACATTCTGCAGTATGTCAGAATGAAGCTCTGCTTCATTCTGTTTAAGATAACACCGAAACGTTATCTTAGAAGCAGCAACCAGGTTCGTCTTTCCAAACACAAAGCTCTTCGGGTTTAAAAAACAAATCAATTTCCCTTTGAGCATTTTCCTTAGAGTCCGAAGCATGGATAATATTATACGGAGTATGACAACAATAATCTCCGCGAATTGTTCCAGGAGCCGCTTCGGCAACATTTGTTGAACCTACGAGTTTTCTCACAAGGAGAACACAATCATCAGCCTGCCAAACCATTGCAATAACAGGGCCGGAAGTAATGTATTGAATAAGATTGTCATAAAAAGAGCGTTTCTTATGCTCAATATAATGATCCTGCGCAAGTTTTTGAGAAACATTAAGCATCTTAACACCAACAAGACGCAGCCCTTTTCTCTCAAGGCGTGCTATAACCTCGCCTACAATTCTTCGATTAACGGTGCCTGGTTTAAGCATAACAAAACAGCGTTCCATTCTTAAAATCCTCCACTAATGTAGCAAAGCCAACTATATCATAAATAGATTTTTTCTTCTATACTGATTTACTATCAATATGTTTATGGACGAAAAGATTAGATTTTGGTATAATCAACACTAATTTTAGAAAACCTTCGGCGGTATGCTGAATGATGGAGATATCATGACCAAGTATGTTTTTGTTACAGGCGGTGTTGTATCCGGGCTCGGAAAGGGCATAGCCGCGGCCTCTTTAGGGTTAATACTGAAAAGCAGGGGCCTAAACGTAATAAACCAGAAATTTGATCCATACCTTAACATTGATCCTGGTACTATGAATCCCTGTCAGCATGGAGAAGTTTTTGTTACCGATGACGGAGCAGAAACCGATCTTGATCTTGGGCACTATGAACGTTTTACCGATGCAGCTCTCTCACAAAGCAGCAACACTACTGCAGGCCGGGTATATCTGACTATATTAAATCGGGAACGCGAAGGAGGCTACGCAGGAGGTACTGTTCAAGTAATTCCTAACGTAACCGATGAAATTCGAGGGCGCATTTTGTTACCTGCCCAAGAGACCAATGCTGATGTCATTATTACAGAAATAGGCGGTACCGTTGGAGACATTGAATCACTGCCCTTTATTGAAGCTATAAGACAGATAAAGTATGAGGTCGGAGTTGAAAACTGTGCCTACATACACTTAACACTTCTCCCCTACATGAAAAAAGCCCAGGAATTAAAATCTAAACCGACACAGCACAGTGTTAAAGACCTTCAGGGATTAGGTATTCAGCCAGATATTATCATGCTTAGAAGTGAAATGCCTGTTGATTTTTCAACAAGAGAAAAACTTGCCCTGTTCTGCAATGTATCTACTGACTGCATCATCCAAAACCTTAATGCAAAATCTATTTATGAAGTTCCTCTCATGATGGAAAAAGAAGGATTAGGAAAGGCTGTATGCAAGTGTCTTGGTATTGAAAACAAAGAATCAAATCTCCAGGAATGGGAAAAAATCGTACACAAACTGTATAATTCAAAGACACAGGTTCGTATCGCTCTAGTTGGAAAATACGTAGAACTTCACGACGCATATCTATCAGTCGTTGAGTCTTTAACGCACGCAGGAATTTATAACGATGCAGAAGTCATTATAGACTGGATATCATCTGAAAATATCAACAGTGACGAAGACGCTAAAAAGCTTCTTTCAAGCGCTGACGGTATTATCGTTCCCGGCGGATTCGGAGACCGAGGAATAGAAGGAATGATTACAACAGCAAAATATGCGCGTGAAAACAAGATTCCCTATTTCGGCATCTGTCTAGGTATGCAAATAATGGTTATTGAATATGCCCGAAACGTACTTAACTTAGCAAAGGCTAATTCAACCGAGATGGATAAAAATACACCACATCCTGTCATTGATCTTATGCCGGATCAAAATGGAGTCATGCTTGGAGGCACTCTGCGCCTGGGTAAATATGAATGTGCACTTGCAAAAGAAGGACTTGCTCAAAAAGCGTATAACACATCTGTCATTTGGGAAAGACACCGTCATAGATATGAATTTAACAACAAATACAAAGAACAATTTGAAAAAAGCACTATGAAAATTGCAGGATTAAACCCTGAACGAAATCTTGTTGAAATAGTAGAACTTTCAGCAACAGCAAAACATCCATGGATGCTAGGTGTACAGTTTCATCCGGAATTCAAATCCAGGCCAGATAAAGCACATCCTTTGTTCCGTAATTTTATAAAAGCATCATTAGAAGGAAAAAAATGAGAGAAAGTATTATTGTATTAGATTTTGGCAGCCAATATGCACACTTAATTGCAAAAAGATTTCGCCTTTTAGGTTACTATTCAGAAATAGCGTCACCAAGCACTTCTATAGAAAACTTGCAGCATGCCAAGGGAATTGTGTTATCTGGGGGACCTTCATCGGTATATGAAGAAAATGTACCCGAATTCAATAGTGATATTCTTAACCTCCCTGTTCCTATAGTAGGTCTATGTTATGGTCATCACCTGCTTTCTCAAGAATATGGCGCAGAGGTGGGAAAGGCGTCTGTCGGAGAATTCGGTTTTGCTCAACTGCAAAGAAATGATAAAATTGACTGTCCTCTTTTTAAGGGAATACAAATGCCGGCACAGGTATGGATGAGCCATCAGGATGCAGTACTTAGTTTAGCTCCCGGCTTTGAACAGGCAGCATTTACAAAAGATTGTCCATATGCAGCAGTACAGAACCTCGAACTTAAACGATTTGGACTTCAGTTCCATGTCGAAGTAAAAGATACTCCTTGCGGAAATACTATTTTTGCAAACTTTGCAGAATTTTGCGGAATGAAAAAAAACTGGGATCAAAGCACCGTTCTTGATGTAATCTTAGAGCAGATAAAAACTGATGCTCATGATAAAAAAGTACTCCTCTTTTTATCAGGCGGAGTTGACTCAACCGTTGCTTTTGCCCTCTTAAATAAAGCCCTGGGTCAAGACCGTGTGTTAGGACTTCATATTGATAACGGTTTCATGCGCAAAAATGAAAGTAAAATCATTGAAAGAAGATACAAAGATGCAGGTTTCACAAACTTCATTGTTGAAGATGCAAGCGAATCATTTTTAAAAGCAATTAATAAACTGATAGACCCTCAACAAAAAAGAAAGGCGGTCGGTGAAAATTTTATTGCCGTAAGAAATGAAGTTGCAAAAAGACATAGCCTTGCCGATTCACAATGGCTTTTAGCACAGGGAACACTCTACCCTGATATTATTGAATCAGGCGGAACCAAAAATTCTCATGTTATAAAAACTCATCATAATCGCGTCGATGGTATACAAGCCTTAATTGCAAAAGGCTTAATCATCGAACCGCTTAAAGATTTATATAAGGATGAAGTACGAGAAATTGGAAAAAAGATAGGACTAAGCGAAGAACTTGTTATGAGACATCCATTTCCAGGACCGGGATTATCGATCAATGTATTGTGTAATTCCGGAGTGCTATCATCAGAAGAAGAACGAGAATTCGCTCGTGCAGAAAAAAAAGTTACATCTATAGATTTTTCTCCCTTATTTCCTTCTATCCCTATAAATACCTTATCAACATCAATTTTACCCGTAAAATCAGTAGGTGTGCAGGGCGATTTTAGAACCTACCGTTTCCCTGCAGTACTTTACTTTTCAAAACAAATACCAGATTGGACTTTATTGGAAAAAGCATCGTCTCATATTACGAATACTGTATCAGACGTAAATAGAACCGTTATAAAACTATGGGAAAAGCCACACTGTTCAATCCAGGAAGGATACTGTACAAAAGAAGCACTTGATCAGACAAGAGAAGCAGACGCAATTATTCTTGAAGAATTAAAGAAAGCCGGCTGGTATAAAAAAATATTCCAACATCTAACTATTCATACCACCTATGCAGAGCAAGAAGGACACTGTTCATTTATACTTCGCCCGGTCGTATCAGAAGATGTCATGACAGCCCGCTTTGCTCACCTTGACTGGCCTTTACTTTCGGTTATTATTGGACGCCTGCAAAAACTCAGCTTCTGCGACGCACTCTTTTACGACATTACCAATAAACCGCCTGCAACATTCGGCTGGGAAT